>JBKOZZ010000036.1:0-57476 GCA_046726155.1 Acidobacteriota bacterium
CGTCTCGGCAATTACTACTTACTTGAGGAGATGAAAACATGCGAAACATGATTCTGACGGCTGCGTTTCTCTTACTAGTGTTTGGGTCCCAAGTCCATGCGCAATCTCCTACCGACGCGAGCGCGATAAAACAAACCGCCCTGGATTACATCGAAGGTTGGTACGAAGGAAACGCTGAACGAATGGAACGTGCTCTTCATCCAGAATTAGCTAAACGAATTGTTCGCACTAATCCGGAGGGGAATAGCCGACTTGACCAGATGAGTGCAATGTCGCTTGTGCATCACTCACCACTCATCACTTAATATTATGAATGGCCCTTCGCTTCTTGCCAGAGCGCTTCCATTTCGTCGAGCGTGGAACCGTCAAACGACTGACCGCGCTCTTGCAGCTTCCTTTCGATAAAGCCGAAGCGACGCCGAAACTTCCGGTTCGTTAACTTCAAAGCAGCTTCCGGTTCGACTTTAAGATGACGCGCGATGTTTGTGACCGCAAACAAGAGATCGCCAAGCTCTTCCCGCACGCGCGTGTGATTGCCTTCGTTGTTAGAGGCTGAGTGGGTCTGGATGGCCGCGCGCAGTTCGCTTACCTCTTCCTCGAGTTTAGCGAAGATGTCTTCGAGTTCTTTCCAGTCAAAGCCTACCCGCGCTGCCTTGGTTGAAAGCTGGTGCGCTTCCATTAGCGCCGGCGCCCTGGACGACACGCCATCGAGCAACGAATCTTCGCGCTCGCTTTTTCCAGCCGCTCGCCGCTCATCCTGCTTCATCGCTTCCCAGTTGCGCAAGACAGTTGCTGTGTCGCTTGCGCTCGTGTCGCCGAAGACGTGGGGGTGGCGACGAATCATCTTTGCGTGAATTGCGCCGGTCACATCGTCGATAGAGAAGTCACCCCGCTCCTTTGCAACCTGGCCGTAAAAGATTATTTGGAAGAGTAGATCGCCAAGTTCATCACGCAAGTCACCCGGCCGGCCCTCGCGGGCGCCTTCGACGGCCTCAAAAGCCTCATATGCTTCCTCCAGAAGCATCGGAGCCAGCGTAACGTAAGTTTGTTCGCGATCCCACGGACACCCGTCCGGTGATCGCAGCTTCTGCATGAGTTCAACAAGATCCTGGAAAGTAGCGGGCATAGGTTGAGTTCCGGGTTCAGAGTTTCGAGTTTCGAGTTTCGAGTTCGCTTTCGACGCGTCTAGAGTTTAGAACGCACCAACCAACTCAACAAACGCTAAACTCGAAAGCCGAGACTCGAAGGCCGAAACTCGGAGACCGGAACTCGGCTGCTTGGTGGTACTGATCTCCGCGCACCGCCGGTTGCACATGTGCGCATCGTTTAATCTGCACCAGTATGGGAACTCGGAACAGTTTGCGAGCGCACGACGTGGATGCTACCATCGACACACATCAGAAACTCGAATGAAAGTGGTGACAAGTGGGCCGCCCTCACTGTGTCTCGCTAGCAAATCGCTGAGTGGAAAGCGAAATAGAAGGGAAGTAGACGGTCAAAAATGAGCGAGGAACAACCCAGTTACAAAGTGACGGATAGACGCCTCTTTAACCCGGACGGTACTCCGCGTGAGGTGCCGGAGGACGAGAGGCCCGAACCAAAGCCAGAAACGCCCCAGGTCAGTCCCGTGAGCGCAAGCGCCGCAGTTGAGCCAGCGGCTGAGGCCGAAACCGCCGGCCCACAAGCCACTTCAGAGGCAAGCTCCAAACAGGCGCCACCAAGTTCAAGTGGGAGGACTGACGAGTTGCCGGGCGCGGAACCGGGCGCTGAAGCTGAATTGCCAGGCGCAGACGATCCGGCAAGTTTCGCCAGTTTTCTCATGTCTATCGCTTCGAACGCGGCCTCTTCGCTGGGAATGATGGAGCACCCGGTAACAGGCAAGCGTGAGGTTGATCTGGAGCTGGGCAAACATTGGATCGATGTGCTGGGAATGCTCCAGCAAAAAACGCGAGGCAACCTCCTGCCGCAGGAACAACAAATTCTGGATGGGTTACTGGCCGACCTGAGGATGCAATACGTTTCCCTTACCAAAGCAACGGCATCAAAGGCCAGCGCATACTCAAGCCGCGACATCACTGGCGGCTGAAGACGGTGAATGGTAAATGGTAAATAGTAAATGGTCCTCCATCTGGCCGTTAGACCATTCACCATTTGCCATTTACCATTTAATGTTCACTTGATGAAGCTAACGTTCTTAGGTACGGGAACATCCACTGGTGTCCCTTCCATCGGCTGCGAATGCGAGACCTGCACCTCCGACGATCCGCGCGATAAACGCTTACGAGTTTCCATTCTCATTGAACATGTTGGACGGTCGGTACTGATTGATACCTCTTCCGACTTTCGCCAGCAGGCGTTGCGCTACGGTCTGAAGCGACTTGATGCCGTGCTCGTTACGCATTGCCACGCCGACCACATTTTTGGTCTCGACGATATTCGCCCGCTGAATTTTCGCTATGGCGCGCTGGGCCTTTATGCCAACGAGCGCGCCTGGCTTGATATTTTCCGTATCTTCAAATACATCTTCGAGCCTTCACACTTTGGCGGGGGCCTGCCGCAGGTAATTGCCCACACGGTTGTGCCCGGCGCGCAGTTTTGTCTGGCGAAAGATCTGGTGATCACACCACTGGAAGTGATCCACGGCCGGTTGCCGGTAATGGCTTACCGCTTGAATGACTTTGCGTATGCAACGGATCTCAGTGAGATTCCGCCAGAAACAATGGATCAGATGCGCGGCCTGGACGTGCTTGTGCTTGACTGCCTGCGATTCAAAGAACACCCGACGCATCTCTGGCTGGACAAGGCACTGGAGTACATTGAGAGGCTCAAACCCGGGCGAGCTTACCTGACCCACATCGCGCATGACGTGAAGCACAAGCGCGATTCTGCAAAGCTGCCGGCAGGAGTCGAGTGGGCCTATGACGGATTGGAAGTAAGTAATGAGTGATGAGTTGAGGGGCGCGGGGTTTGATTTTCCATTTATCATTTGTCATGTGTCATTTTCCATTGTCAGCGCCGGTTGCTGATGATCCTTTAAGTTCCCAACATGTTGTGAACGCGAATAGCCTACGCTTGTTTGAAGGCGAGAACTGAGTCTTCTCTTCGAAATGGCAAATGAGAAATGACAAATGAGAAATGGAAAATGGGAGTTGAATACCGCTAACTCCTGGCTTCGCTTATGCGCCTCTTTCACGGAACCGACAACGCGGAGATCCAAAGACCCACTGTCCTAACGCTGGGAGTGTTTGACGGTCTCCACCTCGGCCACCAATTGATCATGCGCACCGTGGTGGAAAGGGCGCATGAAACCGGTGCGATCCCTACGGTAATAACTTTCGATCCGCATCCCCGCGCTGTGCTACATCCAGAATCGGCGCCTCCCCTCCTGCAAACTCTCGATCAAAAAGTGGAAGGGTTTGGCGTGCTGGGAATCGAGCAGACGATCGTCATTCGTTTTGACGAGGAGTTCTCCCAAACTCGAGCCGAGGATTTTCTGCGTGACGTCGTCAAGGATCGGCTGCATGCAAAAGAGGTTTATCTCGGTCGCGGCTTCGCGTTTGGTCACAATCGCCAAGGCAACATCGAACTGCTCAGGCGCGTCAGCCAGGAGTTAGGGTTCGTTGCAGACGAGGTTCCGGAGGTGCAGTTCCGCAGTCAGCGCGTCAGTTCCAGCAAAGTACGGGGGTTGTTGTTAGAAGGCAAAGTAAACATCGCTCGGCGGCTGCTGGGCCGCCCGTATGGCGTGGAGGGCCGCGTAGAGCGAGGAGCGGAGCGAGGTGCCAGCCTCGGGTTTCCCACGGCCAACTTGCACCCTCGGAACCGCGTCATACCCAAGAACGGCGTCTATGTGACCGGGACGTTGATCGAGGGGCAATGGCGCCGCAGCGTTACCAACGTGGGTGTGCGGCCAACTTTTGGAGCTGATGCGGAACCTTCGGTCGAGACTTTCGTAATGGATTGGGCGGGCGATCTTTATGGCGACGTAGTGCGCGTTCGCTTCCTCCATCGGCTCCGTGACGAGCGCAAATTTGGCTCGATTGAAGAATTGAAGGTTCAAATTGAGAAAGATGCGGAGTACGCGCAGCGTTATTTTGAGCGAGGCGGCACCAGGCATATGCTTGCGCTGGTTTGATGAGTCAATGGAGACGCCTGCGATCAGAACCAGGGGCGGTAGCGACTGGCATTTGTGATAGCAGCGCTGCGCGCTACGAGCAGAATTATCAGCTAGTCGTTGGGATGAACATTCGGCCCCGGTCACTACCGCTCTCGGTTCCAATTTGTTTTAATGTTTAGAGGCGCGTGTATGTATGGGCCCGCCGATTTTTAGTTAGATAGCGGAAATATATGAGTCAGTCGCAAGCAATAATTCCGGCACCCACCTCGCACGCGAACAACGGCAATGGCCACGCCATTGGCAGCCTTCCAGGCAAGGAGTCGTCTTCGGCCATTAAGAACAGTTCCGCCCCGACACCGTTAACAGACGAACTCGTGGCTGAGATTCTTAAGGGCCGCGGCGTACGCGGCTGGTGGCGACTGGCACACGTGGCGCGTGTGCTCGGTTTGTTTACCCTTTACCTTTTCCTGGACACCTACGATATCCGCGCAGACTTCAACCGACGCATGGCCGAGCGGCTTCGTGACGAAGCGAGAACGAAAAGTCTGACTGCACGTTTACGGCCGTGGTCTAACGAACTTCTTCGCGTTGCTGTCGACAGGATTGTTCGACTCGTGCGCTTGATCGTTTTTCGCGGTGGCGAAGGTTCGAACAAGAAAGAGGAACGCCTTGCAAATCAGGCTGTCTGGTTGAGTAGGAGTTTGATTGGTCTGGGCCCGACGTTCATTAAGATCGGCCAGACGCTGGGCACCAGGGCTGATCTTCTGCCACTTGCTTATGTGAAAGAGATGTCGGCGCTGCAGGACCAGGTACCAGCATTCCCGACGGCCGAAGCTTTTGCGCGAATTGAAGCCGAATTGGGGCGGAGCTTGCAGGCGTGTTATGTGGAGATTGATAGCGAGCCGATTGCCTCGGCTTCGCTGGGCCAGGTTTATCGCGCGCGACTTTCATCCGGTGAGGAAGTGGCGGTTAAGGTTCAGCGCCCTGACCTCGAACAAATCATCAGTTTCGACATTGCGATTCTCTATCGTCTGGTAAAGTTGACCAACCGTTTCTTCCCCCGCGCGAATGAAAACGCTGACTGGGAAGGCATGCTGCGAGAGTTTCACACCACCATTTTTGAAGAGATGGATTACGTGAAGGAAGGGCGAAACGCAGATCGCTTCCGCTACAATTTCCGCACGTGGCAAGTAATTCGTGTTCCGAAAATCTACTGGTCACACACGAGTCGTCGGGTCCTGACTTTGGAATTTATTCGCGGCACGAAGGTCACAGACATCGAAGGATTGCGCGCGCGTCGCATCTCGGCCGTAAAAGTCAACCGTTTGTTAGTGCGCACTTATCTGAAGCAGCTATTGGAAGATGGGTTTTTTCACGCTGACCCGCACCCCGGAAATTTGTTGGTCATGGATTCCGGCCATCTTGCGTTTTTCGACTTTGGGATGGTTGGTCGCATAACTCCCGGACTCCAGTCGCAGATGATCGACGCCTTCTTTCATGTGGTTGCGCGCGACATTCGCGGCCTTGGGCAGGACATTATCGATCTCAATTTCCTCAAGCCTGGCGTGGATCCGGAAACGGTGCGCCCTGTCGTTGAGCGTCTCTTCAAGATTTACCTCAATCTGAAGCTGGGCGAAGTTAAGTTCAAGGAACTGACCTACGATCTTGCGGAAATAGTCTATGAATATCCCTTTCGGCTGCCGGCAAACTTCACCTACATCATGCGCGCATTAATGACCCTCGAAGGCATTGGCATTGTCACAGATCCGGAGTTCAGCTTTTTCGAAATGGCAAAGCCTTACGCGAAAGAGTTTATGTTGCGGCGCGAAGGCAAAATGTTTCGTAAGCTTATCCTGGACAAACTAACCGGCAACGAAAATGGAAATGGCAGAATTGAATGGTCCAGGGTTTGGAAGCTCGCGAAGATGGCCGCGCAGATGTACTTCCAGTAAAAGATTCCTACTCAAGCTAACTACTGGGACCGCGGGCGTCTCGTTAACCAAGCAGCGGGGGCAAGCCCGCCTTCCCGACCCCGAGCTTAATAAAACTGAGTTGCCAATTCTTGATTGAAAGGCTTTCAAAGGCTGGAACTACATTGCTAATGAGAGAGTCTCATAGGTCGGGAAGGCGGTGGGCTTGCCCCCGCTGCTTGGTTAACGTCATTCGCGCTTCGCGCTCATTGCGGGCGGGACGCCCGCGGTGCCAGCGATCACGTTGAGCTCGCCACCAGAACTATTTTCCGGGCGCCTTCTCACCGTTTGCGGCCGGCAGGTTCATCTGGTTGCGGAAGAGATTCAACAGCAGCAGCGTGCCGACTCCACCACCGCCGCCGCCATCCCCTGCGCCGCCCGAAGCCATGATGTCCGGCGTGATGCGCACGCCTTTCTCGCCGATTACCTTCAGCACTTCCACCAGCGCTACTCCCTGAGCGCCAAGCGCATTGACTTGTTCGTGGTAGGCCACGCCCTGGGCCTCGCCCATCAGACGGACCTTCTCAGCCTCGGCCCGGCCGGTCTGCAGAATATAGTGAGCCTCGCCTTCGCCCTCAGCCTTGCGCTGCTCGGCCCGTTTGCCGGCAATCTCAACCCCGACCGTTGCGCCCATCAAATCCTTCTGGTTGTCAGCCTGCGATTTTGTTCGTTCCAGTTGAATGCGTTTTTCCTCAGCCTCGCGTTGCGCGTTGTACATGTTCTGACGCTGCTCCGCGAGAATCTTCTCAGTCTGCGTTTTCATCAACTCTTCCGGCAGATGAATATGGCAGATAAGCACGTTGACCACGTCCACGTGATATTTCAAAAGGTGCGCTCGAACGCGCGCCTCGGCTCGTTCCTGCTCTTCGTGACGGTTCTGTAAATAAGCCATGGCCGAAGATTCTGACGCCTGGTTGCGGAAGATCGAATCGATCAGCGGGTGCATCACGTTCTGAATCAGGCGTTCGATGCCTCCGATTTTGGCGACCATGAAAGGCGCGTCTTCCGGTTTTACGCGAAAGACCACACGCACTTCCAACTGCATCGTGAAACCGTCTTTCGAGATCACTTCAAAGGGATTGAAGGTGTTGACGACTTCGCCGGAAGTCCATTCAACTGTCTGGTTGGTCGTCGGAATAATGATCGGCGTAATGGCCAGGGTGTTGACGTAGTAACGACCAGGACCCACTACGGTCTCTTGAATACCACGATAGCCTTCCGGCACGACGTAGGCTTCGTGAGCGCCTTCATCAAGTCGGCGGTCCGCGGGATCGCCAGTCATCAGTTCAACCTGGATCTCTGCAGCCGTTCGGCCGTCATCAATCTTGTCGAGCACGGCCGCCGACTGCTCAGCCTGCTCTTTCTCTTCGCGCTCCATCCGGGCCCGCACTTTCGCGGCCATCTCGCGGCGAATATCATCTGAAGGATCTTTGCCGGTATTGGAGACGATCACAGCGACCTCACCCGGCTTAACTTCTTTCGCAGACTCTGGAATCACTTTGAAGAGCAACGGGTTAATGTAGTAAGTGCCGGGCAGCAGGATGTCCTTCTGGGGACCGCGCTGTCCTTTACCATCGATGAACTCATGTCCGTCCTGGAAATTGTCATGGCCCGCAACCGACTCGGCGACGTAATCGCCGGCATTCAATGGCGAACCATCCAATGCTTCAACCAAACCAATCTGATTTTCGTTGATTACAGTGGCGTCGAAAACTCTGATGTTGAACAGTCCGGGTTTGATGTCGGAGCCGCCTTCGATCGGGTCGGACTGAGTCAGGATTCGATATGTGCCGGGCGTGAGAATGTCCACCTGCGGTCCCCTCTGCCCACCAGAAGAAACAAATAGCTCAGCATTCTGAAAACTGATATGCCCGTCAACGGCTCTGGCGAGAAGCCGGCCCGGATCAAGCGAGGCGCCGTCGGCGGCGATGATCACACCCACCTTGCCTTGAGGAATGACTGTTGTCTTCGCGACCGAAACGCGAAACAGATAAGGGTGGATGGGCCATAGGCCGGGCGGCAACGTTCTCAACTGAATGCCTTTCACGCCGCCCTGTTTGATGAAGGCAATCGGATCCTGAAAATTGTTATGCGCATTCTGGGCGCGATCAAGCGCGAAGATTCTTCCCGGCGGCATCGGCTCACCATCAATGGCTTCGACGATTCCCAGCTCGTCCGCGCCGATCTCGATCAAAGGCACCTTGCGAACGACTTTCTCAAACGGAAATCTGATGAGATGTAAGCCGGGCTTCAACACGTCTGCCTGGATGCCAACCTCGCCTTCAGTTGCGACCACTCGACCGGGCGGCATCTTTGCGCCGAGGTAACGTCTTTCTTTAATGGCTATCTCGCGCGCGCCAACGTTAACCATAATGCGGCTCAGGATAATGAGCACCACTACAAGAATAGCGAAGCCAATCAGCAAGACTGGGAGAAAAGAAACGATGTCGAAGTTTTCCATGTTTGTCGACCTGCCTTTCCGAAGGTGCGGGAAATCCTTTCAGTTGACGCGCATCGCGGTTTCCAGTTCGCGACGAACGTTTGCGAGTGTGCGTTTTAAGATGAAACCTGCACCGGAGTTTCTGGTGCGAGCGGAGAGCACCCAAAACTCTCCGTCAAATAAGGCTCCTAACTCGGCCGCCGAGACATCCGCAAGTAAACCCTGACGCCAGAAATACAAAGCGGCCTCAACCGTACTTTGAAATAAAGCGGCATCGTCCGTCAGGGCAGTGACGTGCAGCATGGTAGCGGTTGAACTGCGGTTTGGTGAATTTTTCCAGGAGCTGACAACTGCTTCCGCCAGCTTGTTATTGACAGGCAATTCGTTCCGCGCCACGTAAGACAGTAGCGCAAGAAGTGTTGGAGCGCGATCAGCATTCGCAGCGAGCTGATCCAACAGTTCATTGTAAAGCTTCTGATCGCCAAGCGCGTGCGCTTCGGTCAATGTACTCTTATCGCCCGCTTTGGCGCGTTCGTTTAACGAGCGGCGTTCGGTCTCATAGTCGCTGGAGATTGCCGGCGGCGGCAAAAACGACTGGAAAACATCTTTGTCATTAAACAATCCACGCGGTGGGTTGGGCGGCGGCAATAAGTTCTGCTCGGAGCTTTTCGCACGAGGCGCCCAGAAATAAAGGGTGACAGCCAGGAGTACAATGATGAATATTGCGGTGAAAAGAAGAGTGACCATTTAGGCCTCGGCGCCGGGTACTGCCAAACGTCTCCGTGCGCCGTGTAATCCATTATACGCTTAGGAGGCTGGGAAGGTTCAAAAATCCGGATGTGCAAGGGCATGTTCATTTTCAAGTTTGTTGTTATTCAAAAAGCGAGGGCAAGCCCACCTTTCCTAACCTGAGAGATTATCCCATGTCTCGATATAACCGACCTGGAAAGCCTTTCAATCAAGAATGAAGCACTCAAGTCTGATCAGCTCGAGGTTAGAAAGGCGGGCTTGGCCCCGCTCTTTGGATAACTAAGGACAAGGTTTACTGCGGACCGGTAGAGATCGCATTGAACAACAGCGGATAAGTTGCCAGCGATTGGCCGCGGTATTGTGGACGAAAGCCGAACAGAATAATTCGTCCTTTGCCCATGGTGACTTCAACGAGCGCCGCCTTGCCTCTGATTCGGTTCTCGCCGAGCAGCCAACCTGACAACAGCGGATTCTTATCTGCCGGGTAGCGCGCGATGATACGAACTGTGGGAGAGACGCCTGATGCGCTCCCGGGAGAAACAACTTCGAACACGGGTGAGTCTTCGACCCAGGCAATCGACTCCTGCGGCATTCCTTTGGAGATGGGATTTGAAGTATCGAGCTCGATGCGCAATATCGATCCGGGCACGAAGAATTCTTTTTCCGATACGCCGGCGACAACGTCGCGCACCGGCAGTTTGAATTGTTCAATGGCGAAACTGGACGCGCGATTCAAACAAACCAGCGTGCCGCCCTCCTCAACGAATTCACGCAAAGCCTTCACACCTGCTTGTCCAAGTCCGCCGGTGTATTCCGGCGGCATAGCGTCGGCTTTGTAGCCATTGAGAATTGTTGCCGGCACCTGATCAGGGATCACGATTGAATTATACTTCGCATGTAATTTACCGGATCGAACCTCCGTGTCGTCGACTGACAAGTATTTGTAATGCTCCTGCTCCAGGACCAACCGGCTCCAACCTTCATCGATTGCGGGAACGTGAGACTTATAGATGCCCAGTTTGTCGTCAATGGGTCCAAAACCGTCGCAACTGTTTCCGCCAACCTCCTTAGGTACCTCGTAATGAAACGGTTGATGAATCAGTCGCACTTGCACGCCCATCAAAAGTGATAGTGTGTGAGCGGTAACGTCATACGGAGAGATGGGATGACCTGAAGCGTCGCGCAAATCCGGGTACTGCTGATTTTCCAGCAACGCCTTCGCAACAGCGCTATAAGGCTGGCCCGTTGCAATCACGGCGGTACCGTTCGGGTACTTGATTCCCGCAGCCGTGAATGTCAAAGGGTAATCGATTTCCACGCCGGCACGATCCAGTGCTTTCAGGAGATCAGCTTGATGACGTGCCTCTGGAATTACAAACGCATACAACTCGCCTTTCTTCCACGGTTTTGCAGCATCCTTACCAATCTCATAAAACCTGCTCAACCAATCTTCGCGATTCTCAGAAGCATGCCTTAACAACAGAAACGCAGCGGTCGTCATATAGTTTGTAATATCGCGCAAATGCCATTCGCCGCCCGGCCACAGTGGTCCAAAGTTGGCCGCCTCTTTTTTCGGATCGTAGCCCTCTCCCTTGCGCAGTTGATCAAACTTAACAGTGATTGGCGTGGCGATTTTGCATGACGCGGTCTCGGAAAGAATGCGCACGCCGCCGTGGTAATGCGAGTAGGCCCGGGAAGGTGACCAAGCGTCGTAACTTGAATTGGTGGTGATTCCCTTGAAGCCTTGTGTCCGCATCTCGCGCGCCATGAAGTTCCCGAGTTGCGTGTAGCCCGCGACGATCTGCTTCGGTACATTAGGTTCAACCGGCTGCATGTAGGGAGGTAGAAAAAGACGTGAACCAAATGCGCCTTGCTGATGGATATCGTGGACAATCTGCGGGTGCCAGACGTTGTGAATCTTATCTACGGTGATCTGGGTCTCGACTTGGGTGAAGGCATACCAGTCGCGATTATTATCGTGGCCCGTGTACTTGTGATAGAGCTCGGGCGGATCAGTCCCTTCGTAAGGAGTCCCAAGTGTCTTGTCGTACCAGTTTTTGACGATGTCCACGCCATCAGGGTTCAGCGAGGGCACCAGCAGGATAATCGTATTACGCAGGATGTTCTGAATCTCGGGACTGTCTGATGAAGCCAATCGATGGGCGATAAGCATGCTCGAAAGATAGGATCCGACTTCTGTCGAATGAATGCCGCAGGTGATAAGTACGATTGTCTTGCCCTGCGTGATTAGTTCTGCCGCCTTGCGCTCGCGAACCCCTGCCGGACCCAGTTTGCGCGGGTCCGCGAGGAGCTCCTGGATCTTTTTGTATTCGTCGAGTCGCGCTAGGTTTTCGGGAGCGCTGATTGTCGCCATCACAAAGGGTTTGCCCATTGTTGAATTACCAAGCGTTTCAAACCTCACGCGATCGCTGGCCCGGTCGAGCGCAGCAAAATATTCGAGCACCTGATTCCAGCTGGCGAGCTTGCGATCGTCCCCGGGGACGAAACCAAGAACATCTTCAGGAGATGGAATATCTGCCAGACGCCGCGTTGCATCGCCAATCGTGCCGATGGAATTTGTATAAGCGCGTCCAGGCGGATTGAGTTGGAAAAGGAAAGTAATAGTCAGGAAAAGCAGGGCTATTTTTGTTCGCATAAGTTGCTTTGAGTGCTTCGGGTTCAAATGATTGGAAAGGCCGCTGAAGTTTAATCGAAAACAGGCCGAAGATTGAAGGTCATCATCCGGTGGGCGCGTCCTCTCGCGGCCGTGTTTCGCTATGAACTCGGACCGGCGCAGCAATACTCAACGTGTTTACTGGGACCGCGGGCGTCTCGCCCGCCTTCGTAGCATTGCCGGGAAGTGTGGAGCTAACGGGTAGTTCGCGCTCCCCGCTCATTGCGGGCGAGACGCCCGCGGTCCCAGTTAACACGTTGTCCTTTCAGATCATACAAGCTTAGGCAACTCAATGCCCTCATTAGCTTTCGACGACTTCGGAACGCCGCGCTTTATCGGCAAATCAGCTTGCCCAAGCGCGGGTGGCCCGTGTTAAAGTAACGGGCGAACTAACCCCTGCGCACTCCCCGTTCAATAAACTTTATCGGAGGTCACTTGATGTCTTCTGAAAGCATCCCTGCGAATGAGTTCCCAGACAGAGTTGGTTTTAAACCCGACAATCCTTACCTCGAGAGTTTTCGTCCCTACATACCAGCCGGAGTTACCCTACGCGAGCTGACACCGATCCCGCTTCTTGTTGGAACACTGCTGGGCGTCGTCTTTGGTGCTTCGTCGCTTTACCTCGTTTTGAAAGTGGGCCTGACTGTAAGCGCCTCGATTCCAGTTGCCGTGATATCGATCACCTTGTTTCGCGTACTTTCCAAGCTTGGACTGCGCGATGCGACTATTCTGGAGCACAACGTCGTACAGACGGCAGGCTCAGCCGGCGAATCGATTGCCTTTGGTCTGGGTGTGACGATGCCCGCTATCCTGATTCTCGGATTCGATCTGGAGTTTACGCGAGTAATGCTCGTGGCCGTGCTTGGTGGCCTGCTCGGAATTTTAATGATGATTCCGCTGCGTCGCGCCTTGATCGTGGCTCAGCATGGCTACTTGAAGTATCCCGAAGGCACGGCGTGCGCCGAGGTGCTCAAGGCAGCCGCCTCGGAAGAGTCGCGGGCCGCGGCGCACACGGGGGAAAAAGCCGCTGTCAAGGACGAGGCCGAAACCGGCGGCAAGATCATTATCGCCGGCTTCGGAATCGGCTTCCTCTACTATGGTATTCAATCGATCTTTAAGACGTGGAAAGAGTATCCCACTAAAGTTTTTGGCCAACCGTTTGAAGCTGCCTCAATATCGATCGAAAACAATCCAGCTTTACTTGGCGTCGGTTACATCATTGGGCCACGCATCGCTTCGATCATGTTTGCCGGTGGTGTGCTGTCCTACCTGATGCTCATTCCGGCGATCAAATATTTCGGCGGCGGTTGGATGACCCCTTTGGCTCCGGAAACCACCCACCTCATTAAGGACATGACCGTCACGCAGATCCAAAAGGGTTACATACTCTATATCGGCGCTGGTGCGGTGGCTGCCGGCGGAATAATAAGTCTCGTCCGTTCGCTGCCCGTCATTTGGAGTGGACTGAAGGGCGGGCTCGCAGACCTGCGCGGCAGCAAAGCCGAGGCGACTAATGCTCCGCGTACGGATCAGGACCTCTCAATGAAATTTGTCCTGGGTGGGATTATTCTGCTGCTGGTGTTAATCATGATCGCTCCGCAGCTCAATTTGCAATGGAATATTGTGGGCGCGTTGCTAATCGTTGCGTTTGGTTTTCTCTTCGTGACTGTTTCTTCTCGCCTGACGGGCGAGGTTGGATCTTCTTCTAATCCGATTTCCGGAATGACCGTCGCCACATTACTGTTGACGTGTCTGGTGTTCTTGGTCATTGGGTGGACTAGCCCTCCTTATTTCGTTACAGCACTTTCAATCGGCGGCATCGTCTGCATAGCCGCTTCCAACGGAGGTACCACTTCGCAGGATCTGAAGACGGGATTTCTGGTGGGCTCTACGCCGAAGTATCAGCAGATCGCAATTCTAGTTGGCGCATTAGTGTCGGCTCTGGCGCTGGGGCCCATATTGCTGGCCATGAATCAAGCTGGGACGATTTACGTTCCGGTGGCCACCAGCAAGGACTTCAACTTTCCTGCAGGCTTCCATTTCACGCCCGATCAGTATGTGATGAGCGGAAACCAACCAAAGCATGAAAGCCTTCAGGGCGGGCAGGCCAGCTCAGACACAACTCCCTACAATATTGTTCACAAGACAACCACCGACTACGGACCGAAAGGTCGTTATCTCGTGAATGACCAGGGAGTACCCGTTTATCTCGCTGACCCGGGCATTAATGGTATTTACGACAAACAGGCTGATGGTTCCACCGTTCCGAAGTTTACTGCGCCCAAAGCGACATTGATGTCGTACATTATCAAAGGGATTCTTAGCCGCGAACTACCGTGGGGACTAGTTCTCCTCGGGGTAATGATAGCGATAGTGCTCGAGTTGAGTGGCATTCCTTCTCTGGCCTTCGCGGTGGGAGTCTACCTGCCGATATCTACTTCGGCGCCCATTTTTGTAGGCGGGGCGGTTCGACATCTGGTTGATAAGTACCTGCGCAAAAAGCCGGAGCATCAGAAACTAACGGAGGAGCAAATGGTCGCGGAAACAGATAAGAGTCCAGGCGTACTGCTAGCTTCCGGCTACATCGCGGGTGGAACCCTGGCGGGCGTAGTTTATGCGTTCATGAATTTGCGCGAAGGGATAGTGAACAAGCTCAAGGTCTTCGAGGAGTGGGCAACGCACAGGAATCCATTCTTCGAAGGAGGACACTCCGATCTGCTGGGACTATTGCCGTTCTTGGTCTTGACGGTCTTGCTCTATCTCGTTGGCCGAGAGTTGGTTTTGAAACCTCGCGATGGTTAGGGCATCCATCAATGCTCGATTAGACTCTAAGGTTTGAGAAGTCTTCAGGCAGTGAGTACTTCTCGTTAACAGGCTCTACCAATGAGGCGCGCCGAGTTTTTATGCGCGCCTCAGGTTACGTAAACAAGGAATAAGAATCGATGTTCTCCTTCAAATTCTTACCCAAATACGGGATCCGCTTTGTCGTCCTCACTGCTCTTGTATGCCCAATCGCAACAACGACGCTTGCGCAGGGAACTGTCCGCTCCCCGTCAGATACTGTGCGCGAATTCTACAAAGCAATGCGCGAGAGAAGATTTCGCGAAGCATTCAGCCTGTCGATCTACAAAGCGGCGATCGATCCCTTGAAGCCGCAGGAGTTTGAAGATCTGCGTCCAGACTTCGAAAAGATGGCTGCGGTAATTCCCGAGCAAGTGAACCTCGGCGGTGAGGAGGTGAGCGGCGACATCGCGACGGTGTTTGTGAAAGTGAAGGAGGGCGATGCTCCCGAGCAACCTGAACCAGTTACTCTGATCCTGGTTGACGGCGCCTGGATCATTGGCGACAAAGAAAATCAAGCGATTGTAAAGAAAGCCGGCAAGCAATTTTTCTTCGACGCCCGTATCAACACTCATCACGACGAAGTACAGGCCTTGCTGACGCGCATCTCGCTCGCAGAGCTTCTTTATAGTCAGCAACACAATGGTCTTTTTGGTGACTTGGCAACCCTGATTTCGCTCGGTCTGCTACCAAAGGATCTTGAGGGCACGGAGTCCACGGGTTATCGATTCCACGTTAACGCTCCTGCGGGGGGTAAGACCTGGAACGCAGCAGCGGAGCCGGCCCAATATGGCCGCACCGGTCGACTCTCGTTCTTTCTGGACGCAAGTGGAGTCAGAAGCAGCGACGTGGGCGGCAAAGCTCTGCCTCCGGTGAAGAATTAAGCTGGCCCCCGGTCTAAGTCCCACACTTGAGCCGCCGCCGGTAAACAAATCCCATTGGTGAGCATAAATCTTTCTATTGCGCCAAAGCCTCGGGCTCACTAGAATGGACTCTGCGACGCTCCGACCGGCCTCCTGATTCTGCCCTCCTCTCAAATTCGAGCCAAGGCACTTCGGTGTCAAGGTGTCTCAGAGGCCCCGGTCGTAATGCAGCGCTCCCAGGCGAAGCGGACAGCTTGTAGGAAACCATGGCCGAATTAACTCGATCAATCGTGTCACGCCTGAGGCAGTTAGTCGGCGACCGCCGGCATCAGAAGCGGCGAAAGGTGCGCCTACCTTTTAACCTCTCGTTGGTATCGTTGACGAGAAACCTTAATGGCGCCAGGCGAGTCAGCAGCGTTGATGGCCACACCATGGATCTCAGTCCCAACGGCCTGGCGCTCATTGTTCCGGCGATCACACTCGGAGAACATCATCTGGTGGGAGAAAACCGCCCCTTGAATGTGAAACTTGAATTGCCTCAGGGTCCAGTCGAAATGCAGGTACTGCCGGTTCGTTATGAAAGTCTTGAAGACCATGAGACCGAGACGGGTTACTTGATCGCAACGCGGATCTTCAAAATGTCTGATCATGATCGCGCTAAGTTTACCGAGTACGTTTTGAGTTTGCCTGGACAGAAGCGATGACTTGTCCACAGAGCTATCAAGCGTGAAACTAGCAGAAATGCAGCCGGCCAAAAACTTCCGGCACGTGAAAGTAAGGTTCCGGCGTGTGAGTCGGTTGCCAGGCCAGGTACCGCTCGTTTCCTGTTCCAACACAGCGAAACAGATTCGCGCGCCACTCGTCTCCCGCGTGAGGTTTTGGAATCGAATTGCTCCAGGGAATGCGGATGATTATTGTTAATTCCTCCCCGCCGAATCGCGCAGCCGTAGTCATTCCTGAATAGAACTCCCAATCGGTTTCACGTCTGTTCGACGTAACATGAATACCTAGATCTACCCACTCACCGGTTGGCGCCGCTTCAAATTCGAAATACCGACTGGGCGTAGTTGGATCCGGCGCGACAAAAATCTCACATACATCCCTATTCCATAGCCCAATTGTCTTTTGATTGAGTTGCGGATTCTGGTTAACTATTAATGGTTTATCCTGGTTACAAACAAACCGCACTAACAATGATTCTTCTGACCAGATGACCCGGGCTTCAGCATGCCTGGAGGCCGGCGCCTTTTCTCCGGACCACTGCCGGGTTATGTGGACCGGCTGAGCCAGCCTCCATGCCGGATGATCGAATTCGTCAGCACTCAGGCTTACTTCAGAATATGGTGCGGCGATTATGGGTTCCTGCATGATTAGAAAAGACCCTTCACCCACCCGCCGTCCACTTGAAGCGTGACGCCTGTAATGTAGGAGGCACGTTCTGAAGCAAGGAAGGCTACCGCGGCCGCGATCTCTTCAGGCCTGCCAATTCTTCCCATTGGTCCCTGTGTGGCCCATGATGCGATGATTTCCTCTTTCGGTTTTCCTGACGCCAGCGCGCGCGCTTCAGCCAATTCATCCTGTCTATCGGTCAAGGTGTAACCCGGGGCCACGTTGTTTATGGTAACGTTGTCGCGCGCGACTTCGTTGGAAACCGTCTTGGCCCAGCCGGTGAGTGCGGCGCGGACGGTGTTTGAGAATAGCAATCCATCAATCGGCTGTTTCGCCGAAACCGAAGTGATGTTAACAATTCGACCCCACTTCTGAGCCTGCATGCCCGGTAGAACCAATTTCGCCAACCGAATCGCCGATAGCGCATTTAGCTCGAAGGCCTGGCGAAATGTTTCCAACTGCGCCTGAGCAAAACTGGAGGCTGGGGGCCCACCAGCATTCGTAACAAGGATATCGATGCGACCGGCACGCTCACGCGCCAGGCCGACAAAATGTGCCGCCGCCTGATCGTTGGTGACGTCAGCACCTATACCGGCAACACTGGCGCCTGTTTCGTCATGGATTTTTTGCGCTGCTTCGCTGGCGCGCGCTTCATCGCGTGAGCAAAGAAAGACGCGTGCGCCCTCGCGCGCCAGCTCACGTGCCACGGCAAAACCAATTCCTCTGCTGGCGGCAGCGACAAGCGCGACGCGATCACTTATTCCCAGGTCCATGAAACAGTCACCCACCAGGAAAAGAAAATATATTTGCGAAAGCTACTTCAGTGCCGCGAGACAAGCATCGAGCAATTTCGCCGCGTCGCCATTCTTAATGACGCGCGCCCCAGTTTCCTTCGAAAACTTCTGGAGCAGGTAGTCCATCTCGTCCGCGACACCGCCGGTCCCGGTCAAACAGCCGATGACCTTTCCCTCGTCATGAGCAATCGTGAATTCATTTAGCGAGCCCATTGCGCCGGCTATGAAGAGCACGACGTCGCATGAGCGTACCAGCACAACATTTCGCCCTTTCAATCCAAATCCGGTGTAGACGATTGCATCGCAAGCGTCCAACGGCAGTTTGTATTTCTCAACGTGCTCACGGCTATCACTGGCGGGCGAAATTCCCAAATGGAAAACCCCGGCATCGTGTGCAGTTTTGCCAACCACATAGACTATTCCGGTCGTTGCTCCAGTGAGCAACACGAGATCCCGCCCCGCGATAACCTTAGCCAGAACATGGGCCTTTTCGACTAACTCTTCTTTGGCGGTTCCCGCTGGGGCGTCTCCGGATGAACCCATTACTCCTACTGTGATACTCATCTGCGTGTTCTAATCCAGGTATTAGAGTTTTTTGTAAAAAGAAGATAGGTTCCGATTAACTGCAAGATCACGATGATGATGGTTCATTGTTTCACCCTGGTAGAAAAATTCAATTATCTGTCAGGAGTGCCGGAACAATTTCCTCGGTCCGCTCCTTGTGATCCTTGTCCCACCATCTTTGCGTAGCAAACCAGGCGACCCCGGGAAGCAGGAAAAACGCACCGATGCCGACGGCGACCACACGAGGCGAAAGCCCGAACCGATCGAGCAGTTCGCCGGTCAAATAGTTTGAGACTGCCATTGTAAGTGTTAGCAAAGCGAATTCGGCCGCAAATACGCGTCCGCGAAAGTTGTCTTCAACGCCGCGCTGTAATAGCACAGTGGAAAAGACCCAGAGGATGCTGCCTCCGGTGTGTGCGAGTCCCAGAACGACGAGTGCAATAATAAAACTCGTTGCCATTCCGAAAGCCATGTAGAAAGCACCGCCGATCAGAAACGCGATTCCGATCGAAGCTTGCATTCGCTTCTTACCTTCTCCCGAAATCCGGCGAGCGACAATCGGCCCCACAGCCGTTCCGATTCCACGAGCTGCAAAAAGAACACCGATGCCCGCGGCCGCGCTCCTACCCACGGGAAATACTTTGTCGCCAAAGACTGCCAGCAGCGTCAATATTCCACCACCCAGTCCCCAGGCCGGTTTTACCAGTAGCAGGGCCAGCACCCGCGGCCGGCGCTTAACGTAGCGTACTCCTTCGATAGTCTCGAGGATGCCCAGGGCCCGGCTAATAGTGAGCCTACTCTTCTCGCGGGGTGGACGCCTGGGCAAACGAACGCTGGCGATAAGCGCTGCCGACAGCAGATAAGTTAGCGCATCAAGAATAAAGGCAACGTCCGTCCCAAACCATCCCGTGACTACGCCGCCAATGGCTGCCCCGAGCGTTAGCATGGCAGACCAGGTCACCGCAGAGATCGCGTTTGCGGCGACGAGCTCACGGTCAGAAACGATCGAGGGAATAACTGCCGTCTTTGCGGGTTCAAAAAAAGTGGAAAGTCCCAGTTGCAGCACCGTGAGCAAGTAGATGATCCACAACTGATCTGCGCGGCGCACAAGAAGGAAGCCCATTACCACCACCGCGCGCAGCAGATCGGAAATGATCATTATCGAGCGGCGACTGAATCGGTCCGCAACAACACCGGAAAGTGAACCGAATACGAAACTTGGCAGGAAGCGAGCCACCATCAGCAGACCAATTGCGCGGCCTGAACCCGTCAGATGGCGAATGATGGTGTAGAGGGCGATCGTATCAAACCAATCGCCCATCTGACTTACTACCTGGGCAAGCCAAACCTGCCGAAAACTGCGATTGCTCCGAATAAGCTCGATGTAACCCGCGGGCCTGGTTATCTCTAACGGTGTGCTTGAATCTGCCACTTCAGTTGACACTAGAGAGTGATGAGTAATGTGTACTAAGCACGCAAAAGCACCGTGCAACTTACGCGTAAGTCTCAGGCTTCTGAACGCAAAGACGAAGGTTGCCCGCTCAATTGAATGTTGTCAACCGGAGTATTTTGTGCAAGTTGATTAGAGGTCTCAATCTGACCTCTCAATTTGACGTTAATTGGTTACGGGAGACTTGATTGAATCTTGGACTGAATAGAGTTTCATAAAATGCTTAGTAAGTTTGCTGGTTTCAAGACCGTTAGAGTTTTTTCTACGCGGCACAACAATTGAGAAAGGATTAACGCGGCTTAGAAGCCATCAGGCTTCACGGGCTCTCCGCACGGAGCCCGAGCCGCTACCTTCTAAGATCGGTGTTCAGAATGTGACAGACACTCGGTTTTGACAAAACTCTCACCCCGCCAGGCAAGCCTGAAGCTTGCCCGCTTGCCCCAGTCAAAGGCCGGAAGCGACGCTGAATGGTTCCCAGCTTTGCTTCCGGCCGCTATCTGACTCGCACCACTCCCCTCCTCCCATTTCAACCGTCTTGACATTCCTATCCTCATCGCTTTCAATCGCTGCCAGGAGCTGCGTGTTCGGCCTCGGATGACCGAAGGCTAAGACGCATTTTCCGGGGGTCCAGGTCACCCCAGACCTGCCCTCGTCTCAGGATTGAAGCATGCCTTCTGCAACTAACCCCGACCAAATTGCCAACGTTCTCGTTGTTGACGACGATAGCGAAGCGCGAGAGCGGTTGGTCACGGCTTTCGAGAATGCCGGCTATCATGCGTTGACAGCCGGTGATGCTACGTCTGCGTTGCGTTCAGCTCAGAAAGAACCTTGCGACCTTGTCGTGATGAACCTCGCCTTGCCCGGAGTCGATGGCCTTGCGCTTTGCAAGTTTCTGCGCGCCCAGCCATCCACCAGCAAACTGCCTTTGATTGCTCTCTCGGACAACGAACTTGCGAGTCAGAAGCTGGAAGCCTTCGCCGCCGGGGCCGACGACTACATCGCGAAGTCTGCCACAGCCGAAATTGTTTCCAGATGTGGCACTCATCTGCGGTCCGCCCGCAGAGAATGGGCACTCATCGGAAGCAATCGTGAATTACGCTTCCTGGCTGATTTGGGCCGTGGGTTATTGCGAACGCTGGAGCCGGATCAGTTAGTGCGTCGCGTGGCCGGAGCGACTTACGAGGGTACGAGCGCCGCTATGTGTGCTGCTCTTGTAAGCCTGGGCGAGCGAACTAAGGCTGCGTGCGTGTTCGATCGCGAGGGAAGCGCGGAAGATTCTGCGTTACTGCGACTTGATCATTTGCAGAACTGGCTAACGTCATCAACATCGTTAAGCGCGGTGCCGGTACTTATCAGTGACCGGCGCAAATTTTTTCTGCGCGACGATGACCATGTGGTCGAGTACGCCGCGCCGCTGAGGTTTGGCGGCCGTACCAAGGGCGCGCTAGTAGTAGCGTTTGATAAGCACGAGGATTGCGACGACACGGTCTGCCGGCTGGTCGATGCGGCCGCGCAACAGGCCGCGCTGGCTGCGCACATTTCAAGTCTCTACCAGGCCGCCCGCGATGCGTCAGCCAACCTGACGATTGAAGTCGAGCGGCGCACCGCGGAGGTGCAAGCTCAACAACGCTTCATCGAGGCGATTATCGATAGTCTGCCGCTCTCACTTTACGCTATCGATCGCGACTACGAGATTGTTGCCTGGAACCGCAACCGCGAGCTGGGCGAACTTGGCATACCCCGTGGCTCAGTGATGGGAAAGAATGTCTTCGGCGTCCTGACCCGGCAGAAACCGGAGTTGCTGGAGGGCGAGTTCGCCAGTGTGTTTGAGAGCGGCGAAATTCAACGCATCGAACATGCGACTGCTACCGCAAGCGGGGAGGTGAAACATTGGCTAATAAGCAAGATTCCCATGTGGATCGATCGAAGTGGCGAAGTATCGCACGTAATAGCTATCGGGGAGGAGATCACTGATCGCGTCGAAGCATACCGGGCTGTCGCTCGTGCTGAGAAGCTCGCCGCAATCGGACGGCTGGCTGCGGGCGTGGTCCATGAAATAAACAATCCGCTGGCCACCATCTCTGCCTGCGCCGAAGCTCTGGAGTCTCGAGTCAGCGGAGGCGAGTTTAAAGAGTCAGCGGCGCTTGATGACCTCCGCGAGTATCTTGGTTTGATTCGCAGTGAGGCCTTTCGCTGCAAAACTATCACCAATGGGTTATTGGATTTTAGTCGAACACGAACGACAGAACATGCGCTTGTAAACCTTGCCGACGTGATATCTTCAGCTGCTCGTTTGTTATCCCATCAGCAACGCGGTGAGAAAGTGGAATTTCAAATCGAGGCGCCTGAGGGTTTGCCCGCGATTTCGGGTGATGCGGGACAGTTACAGCAGGCAGTGATTGCGCTGGCAGCAAACGCCATAGACGCGATGCCTGACGGGGGCGTGCTAAAAATCGCGGGCAGTAGAAACGGAAGTAATGTGCAGGTCGAAGTCACTGATACCGGGGTGGGGATTCCACAGGAAAATATTACAAAAATCTTTGAACCCTTCTTCACTACCAAGGAGATTGGTAAGGGTACAGGTCTTGGCCTGGCAGTTTGTTATGGTATCTTAACGGAACACGGCGGCAGTCTCGACGTGCAATCTACAGTGGGCGTCGGCACTACTTTCACCATTTCATTTCCGATAATCAACAACGACGGAGAACCGCAGGATTGAGTGAGCAAAAGGCAGCACGAATTCTGATCGCCGAGGACGAAGCAAATCTTCGTATGGTGTTACAGAAGGAGCTGGAGCGGCTGGGTTATCGCGTGCAGGCCGCGCCGGACGGCGATGCAGCACTGCGCAAACTTGAAGAGAGCAATGTCGACGTGTTGCTTTGCGACATCAACATGCCGCGCATCGACGGCATGGAAGTTCTGCGGCGCGTGCATGAGCGGCCAAATCCTCCGGAAGTGATCATGCTGACGGGGCAGGCAACGGTGGAAACTGCCGTTGAAGCCATGAAGCTTGGCGCCTACGACTATCTCACCAAGCCATACAGCATTACCGAACTCGATATGCGCGTGAAGCAGGCCGCGGAAAAGCGTCGCTTGCGCGTGGACAACCTGCGCCTTCGTGAACAACTGGCGCGGCAGTCCGGACTGCCCGAAATTGTTTCCGTGTCGGCTGCGATGACTGAAGTAGTGCGGCTGGTGGAACGCGTTGCTCCTTCTGAGGCATCAGTGTTGATAACGGGTGAGTCTGGCACCGGTAAAGAGCTTATCGCCCACGCCATTCACCGTTTATCTACTCGAGCGGATGGTTCGTTCATTGATATTAATTGCGCTGCATTTCAGGAGTCGTTGTTGGAGTCGGAACTCTTCGGTTATGAAGCCGGCGCGTTCTCAGGTGCAAAAGGACGCAAGCTGGGACTAATTGAACTCGCCGATGGTGGCACGTTGTTTCTCGATGAAGTGACCGAACTGCCCGCGCAACTTCAGGCAAAACTTCTACGGGCAATCGAAACGAGGACATTTTTCCGGGTTGGTGGAGTCCGGAAGGTGGAAGTCAACGTCCGCATTGTGGCGGCAACGAATCGCAACCTCGACTCAGTTGTTGCCAATGAATCGTTTCGTTCAGATCTTCTGTATCGCATCAACGGTTTTCAGATCGACCTTGCGCCTCTACGGGACAGGCCCGAAGACATCGAGCCGCTGGCACGCCATCTGTTAAGTGATGTGGGCGGAACAACTCCGCCAGAGCTTGAACCGGAAGCGCTTGAGGCATTGCGCGGTTATAGTTGGCCGGGCAATGTACGCCAGTTAAAGAATTGTCTCGAGCGCGCGGTGATTCTTTCTAACAATGGCCGCATCACCATCAATGAATTGCCGCCTGAGGTCGTGCGACCTTCAATGCCGGCAGCTGCATTTACTGCTCCCGCTTCGCAGCCCGGTGCTGCCGTTGAGTTCAGTTCAGTCCCGAGCTCGTTCGGTTCGAGCATGGACTCATCGCCCACTTCTTTGCGCGATGTCGAGCGCCAACAAATCCTGGCTGCGCTCGAAAAAACAGGCTGGCACCGCGGTAAGACCGCCGAGATTCTCGGCATCTCTCCTTCTACCCTCTATCGCCGCCTCCGCGACTACAACCTCGAACGCCGCAACGGTTAATGGCTACGGCCGAAACTTCGATGTTAGGCCGCCTGCATAATGAGACGAGTCTTCGCAATATTCCCCTGGATCGCAGCATTGGCGGTTAGCGTATGTGTCGCAACATGGCTGGCTCGATTGCTTGAACAGAACAGTTGTGTCGACGCGGGCGGGACATATCACGCGGCCACGGGTCGTTGCGAAATTGCGCAAGCGAGTGAATACATCGCTCCATTCGCCCGATCCGGTGGCTATCTGCTCTGGGCCATTTTTCTAGTGCTGGTCTTCATCCCAGGGTGGCTAGCCTGGCGACTCATAACGCGGCTGCTGAAAGAAAGACAATAAGGCGTAAGTCTAACCAATTCCCACAGCCGAGTGAGCGCATAAGCAGCGGCATATACTCAAGCACTGAAATGCCACCGGGGACGTTTCGTTAAGTTTGCTTCAATTTCTGTCGATCGATTTTGCCACGATCATTCTTTCGGAGTGAAGGAACGAATTCAATCCAACGAGGATACTTGTACGGCGCAAGACGAGACTTGACGAACTCTTTCAATTCTATTGCTAGTTCAGCGTTCATTGAACCGCTCGTGGTCCTGACTCCGTGTTGTTCGCGAAGCACCACGAAGGCTTTGGGTTTGACGAGTCCATCACCTGCATCATTACCGATTACGGCGCATTCGAGCACGGCCTCGTGCTGCAGCAGGCAGTTTTCGATTTCTGCAGGCGCGACAAAGATGCCGGAAACTTTCAACATCTCGTCAGTGCGTCCGTGATACCAATAGTACCCTTCACGGTCGACGTGAAATTGATCTCCGGTAGTGCACCAGTCGCCGGCAAAAGTCTCTTTGGATTTCTCGTGCGCATTCCAGTAACAGAGCGCGGCCGAGTCGCCTTTGATCTTTAACGTGCCCATTTCTCCGGTGGCAACTTCTTTACCGTCGGCATCAACGATCTTTGCTTCGTAGCCTTCGACAACCCTGCCCAGGCTTCCGGGCTTCACGTCGCCCGGCCGGTTGGTAATGTAGATATGAAACATCTCCGCGGATCCGATACCGTCGCAAATCTCCACGCCCAACTGTGTTTTCCAGCGCTCGTAGAGCTCAACCGGCAGCGCTTCGCCGGCCGAATAACAGAAACGCAGGCTCGACAAGTCGTGGCTGCTTGCGTCGTTCGAATTCAGCATCGAGTTAATCATTGTCGGCACGGTTGTGAGGATGGTGGGTCGATAGCGCTCGATGACTTCGAAAAGTTTTTCCGGTGTCGAGCGTTCTGAAAAGAGTGCGGTCGCCCCGCCGACAGCAAAGGGAAATAACAGGTTCGTACCGGTTGCATAACCAAAGAAGAGTTTGGGCACTGAAACCGTCAAATCGTTTTCATTCACTCCCATCGTGCGCTTTGCAAAGACTTCGGTGTTAAAAGGCAGGTCATGTTGTAAATGCACGGCGCCCTTGGGGTGTCCGGTCGAACCGGAAGTGAACAACCAAATCGCGATGTCGTCGCGGCGCGTGTCGGCGGGCGTGCATTCATCAGCGGCTGAAAGGACCGAGCCGGCAAAGGAGGACCACACCGGCCTGTCATTCGTGAAATCGACGTCGCTATCCGGTTCCCGCGCGCCAACCACTAAGACAGCACGCAAGTAAGACGCTTCCGCCGCGGCCTCGTTAAATGTTTTGAGCAGCGACTCATGAATGACGGCCACCCGCGCGCGCGTGTAATCGAGGTAGTATTTGTAGTCCTCCGCCGGCAGCAGCGGGTTGACCATCGTGATGACAGCGCCGATGCGCGCAGCGCCAAACCATGTCCAGACAAACTCCGGACAGTCAGGCAGAACGATGAGAACTCGATCTTCAATGTCGAGCCCCAACTCTCGCAGGGCATTGCCGGCGCGACTCGATAAGCGCGCGGTCTCGCCGTAAGTGAACGTCTGGTCCTCGAAGTAGAGACAGACATTGTTTTCCCGGCCCTCCTCCAGGTTGTGGTAAAGGAAGTAGTCGGCCATGTTGAAGCGTTCGGGAAATTCGAGGTTCATCGCGCTAATCTGCTTTTGAGATTCAGTCCATCCTCTGCCGAGGTAGCTTTTGGATCGGGAGGGCCAGGCCTATTGCGCGAATCGATGGAACTTGGCGAGAACTCTGAGCCCTCACTTTTGGGGGTTTAGACAGCGCTGGACAAACTGTCCAAGCCGTACCCGGTCCGCCTCTTCCACCGCAGTGAATTGCATGGCAAACCCTATCTCAGCTGCTTCTTCCACTACCTCAGCCCACAGATAAACTGGTGCCTCGTCGGGAAACATGATTTCCAGACGGATGAGTTCCTTTGGCCGCACCTTACCGCCAGTGAGCACAAAGCAACCGTTTTTGCTCAAACTCGTCACGTCCGCATCGTGCTGGCCGAGGTCGCCTTCCCAGCGTGCTCGAAGGTTTACTTTGGCTCGAGGCGCTCGTCTGCGTTCTATTGTCGGCGCATTGCCGGTTCTCCTGGGCATCGTAGTTAGAGATCCTTTAGTTTGATCTGGCTAGCAGAGCGAAGGCCGTTAATTTAACGTCACTCTTTGGCGAAAGGACAGCCACCGGCGCCGTGTTTGGTATCCAGATACGTGCGCGCTTCCCAGAATTCGGGAAAAAACTTCTTGTCGAGTGTGGTTCGCAGGTAGCCGACGCCTTCCGAACCTCCCGTGCCGCGCTTGGTGCCGACCATTCGTTCGACCATTTTGATGTGGTGCGAGCGCCAGAGCGCAAAATACTCGTCGTGCTCCAGCAAAGCTTCGACTAGTTGAAACTCTTCGTAGCGCTCTTCATAGTGAGTTAATACTTCCAATACGGCTTGCGTGCGTTTCCCATAGCCTTTCTTCCGTTCCTGCTCCTCGTGGGAACTCCCAATAGCCGGCGTGTCCAGGCCACGCCGTTGCAAGGCCGCGAAGAACGCATCACTTAACGTCGGCGCTTCAAAACGCTTATGCAAACGAGCGTAAGCAAATTCATCATCGCGAAACTCACGCAACAGGGCCTCATCCTTCAGTCCCGAGGCAAACTCAATCTCACGAAACTGCATTGACTGAAATCCACTGGCCGGATTGAGTTGATCGCGAAATCCGAGAAAGTTGATAGGCGACATCGTTTCCAGAATATGAATCTGACTTACCAGCAGTTTCTCTATTTCTACCACTCGTTCCATTGCGCGAGCGGCTGCAGTGAGTCGGTCCTCATTCATCAAACTTATCGCTGCGTCTATTTCATGGAGTATTTGTTTGAACCAGAGCTCATAAGCCTGATGGATAGTGATAAAGAGTAGTTCGTCGTGGTGTTGCGGATCGGAGAGGCAATTCTGCAGACTGATTAAGTCCGCGACGCGCAGGTATTTATTATAGGAAAGTGGAGCGTTGCTACCGTAGTCGTTAGTCATTGAGCTTCGTTCTTTGAACTTTTGAACTTTGAACCCAGCATTAATTCAGGAAAAGAAGACAAAGATCGAGGTAGCAGGATCAAAATTCGTCTTTCTCAGAATGCCGCCCCGGCAGTTTCATGAACAGCATAGGCGCCCGTGTCCCTGATCGTTTTCATTTCGCGAACAACGAGTTCGAGTTCCTCATCACTAGTATAGAAATGCGGTGAGATTCGTATTCCGGCGCCAGGTCGAAAATCGACAATGAACTCGCGACGAATGAGTTCTTTCGTGATTGCCCCCGCATCTTCGTGTGCCACGGTGACTGTGCCGCCGCGGTCAATTGCATTTCTGGGACTTGTTACTTTGAATCCTGCTTCCTCCGCCAGCGCAATCAAACGTGTAGTTTGCCGCACACTCTTTTCGCGAATCTTATCCACGCCAATCTCATTGATTATTCGATATCCCGACTGTGCGGCATAGAGCGCCGGAACCGATGGCGAACCATTAAGAAACCGCGCGATGCTCGGGGCATAACGAAGCTCGGGGTCAAAGGCAAAGGGCTCTTCGTGCGCCATCCAGCCGGTCGTCTTCGGCTGGAGTTGCGGTTGCAAGTCAGGGCGCACGTAAAGATATCCGGCGCCTGGACCGCCGCAGAGCCACTTTACCGAGCCTCCGGTTGCAAAATCCACGTTGAGCTCTGTCACGCTGAATGGAACAGTGCCGGCGGATTGATACGTGTCGAGCACGACCATTGCGCCCACTTCATGGGCGCGTTCAGTGATTGCCTGGGCATTTTGCAGGAAAGCACTTTTGAAGAGCACGTGGGAGAAGGGGACCAGCAAAGTCTCTTCGTCGATGGCACCGAGAAAACGTTCGAGCGGGATAGTTATGCCGTCGTCCGACTTGACAGTCTCGATTCTCAGTTTGTTATTGCGCGCATGAGCTTCGTAGACGTACATCACCGAGGGAAAGTTCAGTTCTGAATAAACGATCTTGTTTCTCTTGGGTGTCGGTTCAAAACAGGAAAGAATGAGCGACTGGCAAATCGAAACGTTCTGATGCATGACAACGCTGCCAGGCTCGGCGCCGATGATGCGCGCCACCTCATTGCCGGTGGTCACAGGCATGTCCCACCAACCCTCCGCCCAGGCCCGTACGCCGCGCGTAGCCCACGTTTCAGCGTAGTCGGTAAGCCGCGAAAAAGTCTCCCGGGGCATCGCGCCGAGGCTGTGGGAAATCAAATAGACGGTGTTCCCCAGAATAGGAAACTCGAGTCGCCATTTCAGAAGCTCGTCAGTCAAAATCTTCTCCGCTGATATCTAGAATCGGTTTTAATTTATCATAACAAGCGATAATGATCTTCCCGCTTGGGCACAGCCGATCGCGGCTCGCCCGGCATAACCTCTTGCCGCGTGATAAAGTTAGTCTGTTCCGATGTGGAAATTCAAAAATCCAATTCGTCACACGATTCCTGAGACGCGCTGGCCCACCGCGGCGGAAGCAGCCCAATCGCTTCTTTACCAGCCAATCAGAATCGGGCCAATAGAGGCCGAGAGCCGCACCTGGGTGCCGGCGATGGTGCCCTGGCGCGCCACCGAAGACGGCTTCGTCACGCAGGAGAACCTTGATTGGTATCGACGTTTTGCCAGAGGGTGTCCTGGGGTTTTGGTAGTTGAAGCGACTGGTGTTCGCGACATTCCCAGCGGCCCACTGCTCCGCATCGGCCATGATCGGTTTATCCCCGGACTACGCAGGTTGGTTGAAACGGTCAGAGATGCGAGCGACGGCCATACCAGGCTGTTCATTCAGATCATCGACTTCCTCTCCGTGAAGCGACGACCTGAAAGAGAAAAATATTTCGCGCGCTTCCTGCGAGTAAATGATCGGCACCGGCGCGCCTTAGCTGAAGTTACAGCCGACTCGGGATGGCTGAATGCAGTTGAAGGAAAAGTGCGCGAATTTCTTAGCGCCGCTCCTGATCACGTCCTTGAGTGGATACTCGACGAGCGCGAATTGGAATCACTTCGCTTTGGTTATCGCGAACACGTGACTGATATGCATCTGCCGCACGTCCGGGAATTGCCCCGGGTGTTGCCCGACATTTTTTCCGAAGCCGCTCGCCGGGCGCGCGAGGCTGGTTTTGATGGTGTCGAACTGCACTACGCTCACGCCTACACGATGGCGGGTTTCCTGAGTGCACTCAATATTCGTCCCGACGGCTATGGTGGCCCACGCGAGAATCGCATTCGTTTGCCACGGGAAGTTTTTCAAGCGGTGCGAAAAACCGTGGGAGACGATTACGTGATCGGCGTTCGCTTCCTGAGTGATGAAGTAATTGCTGGTGGCAATCGGGTTGAGGATGCGATCTATTTCGGAGTTGAGTTTGCTCGCGCCGGCTTTGATTTTCTTTCGTTGTCGAAGGGTGGAAAGTTTGAAGATGCGCAGCAGCCGAAGGTCGGACAGGCGGTTTATCCATACACCGGCCAAAGCGGCTACGAGTGTATGCCTACGGTTCTTTCTGATGAGACAGGTCCGTTCGGGCGCAGCGTACCCCTGGTTGCCGCGATTAAACGTGCGGTTAACGCGGCCGGGTTCAGCACGCCGGTTGTAGCAACCGGAGGTATCTGCACTTTCGAACAGGCCGAGACGATTCTGCAAAAAGGCCAGGCAGACATAGCCGGTTTCGCTCGGCAGGCGCTTGCTGACCCCGACTGGTTTGTTAAAGTGAAACTTGGACGGGGCCAGGAAGTCAGGCGCTGCACTTACACAAACTACTGCGAAGCGCTCGATCAGGCGCATCGTCCCGTTACCTGCAAACTCTGGGATCGTTTTGAACTCGACGAACCTGGAATTGCTACGGTTGATGAGGGGCGAAGGCGTTTGTTAGCCCCTGAATGGAGCGCCTGACTTAATGCTGGGATCGCGGGCGTCTCGCCCGCAATGGGGAGGCGAAGCCTCGCCCATCTTCAAAAACTCTCTCTCTCGGAAAGTCTAAGCCTTTCCGCATCTCAGGCGGCGGGCCGCAAAGCATTGCACAAGTCTGACAGCGTTGCTAATGAGGGCGAGACGCCCGCGGTCCCAGCTTAAGATTTGCGCGATGCCTCGTAATTTGAGATGAACTCCGGATCGCGGCGCTTCAAGTCCTCATAACTAACTCGTCCACTGCGCATCATCAGAGCCAAAGCTAACTCAATCGGACTCAGCTTCAGATACTGTCGCGCGTTCTCAAACCAGCGCATGCTCTCGTAAGCAGCCGCCTGGTACTCTTCGATTACAGGCTTACGGCTTGACGCAAATTCCCGAAGCGCAGCAGCGACAGTCTGAGTTCGTCCAAAACACTCGAAGAGTGCGATCGCGTCCTCGAGAGCGAGCTTCGTGCCCGAGCCGATTGAGAAGTGAGCGGTGTGCAGCGCGTCGCCAATCATCAATACATTCTCAAAGAACCACTTTTCGTTTCTCACTAAAAGAAAGTTGATCCATTTCGAATTGTTCGACAGTAACGGCTGGCCGCCCAGATCCTTTGCAAACACTGCCTCGAGGTATTCGCGCGTTCCATCGTCGCTCATCGCGGAGAAGCCTGCAGTGTCCCATGTTTCCGGGTCACACTCGACGATGAATGTGCTGGTAGTTTTGTTGAACTTGTAAGAGTGCGCGTCGAAAACACCAGCTGCGTTTTCACGAAAGGTCAACGTCAGCCCATGGAATAATCTGTTCGTTCCATACCAGATATAACGATTCGGTCTCACATCCAAACTGGGAACGAAATAATTCGAGTATTGTTTTCTGGTGGTGCTATTAATACCATCTGCTGCTACCAGCAGATCGCAGCTTGTGCGAAGGGGATCAACATCAGGGACTTCAGTATGGAACAGCAATTCGACACCGAGTTGTTCACAGCGGCGCTGTAAGATCTTGAGAAGCTGAAGGCGGGCGATGCCGGAAAAGCTATTGCCGTGAATGGAGACCTTACTGTCGCGATGGACAATATCCACATTGTTCCAGGCCTCAAACGCGCGCGTTATCTCGGCATGTGATTCCGCATCGGCCTCACGGAGATTCCGGAGCGTTTTTCCCGAAAACACTACGCCCCAGCCAAATGTATCGTCCGGTCCGTTCCGTTCATAGACAGTGATCTCATGCCCCGAATTGGCCGTCTTCATCAGGATGGCAAAGTACATCCCAGCCGGCCCGCCGCCGATGATATTAATTCTCACGCCGTTTCTTTTATTGCTTTTTCGAGAAGGTTACTGACGCCAAGACTGGCAGCCCACTTGCCCAAATATTCGAGGTCCATCTGATTCTTCTGCACTTCTCGACTCTGAGTCCTCGATAGCGGGGTCCCTACCGTAAGCGGCAATTACTTCCTCGCGTTTTAAAAAGCGAGCCGCAAGTCGCCTGCGTATCTCTTCCTCGCTGGCATGCGGATAACAGCGACGCAGATCCGCCGTGGCGAGCAATCGAAGCGTCTGATTTAGATCCGCAACCATTCGCAGTCGTTTCCACACCGGCGCCCGTCGTATAAGGTCGAACAGCACCTCCTGCGCTTCTGGTGATGTATCTGGGAGAAGAGATTTCATTTGAAAAGAAACTGCGCTTAAAACAGCTAACTTCGATCCACCATAATGTCGGCGCCTATTCCTTCAACAGTTGACTCGCGATGATGAGTTTCTGGATCTCAGACGTGCCTTCATAAATGCGCAGCGCTCGAATATCTCGGTAAAGCCTTTCAACTACTCTGCCGCGCACCAGTCCAGCGCCACCGTGAATCTGGACCGCACTGTCAATGATCCGGCAGGCTGCTTCCGTAGCATAAAGCTTTGCTTGGCTTGCCTCGCGAGTAACGCGCACCGCGCCGGAGTCTTTCAGGTGCGCGGCGTGGTAAACCAACAGCCGCGCCGCATCGAGCTCCGTAACCATGTCCGCGAGTTTCTCCTGAATGAGTTGATGCTCGGCGAGCAAACGACCGAATTGTTTGCGAGTGGTTGCATAGCGAACGGCTTCTGTGAGTGCGCGTCGCGCCATGCCGCACGCTGCTGCACCCACGCTCGTGCGAAACGTGTCCATGGTCCTCATAGCCAAGACGAATCCATCGCCTTCCCCTCCCACCATATCTTCCGCCGGCACATGGCAACCCTTGAATTCGATCTCTCCAATCGGGTGCTCCGCGATCATTGCCGTGCGCTCGACAACGCTGAAACCACGCATCTTCGCGCCCACCACAAAGGCAGACAACGCGGCGCGTCCATTTGGATCAGTCCCCGTTCTAGCAAACACTGTGTAGAAGTCGGCCACGCCTGCGTTTGAGATAAAACGTTTACGGCCGTCGATCACATAAGCATCGCCAGCGCGCTTCGCAGTTGTTTTGATCGCCGCAACATCGGAGCCGGCATCAGGCTCAGTTAACGCAAAGGCTGCGATTGCTTTTCCTTCAACTGCCCGCGAAACCCAAAAATCGCGCACGTGCTCGGGAGCGGCCTGGCTAATGGCGTAAGTCCCTAGTCCCTGCATGGTGAAAGCCAGATCGGCAAGCGCGGAAGAATAAGCGAGCGCCTCGCGAATCAAACATAGAGCGCGTACGTCTAGTTTTGTCCCCGGCAAGGCGACTGCATAATTCAACACGCCTGCCTTGGCCAGCACGCTGACGTATTCGCGCAGCCGGGAATCTATGTCACCTTCCTCAATAGCCCGGGGATCTATCTCGAGCTCGACAAACGACTCCATATCCGCCGCCAGAGTGCGATGCTCGGGTGTGAAGAAGGGAAGTTGATCGATAAACTTATCCATAGCCATAAAAACGATCTTTGTACTTTGAGGTTTGAACTCTGAGGGTTGCGGTGCTAAACAACAAAGTGCAAAACTCAAGGCACAAAGCACAAAGTTCCAAGTACAAAGCACAAAGCGCAAAGTACATAGCTCAAAGCAATCACTTGAACTCAGCCTGTCGCTTGTTTACAAATGCTTCATACGCTTCGCGATAATCCGGATGCTGCATGCAAATAGCCTGGGCCTGCGCCTCGCATTCCAGGGCCACGTCCAGATTCATGTTTCCCTCGCGGTCAAGCAACTCTTTCGTCTTGGCGATTGCGAAAGCCGGACCCTGCGCCAGGCGTTCGGCGAGTTCGCGTGTGATACCGGCGAGTTGATCGCCCGGCACGACGCGATTGTACAGTCCTATTCTTTCAGCCTCTCGAGCGGAAATGAAGTCGCCCGTGTAAAGCAGTTCCGTGGCCTTAGTCAGTCCCACAACCCGGGGCAGCAAATACGCCGCGCCCATGTCCGCGCCCGAAAGCCCGACCTTCACAAACAGAAAAGCAATCCTCGCTTCTTCACTTGCTATGCGCATGTCCGATGCGAGTGCGATGCACGCCCCGGCACCGGCGGTTGTGCCATTGAGACTCGCGATAACCGGTTTGTGGAGGGCGCGAATGTTTCGCACCAGCTCGCATGTCATTCGCGTAAACTCGAGCAAGCCCTCCATGTCGTGATTGAAGAGTTCGCCAATAATATCGTGCACATCGCCGCCAGAGCAGAAGGCGTGGCCCGCGCCAGTGACAACAACCACGCGCACTTCCGCTTCAGTTCTCAGCGCTAGAAAGGTGTCCGTAAGTTCGCGATAAACTTCGAAAGTTAACGCATTGAGGCGCTCGGGACGATTGAGTGTGATCGTCGCCACACCTTTCGGTCCCATCTCATAAAGAAAACTCTTCGGATCTAACATCAGCTAGACACTCAGGACTCACGGGTTCAAAACAGCCACAGCTTCAATCTCCACCTTCGCCTTATCATCCAGCAAACTTTTCACCTCGACGAGCGCCATCGCCGGAAAATGTTTTCCCATGTGCGCACGGTAACATTCGCCAACCTTCGTGAGGCTCTCACTGTATTCCTTCTTACTGGTTACGTAGATGACAAGCCGTGCAATCTGATCCGGAATGCCGCCCGCTTCATTCACTACCGCAACAACATTTGCGAGCGCTCGATCGAACTGCTCTACAAAGTTTTCGCTGACGATCGTTTGCTCTTTGTTCCAGCCAACCTGCCCGGCAACGAACAACAACCCTCCGCCTCCCGACGTCAGTATGCCATTGGAATAGCCTCGCGGTGGGCCGAGTGTTTCGGGATTAATAGGCTTAAGAGTCATAGGTGTGAAAAAGACCTGAGCAAGTTATTAGATTACGTCAGATGGGGCAAGGGCAAACGTCGATAGTATCGTAATTGGAGGATTTCTCTGTGCAGTCTCCGTGTTCTTTGTGTCTATGTGGTAACTGACCTGTTCGGAGGTTTTCTCACCGCCACAGCGACGGAGCGCGGCAGAGCCGAAATCAAGCGAGGTCCTGGCTCCAGAGGAGCCGAATGTTTATAGGCCAGTTGCTACACCTACAACTCGCGCTCCAGCGGGGCGCAGTGTTTCTGCGGCGATTACGTTCCGCTCCGCCGGAGCTGAGAAGGCATCTTTTTGAGCTTGTGTTCTATAAACATTAACTCCCTCCGGGACGCAGACCGCTTGCGTCATACCGGCAACGAAAAAGGCCGCCTTATCGAAAGACGGCCTGAACCAGTGATATAGAACAGTTCCGTTAGAGGACCTTGTCGAGTCGGCCGGCAAGCTGATTTGCGAGGTTGCCGTTTGGATCAAGTCCGCCAATCGGCTCGCTGGCATTGCCCTGCTTGTCGATGATGACTACTGAGGGCAACTGGTCGATGCCAAACTTCTTCGACACCGCGCCGTCAGGATCGCGCAGCACGGTAACTTTCAAACCATACTTCTGAGCAAACGCTCGCAATTGTTCGTCGCTCGCGAAGTTCTTCGATTTCGGATCTTCCGACTCAGTGCTTACCCAATAGACCACCACACCGCGGTCGCTGTATTGATCCGCAAGTTTTCTAATGCCCTGCAACTGCATCTTAGACAGTGGTAACCAGGAAGCCCCAAACGCAAGCACCACAACTTCTCCACGCAGGCTTTGGGACGTGATTGTCTGACCGTCCGTCGAGCGCAGCGTGAACTCAACCGGGGCGGTGCTGCCGTTCTGGGCCAACACCAGGGAAGACCCAAGCAAAACCACCGAGAAGAAAGCCGATAGGAACTTTCGATTTGTTAGCATTTACTCTCCTTCGCCCCTACACAAAGTGTTGGGGCAATGCGTTAGATGAGTGCCGCAGCCTTTTAGTTGGTCACTCTGACAGCCTGTGAATCTAAAGCAAACAGTGGGTTTGCGTCCCAAATTACTCTGTTTTACCCACGTCCGGACGTACATGTTCCGGTGGTGGGGTTCCAAAGACGTCCTGATGCAAAGCGGCGTAATCATCCCACGTGTTCATGTTACGCGCAATAAAATTCGAGTGCACCGGAACGCGCCTGACCTGGTCCTGATGAAGGCTAAAAAAGGCTTTCAAGCCACCATTTGGATCGAGGGCCAGCAGCTCATTGCGAAAGCTAAGATCAACTAACACCGGATGTCCGCCGCGTTCACTCCAGATGGGCTTTACCAGCTGCCCGCCCTGCCTCCATTCTCTAATCAGCGCGGCGACTACTTCGGCAGGCACTGCCGCATGATCTGCGGGGTTAATGAGCACAGCTCTCGTCGTTTCAGGGACCTGGTGCAGGCCGCACGCGATCGAAGCACTCATCTGGCTATGAGGATCGGGATTGACAGCAAAACTGATCCTGGCATTCGTCAAATGGTTCTTTAGTTCTTCTGCATTCCGTCCCTGGCCAAGAACCACCACGATAGTCTCAACACCACCCCCACGCAGATTTTCAATGCAGTTTTCGATGACGGTTGTTGAGCCGAAGGGCAGCAAGGGTTTGAACGCGCCCATGCGTTGGGAACGGCCGGCAGCTAGAACAATGGCGGCGACATCGCTGGTCTGGGGTTTTGGATCTTCGGCCTCAGTCATCAAGTTGGGATCATGGTCGGTCATGCTCAAGACCAAAGTCCAAAGGCCAAAGACCGCAAGGTTAACTGTTTGGGGTTGCTAATTGCTGAAGCGCGCGAAGCGTATACTGGCGCGTCATTTGTTTACGCCAATTCATGACGAAGTCGGTATTGTCGAGCGGGCGAGCTTTTGTGTAAGCGGCCTCAGCCGCAGCTTGAATATGATCGTCGTCGAGTGGGTGGCCAATCAGCGCGGATGCGGCCTCTTCGACTTCCATCGGTGACGGTGCGATTCCACCTAAAATGATCTTAGCGGCCGCTACGACCCGGTCGCTACCGCTCCCGGTTCTGAATTCGTCCACTTGAATCCACGCGGCCACTCCCAGCACCGGAAAATCGAATGCACCGCGGCGGCGCAGCTTCTGATATGAGGCGCGCCAGCCATTGAGCGGCGGGAGATGTATGTCAACAAGCAATTCGTCCGGCCGTTTCTTCAAATAGTCAATGCCGTCATCATTGTAGAACCCAGCCGCTTCAATTGTTCGTTCACCGAGGGTTGACGCCAAACGAAATTTCGCGCCTATCGCCACCATTACCGGAACAAGGTCCGAAGACTGCACCGCCCAACATTTGGAGCTGCCCGGCGCGACCCAGCAAACATCTCCGTCTTTCTTCAGGCAGAAGTTAATTCCCTTCCGCCATTCGAAATTTTGATCGTAATAGTTGCAGCGGGTGTCGAGCAGCAGGTTGCCGCCAATCGTGCCCATGTTGCGCAGGATGGGCGTGGAGATCGTACGCGCAGCGTGAGCGATAACCGGATAGTCGCGATTGATCAGCGGATGTTCACAGATGTCAGTCAGCGTCACCGAGGCGCCGATGCGAATGCCCGACTTGCCGTCGCCTGTGATCTGATTCAACTCCGGAACGCGCATCACGGAGATAACGGTGCGCGGCGTCTGCTGGCGACGCTTCATGTTTGGGTATAGATCTGTGCCGCCGGCAACAAACTGCCCTTCCGGCCCCGAGCCGGCCATAATCTTTACCGCCTCCGCGATTTCTCGCGGGACGCGGTAATCAAATTTGGGTAGACGCATCATCTCGTGATTTTATTTTGTTACGAATGCACCGCAACTCTCGGCATCTCCTTGCCATCGCCACCTTCCGCCGGCGTCAGCACACGCAAAGGCTCGGGCCATTCAACCGTCGGAATCCCAGTTGGCCCATAGCGTCCATCGCGACCTTTCGCTTTTTCGCGCAGTGCTTTCAATACTTTCTCCGGCGTAATCGGCACTTCATCAATGCGCACGCCTACCGCATCGTAAACCGCATTCGCCACCGCCGGTGGCACTGGCAGGAGCGGTCCCTGTCCAACTTCCTTGGCGCCGTACGGACCGTTAGGATCGGGATCCTCGATCAAGTAAGTTTTGACATCGCACATTTCCAGCGTGGTTGGGCTCTTGTATTCCAGCATGGAGGGAAACTTATGGACGACATTGCGATTCGCCCGATAAGCCATCTCCTCCATCAGGATCTCACCCAGGCCCATGTACACACTGCCTTCAACCTGTCCCATCACCAGCATCGGGTTGATCGATTTGCCGATGTCGTGCGCAATCCAAATCCGCCCAACAATCACAATACCCGTCGAGGGATCTACATCGACTTCAGCAATCGCGGCGGAATAGCTGTATGCCGGCGACGGACCAACGCCGGCGCCCTTGTATCGTCCGGGCGAGCGTGGCGGCGAATAAGAGCCGACAGTGCCGATAGTTCCAAACTTTGATTCTGCCAGCACAACCGCCTCGGCGAATGAAACGCCTACCTCCGGGTTCTCAACATCGAAGACGCGCCGTTCGCCGAGCGAAATATTCTCAATAGGCACGGAGAGCTTTTCGGCCGTGGCCATCACCAACAACTCGCGCGCCCGCTCGGCGGCTTGAATCGCAGCGTTGCCGGTCATCAGAGTCACACGGCTCGAATAACTGCCGAGGTCGACGGGAGTTAGATCGGTATCTGCCGTGATGACGCGAATGTCGAACGGATCTATTCCCAGGACCTCAGCGACGATATAGGCAAGAATCGAATCAGAGCCCTGGCCAATATCCGTCGAGCCACACATTACGCAAACGCCGCCCTGTCGATCCAGCCGCAGCTGCACGCCAGACTGCGGCATGTTGTTCCAATAGATCGGCAGGCCGGCGCCGCAGATGTATGAACTGCACGCGATGCCGATGCCCTTTCCGTAGGGCAACTTACGATTGCTTTGATCCCAACCTGAAAACTTGTTCTTCCAGTCAGAGCCATTGACAACCTTGTCGATGCACTGGCCCAAACCCATGCTGCCGATTCGGAGGTAGTTAGCTGTGACAGTATTGGGTTTTACTAAAGTCTTCCGGCGCATTGCGGCTGGATCAAGTTTCAACGTCTCCGCGATCTTGTCGAGTTGAACTTCCAGCGCATAACGCGGCTGCGGCGTTCCGTGTCCGCGCTTGGGTCCGCACGGAGCTTTGTTGGTAAACGCGCGCAGCCCTTGAAATTTATATTTCGGCACGTCATAGGTGACTGTCTGCAACGCGCCGGTATAAAAGGTGCTGGCAACGCCGTAGCTGCCGTAGGCGCCCCCGTCGAGGAATGACTGGAAATGCATCCCAGTAATAGCACCGTCTTTTTTTACTCCGGTCTTGATGTGCATCAGCACCGGATGACGCCCGCGATGACAATAAAAAACCTCCTCGCGCGTAAGCGTCGCCTTTACCGGCCGTCCGGTGATCATTGAAAGCTTGCAGACAACAACTTCGTGATTGAACGGATCGCTCTTGCCGCCAAAGCCGCCGCCGTTGGGCGTGGCAATCACGCGAATATGGCTGGCGGGCAACTCTAAAACTTTTGCGAGCGCGCGATGAACATAGTGGGGCGTCTGCGTTGCACTCCAGAGCGTGAGTTTTTTGTCCGGATCGAAATTGCCCACGGCGGCGTGCTGCTCCATCGGCAGGTGCGTGTTGCCTTCGTAGAAAAACGTGTCCTCGCGAATGAGATCTGCTTCTGCAAAGCCTTCCTCAACGTTACCAAATTCCAGTGAAACTTTTTTATGAATGTTTCCCGCATCACCATAGTCATGGATGCGAGGTTCATCGATCAAAATGGCTTCCTCAATGGAGGAGATGGTATTCAGCGGTTCATATTCCACCTCGATGAGATTCATCGCGTCGAAAGCAACGTCTTCGTCAATCGCCGCAACCGCCGCCACCGGATCGCCGATAAATCTCACTTTGTCGATGCAGAGGGCGTGCTCATCCTGGCTGACGGGAAGTATTCCATAGGGAATAGGAAGGTCTTTGCCCGTAATAACCGCGATCACTCCCGGCAACTCGCTCGCTCTTGAGATGTCAATACGTTTGATCCGGGCATGAGCCAAGTGAGTCCGCAAAATCTTGCAGTAGAGCATGCGTGGCAGCACGACGTCGTCGGCAAACTTCGTCTGGCCAGTACACTTCGCGCGCGCGTCGACCTTGCGAAAAGGTTTGCCTACTACCTTAAGAGACTTGCCGTTCTGTAAGTCCTTATTAGCCATTCAACTTCCATTTTATCTCACAAGGTGTTGAGTCTCTCAGGTTGGGAAGGGTGGATTACCCCCGCCTGACTTGGATTAAAGTCGAACCGGGGAGCCCAGCTTTCCAACCTGGGAGACTTCGATCTTGAGAGGGATTCTGTCTGGTTCACAGACCATAAACAGATTCTTTCGGCAGCTCCACTTCTTCACCGCGCATGCGCGCCGCAGCCAGTTCTACCGCTTCGTAGATTTTTATATAGCCCGTGCAGCGGCAGAGATTTCCTGACAGAGCTTCCTTGATGACTTCGCGCGAAGGCTTCGGATTCTTTTTCAGCAGCTCTTCGGCGACCAGCAAAAAGCCAGGTGAACAATAGCCACACTGAGCGGCGCCGGTATCCGCAAATGTATCCTGAAGTGGGTGAAGCTGCGCGCCCTGAGCCATACCCTCGATAGTTTTGACCTCTTGCCCTTCAGCGTCCAGTCCCAACATCAAACAGGAAAGAATCGAGCGTCCGTTAACCAGCACCGTGCAAGTGCCACACTCGCCCAGCTCGCAGCCGTGCTTGGTTCCGGTTAAGCCGAGGTCCTCTCGCAAGACTTCCAGCAATGTCTTGTGCGGCGCAAACGCGACCTCCGCCGTCTCGCCATTTAGCGTAAACCTTATGTGAGTCTTGTCCTTGTTGGGATCAGGCATAACTTATGGAAGGAGTTTAGCAAAGCAGGAGGGAAACCGCAGGTGCGCGAACGTTAACTCTTCGTTGTAGCCGCATCTTTCTTCGCTTTGTTCAGTATCGTGTTGTCGATCAGGCGCGTCTTGCCGACGTAAGCGGCAACGGCAAGGAGGATCGGACCCTCGTCGACTTTATCCAGCTTCTCCAGCGTTTCCGCGTCCACTACGCTTACGTAATCCACCCGCACGCGGGGCTCAGACTCGATCGTAGTGCGGACAATATCTTCAAGTTTGCCCGCATGTCGCTCGCCCTTCTTAAAAACTTCCTTAGCCTTTGTTAGCCCGCGATGAATCACCGAAGCTGACTGCTGCTCTTCAGCGCTCAAGTAAAGATTGCGGGAAGAAATCGCGAGACCGGAATCCTCGCGAACGGTCGGCAAAATAACTATCTCGGTATCGAAAGCCAAATCCCTGACCATCCGTCTAATAATCACGGCCTGCTGCGCATCCTTCTGGCCGAAGAAAGAAAAGTCTGGACGCACTGTGTTCAGCAGGATGGCAACTACGGTGGCGACGCCACGAAAGTGACCTGGCCGCCTTTCGCCTTCGAGCGGCTTCGACAGTCCGCCAACATTTACGTAGGTCGAAAAGTCCTTCGGATACATCTCTTCGGCTGATGGGGCAAAAATATAATCAACGTTGTAATCGGTCAGGATCGCCGTGTCTCTAGTCAGATCCCGCGGATAGTGTTCGTAATCTTCGCTGGGTCCAAACTGCGTTGGGTTAACAAAAACCGACACTACGACCACGTCACACATCCGGCGCGCTTCACGCACGAGACTGAGGTGACCTTCATGCAGCGCGCCCATCGTCGGTACCAGCCCGATGGTTCGATCCTGCTCGCGGCGAATCTTGCGCGAGACCGAACCCATGCGCTGACGGCGATTTATGATCTCCATAGTCAGTGATTAGCGATGGTAAATCGTCAATAGAAAAAAGCGACGGGCAAAAGCTGGTCGCAAACAGAAAAAAGCCGTAAACGGAAACCACAAACCGTTACTTACGATTCAGGATTCACGTACTACGACCGTTTACCATTTACGATTTTCGATTCACGGGTCTTTCAATCTTGAGCTCTTCCGCGGCTTCCGCGGGCAGTGCATACGACTCATCCTCTGAAGGGTAAGCCCCACTGCGCACATCATCAGCATAACGCGTGACCGCTTCCGTCATTACCTCGTGGAGGTTTGCGTAAGGCCGCACGAACCGCGCAAGTTTTCCAAACGACAAGCCGAGCATGTCGTGTATCACCAGGACCTGAATGTCGCAGCCGGCGCCGGCGCCAATGCCGATGGTAGGAATGCTGAGGCTCTCGGTAATCAAAGCTGCAATCTCACGCGGTACAACCTCCAGCACAATCGCGAAGGCGCCAGCATCTTCGAGCGCGCGCGCGTCGTCGAGCAATTGGCGCGCTGCAGCAGCCGTCTTTCCTTGCACTCGATAAGCGCCAAGCTTGTTGATCGATTGCGGCGTTAATCCGATGTGACCCATCACCGCGATCTCTTCGTCAACAAGACGCCTTACCAGTGGGACGCGCTTGTGTCCGCCTTCGAGCTTGACGGCTTCAGCGCCGCCTTCTTTTACCAGCCGCAGAGCATTCCGCACCGCGTCATCGGCGCCCGTATGAAATGAACCATAAGGCATATCGGCAACCAGGAGCGCGCGCTGCACCGCTCGCCGCACTGCTTTGAGATGTATCAGAATCTCATCGAGAGTTACCGGAACGGTGTTGCCGTATCCCAGCACCACATTTCCCAGGCTGTCGCCGACCAGAATGATGTCGATGCCGGCTTCGTCGACAATACGGGCGGTGGGAAAGTCGTAAGCAGTCAAACAGACCAATCGCTCGCCGCGCTGTTTACTCGCTTTCAGCGACGGCGCATTTACTTTTTCAGGACGCTCAGGCTTTAAATAGGGCATAGTTCAACTCACTGGCCACTCTCGGCGGCGGCCAATTCTAACAACCCGGCGGCGCAGACCCGCTCGGGAGTCCGCAACTGCCAGTCATCCGCTGTAACGCAAACCTCAGTTTCCGTTTTAAACTAAGGGACAGGAAATATGTAGGGCCTCTTCGCAAGTGCAGTCATTATAAAGGCAAATTGGGAAAAAGGGTAAAGACAACGGCTTTAGGTAGTGGGTCAGTTTGATAAATAAGAGACGCACGTCATGCAGAACCGAGCGCGGTAGCGCCGGATGCTAGAGTCAATTTCAGCGTAATGATTGGAGAAGGACTGGCGGAAGAGAGGTGTTACAGCCAGCAACCTATTAATTTCCAGCGTTCGCTTGTGCGGATGCTGTGTCATGAGGTCATCAGTACCGCCTCGCGGTAGCGGGTGGGTATCTCACGCAGGCACTCTTGACGCGGTCCCATGAGGTCAGTACCACCTCGCGGTAGCGGGTGGGTCCTTCATTTATCACCTCGGCGCTACCGCGCACAGTTCTCCAAAGAATCGGACCTCCCAACGCTAAACTGACCACTACGCGACTTTGACGCAAACCGTTAGTTTGCGTCGCACGCGGGGGTCGCTAAGGATGCCACTGCTGGACCCTGGAGTCGTCATGGAGCATTTCAAGTAGTTCACTCATAGTCTTGTTGAGCCTCGGATGAACGAGCTGGGGACAAAGTTCGGCGAGAGGCACGAGAACAAATCGCCGGCTCTGAAGCCGAGGATGCGGCAACGTCAGAAACTGTGTGTCGCAGGTCGTGTCACCATAGAGAAGGAGATCGAGATCAATGGTGCGCGGCCCCTTCACCTTGTCCCTGGCTCGCCCGAGGAATTGTTCCACTTGCAGTAGTCGTTCCATTATTTCCTCGGGAGCAGGAAGGGCCTTGGCTCGTAGCTCCGCAACCATATTGAGAAAAGTTGGTTGCGTGAAAGTTTCCACTGGTTCGGTTTCATAAATTTGGGAGAGTCGGCTCACCTCGAGGCCGACATCGAGCAGGCCGCGGATTCCCAGCAGGAGGTTTCCCGCGCGGTCGCCGAGATTAGAGCCAAGTCCGATGTAGGCATTTGTGCCCGCTGACTCGTTTAACATAACGTCAAGGCTATAAACCTTTGTGCCTGGTTCTTTGTACTTCGTTTGGATTTGAGATCGCTATAGTTTGACATTGTTATATTCGATCTCGTTTCCAGGCAACCTCTCCGCTTCGCGAAATACTAATCAACGTTAAGCGCGAAGGGCGGCCGGAAATGCAAATAGTTTGAAACCACCAGGCACTGCCACCGTGGTAACCTGGTGCTTGACTGCCAACACGTCATTTTATACTGATGGATCCCTGGCTCGAGGACTGAAGAAAGAATCGGGACCAAAGCACTAAGCACAAACGGTTAATAATCTTGTCTCAACTGGCTACATTAATCTGGCTCAAATGGACCCTTTTCCGGAATTCGATGCGTTCATCGAAAGCCGTGGCAAATCGCATTGCGACAGCACTCGGGATGCTTGCTGCTCTCTCGTTAGCGCTATTGATTGCCCTGGGACTCGGACTCGCCGCTTATGCTTTTACGTCGCCTAAAGTAGGCCTGCAAAACTTCCAACCAAAGGCCAGGGCGGGCGAGCAGGTTATTCCGCCGGCCGAGTTCATCTTTTTTTCGATCTTCGCTTTGCTTTACCTGCTTTGGGCGACGCTGCCGCTAAGCATTGGCAGCAGCCGTCAGTTTGATCCGGGAAATCTTCTCCTTTACCCCATTAGTTTGCGCAAACTCTTCGCCGTAGATTTCGTCAGTGAAATAGCGAGTCTTCAATCCATCTTTGCTATTCCGGCGATCCTCGCTATTGGCGTCGGCGCCGGCCTGGCCCAGGGAAAACTCGCCGCCGGGGCATTGATCGCCCTGGCTGCGGTCTTCTTCGGCTTGGCCCTCTCAAAATGGATCTCGACGTCGGTCGGCTCATTGATTCGCAGGAAGCGAACTCGCGGCGAAACTCTACTGGCCCTGATTGGCGTTGTCGCGGGATTGGGTGGGGCTTTATTTGGCCAAATTGCGCCAGTTCTTTTGCGGCACGCAGACTCAATCTCCGCGCTGCGCTGGACACCACCGGGTGCGATCGCCTATGCCCTGGCTCACGGTCTGCGCAAAAACAATGCAGCGGGATTCGCACTGGCGCTGGCTGTCATTAGCGCGTACGCAGCAATTCTTATTTCCATCACCTATTCGTTGGCACGCCGCTCGATTCTTGGAGGAGGACCTACGCGTCGCGCGCGCCGGAAGGTTTCGCTGGAACCCGCTACGGAGGCCTATACAGGTTGGAAAATTCCTCTGATCTCGCCTGAGCTTTCGGCGATTGTCGAGAAGGAGCTGCGTTATGTGATGCGCAACGCGCAAGTGCGAATGATGATGCTGATGCCGCTGATTCTAATCGCGGTGAGGCTTATGAACAGGAGGCGTTTTGATCAGGCCGGCTCGGGAGGAAGTACTTTTGCGACTGGCTTCTTGAAGTATGGGGAAGGGCTGATGGCAACTACTGGCATACTTTATATCTTCCTGATTCTTGCCGGACTGTTTTGTAATCAGTTTGCTTTCGAACAGGGCGGAATGCGCACCCTCATACTCTCACCGGTTGATCGCAAGTTAATCCTGCTGGGAAAGAACCTTACGATCTCAATGGTCGCGCTGGTCTTTTCCACCGGTCTGTTGGTGGTTAATCAACTGGTGTTTAGGGACAGCACACCTGGGGCGTTGCTTTTTGTTGTTCTCAGCTTCCTCACGTTCGTCCCGCTGATGTCTGTCATGGGAAATTGGCTCTCGGTACGTTTCCCGAAACGCATGAACTTTGGGAAGCGCCTCAATGTTTCCGGCGTCGTTGGGCTGCTGCTGATACCCATGGTTTTCGTTTTGGCCCTTCCACCCTTGGCGGCCACCGCAGCGGGTTATCTCGCGCAGAGTTTGCTTGTTGAGTATGCTACACTCGCCGTCCTGGCAGTTCTTTCGCTCGGTCTTTACCTGCTGGCGATCAGTGCTCATGGCGATTCACTGCAGCAGCGCGAACTGGAGATACTGGAAGCCGTGAACGAGCCAGGCCCTGATTAACGTTGGGGAAGCTTCAGGAGGTTAAGAGTTTAATGTCCAGGTTGCTGACTAAGCGTCCAGCCGAGCGTTTTCTCTAAACCGCTGCTCTTTAACTTAACTTATTCCAGCGGTGTCTCGAGGTTAAGACATCCGGGCGGGCGATCTCAGAAAAAGCGGCCCCGTCAATACACAAATGGCTCGCAGAAGATTTCGCAGTAACCAGCGGCACGAACCCGCCTCCGAGCGTTCCTTCCAGGAGTATTATCTTTCAACGCCCGCGCCGCAAACCTCGCGGACTGAGCTGCTGCGGTTGATCCGCGGCGGCGAGGATACTTTTCTTGAGCTGAAAGTAAAGCTCTCTAACTCCGAAAAAATCGCGCAGGAAATCGTTGCCCTGGCCAACACCGGCGGTGGGGTAATGGTTTTCGGTGTCAACGATCAAATGCGCATCGAGGGCGTCGATAATCCTGAGAGTGTTCAGGAGGAATTGGTGCGGATCTGCCGCGAGGACATCGAGCCTCCGCTCGTTCCTTACATCGATCGAATTGCATTTGACAATGGCCGCCGGGTGGTCGCGCTTGATGTCGAAGGCAAACGGAGACCCTATCGCACCCATGACGGGCGGTTTTACATAAGACTTGGCGCGGACAAACGCGAGGCCACGCGCGAGGAACTTTCGTCTTTGCTGGATGAAGTAAGACCACTGAGGTTTGAGAATATGCCGGCGCTTGGTTCTGCGTCTGCGGATATTGATGAAGCGCATCTCTGGAGTTTTCTTCGCGAGTTTGAAGGTGACGCCTTTGATAACGCCGGCGCCAATGGCTATCCGACCAGGGACGTACTCGAGCGCGATTTGCTGCTGGCAACAGAACACGGTGGCGAGGTGGTGCCCACTGTCGCAGGTTTGCTTCTATTTGGCCACGATGAGCGCGTTCAGGAATTGCTGCCGCGCTCAACCATCACTGCCATCAGATATGCCGGCGACTCGATACGGTCTCCGGTGATCGAACGCGTCAGGATCGCCGGTAATCTGCTGACACTCTATGAGGCAGCACTGCGATTTGTCGCGCGCTACTGTGATTTGTGGGATACGCGTCCCCGTACTTTTCCCGCGGCTCATGTTGAGAATAGCCCTGTTGCCGCGCGCGCAAATTATCATCGCGGCGCGGTTAGCGAGGCGGTCTCGAATCTACTTATCCACCGGGATCTTGCTCTGCGCGATCAGCCGACACGGCTGAATATTTTTGACCACTCCATAGAACTCATCAACGCTCGTCGCACGGCAGGATTCTCTCCAGTAGCGCAAAAAGCAATTCGCTTTGGACTGCCACAACGCCTTAATCCGCAATTGGCGGCAATGTTTTCCAGTCCTGCCTATGGACTGAAACTGCCGCAAGGCGGACTGCCAATGCTCTTGCGCGCGAGTCGTCTCTTTTCAAATCGACGGACAGAGTTGAACGCAATCAACGACGAATTTCGCGTCAGGCTGCATGGAGCATGAGGAGGAAACGACAGGAGCAGAAGGCAGGAAGCAGGAGCAGCACGCCGTGTCTTAAATGGAAAATGAAAAATGACAAATGACATATGGAAAATTCAGATTTTCTATTTATCATTTCTCAGTTATCATTTTCCATTTTCATCTGCTCTCTGCCGTCTGCTCCTGCCTTCTGCTCTCTGCCTTCTGCCTATTATTTCGTCGTTCCGTCAGGCTTCGGCGCGTTGTAAACCTGCCGAGCCTGGATGACGTATTCCTTGTCGTCATAGACTCCATCGCCGTTTACGTCGACGCTCACTTTGATCTTATGTTGCTTGCCGTCGTGGACGTCACCAGGATTAAACGCCAGACTGTATTGGCTGCGTAACAGAGCGTTAATTGAGCCCAGCACGCTGGGGAGTTCGCCGGGGAAGGTAACCGGGTAATAAGCGCCACCGGTCTCGCTAGCGAATGTTTTTAGTGTGTTCTTTGCCTGCAGAAACGTCATCCGTCCAGGCGCTCCGGTCAAACTGTCAGTAGCGTCGAGCTGTCCTTCATACTTTTTATAGAAAAGCTCGGCAGTGCCGATTATGTAGATCGGAATTCCGGCGTTTTGCGTGATCTTACGAGCGTCTCCGTAGTTGATCTTGCTGAAGGTATCGATTCCGGAAGCTACAAGTATTATGGCGCGACGCCGTCCCTGAATGCTCACCAAACCGGCATAATCAGACTTCTCCTCTTTTGAGTTGTCCAGAACCACCGAGTCTCCCCGGCCACCTGTGAGCGTGAACTTAAGAGCGTCGAAGAGATTCGTCTCTCGGAATGCGGGCGGATTGCGCAGCAGCAAGCTGATAACCTGGCCGATGCGCGTAGGATCATTTGTAAAGTCAGTGATGGGCGTAGGACGAATGTCGAAGGCTACCACCGACGCATAGTCATCGGGAGGCTTCACAAACTGGGTCAGAAACATCGCCACCGGACGAATTACTTCATATGTTCCAGGATCGAAGCCGCCGGCGCCATAGTATCCGAAAATCTCCGACCACTTACTGTACTCGACCACCATGGCAACCGTAATCGGCGCTTCTGGAGTTGAAAAATTGGTAATTGTTTGTGGAGCGCCGTCCGCAAAGATCGCGAAATTCTCCTTCTTTAAACCGGTAACGATCTGGCCGCTTTTCTTGTGGTAAACAACCGTGTCCACATTTACGATCTGAGTCTTGATTGTAATCTTCTCGGCCTCTTGAGGTTTGCCCATCAAGTCCGGAGGGAGCGGCTCCTGCTTCTCGCCCTGCTGTCCCTGTTCACCAGGTCGTTTGTTTTTCTTCTCATTGGAGGTTGGCGGCTGGCGGCGCGACTGTGCGAACGCGAGGCTGAGGCCAAGGCCGCCGAATAAACTCAATGCGATTATTATGGCGAAAAGCGCGCGTGGGAACTTAGAGAGTTTCATTGAATCACCTGTTGCTAGAGAACGACAAAACGAAGGAAGGGCGATAGTTCCAGTCCGCGCTTTCCCAAGGTGCCCGTTTGCTTCAGTGTGATGCCGAAAAACAAGACGAAGTTTGCCTTAAACCAGGCTAGCGGGGCCCGCTACCGCCCGCTTCAGCCTCGATAACTACATCATAGGTTCCGGTATTGTCGTTTAGATTGCCTTCGTTCACGCCAAGGAATAACACACCATCGCGCTGGGCAACAAAGTCTCGCCTGGTGCCAATCAGGAGGAAATCGTCGTTGTCGTCACCGATAACGGCGATTAAGGCGCCGGTCGCTTCGTTGCGAAGCAATTTATCATTGTCGGGCGATCCTGCAATCCCGGTCGGCGTCGAGAAACGACCACGGCCAAGCGAGATGCGGCCGGTCCCACTGATTCGCAAACGTTGTCCCTGGCGGACTACCAACCCGCTGTTGGTCCAGCCGTTATTCGCATTATCGGCGCGCACGGCCACCTTGATAGTAAAAAATGTTGGCGAAGTTCCCGGCGAGGATTGCGAGTTTGTGCGAACTGGTGGCCTGTTAGTATCGGGGTTTGATCTTGGCGGTTGATAAACCGGAGCGGTCGTGTTGCTGGAGTTAGATGTCCCTTCATCATTCGACAACGCGGCCGCAGCGGCTGTGGTGGCGGAGTCAAATTCAATCGATTCGACATCTTCGACATAAATCAACGTTCGGCTGCGACGGCCCTGAGTCCCGGAACCAACCAGTACGGTGAACTGCTGATCCTTGAAACCGATTACCTGACCGCGAATCACATTGCCGTCCTTAAGGCGAATGGTATCGGCAAAGGCAGGCACAAAGAGGACAAGGACTAGAGCAACTAAGCATGAGCTACGCAGAATGTTTTTCATAATGATTCTCCAGGCCTACATTTCAAGACGAGTTTACAAGAGTCGATTGCTTTTGCAAGCGGGAGAGGTGAGTGGTAGTTCTCGGATGCCCCCGGGAGGCGAAAGGTTGCGGAGGAAAACGCGATCCCGGCTCTCTGGATCCTGGCGTACGAGCAAGTTTGCCGGGCAATAGGGCGCGGCCACCGAGCGTCCGAATGGGCGTTGCGGCTCACTCCGGCCGAAGACTGATCGGCGACAGCGCAATGCTCGCCCGTGCAAAGCCCCCTGGGTAAACCCTTGTCTGCTCTCTAAACGGCCGAGTAAACTCAGCACGTGAAAAAGGATGGACTATCGTTGCCATGTTGCCAATTAAGGGTCTTTATGAAGTCGCGATACGCGTAAAGGATCTCGCGCGGGCTGAAGCTTTTTATAAGAATGTGCTTGGGTTGAAAGAAGGTGTGCGCGACGAGCGTCGAAACTGGCTCTTCCTGTACGCTGGTGGCGACGCCGGGATGGTTGTCTTGCAGGAAGACAAGGGAGACTGGCCCACACAGCACTTCGCTTTCCGAGTCAGCGAGGCCGATATCGACCAGGCTGCGGCAATATTGAAAGAGAAAGGCGTTTCCGTTTCCGAACCGGTGCATCACGAGTGGATGAACTCAGTGTCACTTTATTTTGACGATCCGGATGGACATGCGTTGGAACTAATAGCGCTGTCCGGTTCTTGAACCTCTCAAAGTTTCAGTCCTGCGCAATTGCGGAAGGCTTCTTTTATCAGCCATCGCAAGAATCGTGGCAATTTCATCGGGTAGCCTTGGAGATTCCGCGTGTTGGTACTTGGTGCACTTTGGATTCCGTGATCAACGTCTTCACTGGGACCGCGGGCGTCCCGCCCGCCCGCGTACGGCAGGCGCAAGCTCGGGAGTTAAAGTCAACGTAGCTCGGAGCGGGCGGGACGCCCGCGGTCCCAGTGAAGACGTTGACGCTGGCGGAAACTCTCAGCTTTCAAAATGCACCAGTACTCAGGTGGTTGACAGTTGCCAATGTGAGAATTGCGAGATATAGTATGTCCAACTAGATGGTTGGTGAATCCTTCCATCCAAGTGGTTGCTGGGGTGAGGACAGTAACCACATAAGATTAGGCGCGACAGTCCAAAAACTGTTGCGCCTTTTCGCTTTTTTCCCGCAAGTACTGGTATCCCCCGGTATTGGAAGCGCAAGTCGACCTTTCGCATCCTTTTCACTAATGCCCGGGCAACTCACACAACGTCATGGTTATCGAAGTGAAAGCAAATGATCGTTGGTAGATATTTTTTCGGAAAGTGCTTGACAGGATCGCTGGTCCTGTCCTATACAAAGAGGGTTGCGTAATCAGATAAATTACGAACCGTGAGGAAAAACTTTCAATGTTGACGAGCTGGACATACCAAGAACACACCGCCAAACGGCAACCGTGCGCCGGCATGCGTGGCGTGTGTTTGTCGGGCAGTCTGAGCTCATTCGTCAATATTTTCTGCGGCAGACTCGGACAGACGTCCATAGATAGCCAACGTATCAGGCATTAATCAGCGGGAGCGGACTCCCGCTCCCAAATCTCAAAGAAAAATCGCGAGAATTGTAAGGAGCGGGCAGCTTCCCTGGGAGGCTTAAAGCCCGCTCCTTTTGTTTTTTGACAATCGAAGTACCTTTTTGCGAGAGCCCGCGCGGCTAATCCGCGTGGGATATGAGATGAAGGCAGGGAGCCTTCAACGGATGACGACGCCGTTGCTTTGCGAGCGTGTCGAGCGTCGCCATCCTCAGGAGAAGTGTGCCTCGAAGTGTGTCTTCGTGGACCTCTCTCTCTCTCTCTGCCTTCATCTATTTTTTAGCACAACGAATTTGATTTTGCATGTGTGGCTGAGTAGCAAAAAGCACCTGACTGTAAATCAGGCGTCACTGAGACTTCGTAGGTGCGAGTCCTACCACATGCACCAGATGAACTGACCTTCATACTTGGAGCTTTGAAACTCTGAAATTTTCACTCTGCATTCGAATCACGAACACAAAGTTTCAAAGCACGTCCTTTTGAGGAAGGGTAGCCTAACTGGTAAGGCAGTAGTCCCGAAAACTACGGCGCATTTAGCGCTTGCAGGTTCAAGTCCTGTCCCTTCTGCCAGTCACGTCCGATAAACTTCAGTTTGTCGTTTCCCGATGACTCAACTTCTTTTCCGGGTTCAGCGACAAGCTAAGGCATGTCAGACATTTCGGAGGCGTCGCCTAACGGTATGGCAACGGTAAAGATGAAGGAGGAAGGATGAAGTACAAGGTTCGATTTCGATGCTTTACAGTTCATCCTTCCGCCTTCCGCCTTCATCTTTGACGATACGGAGTGGCCGAGCTGGAAAGGCACGAGTCTCTGAAACTCGTTTACGTAGGTTCGAATCCTACCTCCGTAGCCATCTCGACAAACAAGGATGACATATGAAGGATGAACAGGAACAAAGGATGAAGTAGGAAGGATGAAGGGTGAAAGCCTGATGCGAAGACGGGATACGGCGGCCGAACACAAACAAACGCTTTGTCCTTGGCTATAAGGAAATTAGTAGTTCATCCTTCAGCCCTCATCCTTCATCCTTGCCTTTCCGGGGATGAACGCGAAATGGAAAGCGGGCTGACCTTCAATCAGTTGATTTGCGAGTTCGAGTCTCGTCATCCCTGCCAAATCAATTTCGATTTTCAATTGCCGATTGCCAATTGGTCTCTAGTACGGAATCGAAACAATCGGCAATCGGAAATCGCAAATCGGCAATGTCGATGTGGGTCGTAGCTCAACCGGCAGAGCGCCGCGCTGTGACCGCGGCCAGTGAGGGTTCAACTCCCTTCGACCCACCCAAATCTTGTCGATTTTCGCTTGCCGATTGACGTTGGCAATACCACACCCAGAACAAATCGGCACTCGGCAATCAAATTCATCCGTGTTAATCGGCGGCCAATTCTCGCGCGCGTCGCCAAGCGGCTAAGGCGCCGGATTGCAGATCCGGTATTCGTGAGTTCGAGTCTCACCGCGCGCTCCAATTCAAAGACCGCCACAGATAGCCACGGATAAGCGCAGATAAGACAAAAATAGAGCCAAGCGCTAACCGCGCCGGCTAGTTTTGTCGCAATCCGTGTGAATTCGTGTCCATCTGTGGCCAATAACCAAACGAAAGGAGGTGCCGAGTGATGGCACTTAATGGCAGAGTTCTGTTGCTTAACCAAACCTACGAACCGCTCGGCACCGTCAGCGTTGCCCGGGCGATTATTATGACTATCAAGAACACCGTCTTCGTGGAGGAATGGGACGGAGATCGTGTGCTTCGGTCGGCGCACGATGAATTTCCCGTGCCGTCGGTAATACGTCGACGGATTTACATCAACGTTCGCCGCCGCCGCGAAGCGTCGGGCATGAAGCGCTTGCGAATCTACATGCGCGACAAGTTTCGCTGCCAGTACTGCGGTGAAAAGAAAGGCCTGGCGGAGTTAACGCTGGATCACATTCTGCCGCGTTCGCGCGGTGGTGATAACTTGCCCGTGAACGTCGTCACCGCCTGCATCGCCTGCAACAACCGTAAGAGCGACCGCACACCGGCAGAGGCGCGCATGCCGTTGCTGACGTCACAGTCGGCCTTGCGCATGAAGCTCGAACGGGTGGTGCTCTGCCACTACGCCGAAGCGCGAACGGAGTGGCGCAAGTACCTATTCATGGATGTGCACGATGATCGTGACGTCATGGAAAGGGTGCGTAATGAGCAAAAGGCCTTGGGTCTTTGATCAGTAGGTCGGTGGTCAGTAGCATTTCCCCACGAGGCCAAAGACCAAAGACCAAAGGCCCAAGTCCGGACCCAGGGGTCGGATAGCTGAGAAGGATTAGCGCAGGTTTGAAAAACCTGAGAGGTTGGTTCGATTCCAACTCCGACCGCCACAACGAAGCCACAGATAAACACGGATTCACACAGAAAGGAAACACAGCAGGACGGTCAGCTCACATGTCTTCGGCTGCTGATCTGTTTTGATCAGTGTTCATCTGTGGCGGATTATTTTCGCCCGAGTAGCTCAATTGATGGAGCGCTGGTCCTACAAACCAGAGGTTGAAGGTTTAAGTCCTTCCTTGGGCACCAAACTTAAGTTTTGAGTTGGAGTTCAGAGTTTCGAGTTAATACCTGAAACTCGAAACTCGAAACGGATTTTATCGGGGCGTGACTCATCCCGGCAGAACGGTGACTGCCAGTGGACGTGGAGTTCGCAGAGGCGCGTCGGCCTCACGCCCCGGCCATTGTCGGATAAGCTTTTAGCTTGTCGATAAGTAGCTCGAGAAAACAATTTTGGAAGTACAGCATTCGACGAACGAAGTCCCTTGCCGAGTTAGCGACAAGCTGATGAAGCCTATCGGACATTTGCTGGCCCGCGTTCCCGGCGACGGTCTTCTAAACCGAACCCTTCAAGAGTCGGGCGGAAAGGCACGAGGTTCACCTCCTCCGCGGGCTTCCAAAACCATGCGATGAACGAATCAAAGATCCAGGTTCAAATAACAAATTTCAATATTGCGGAGTAGCTCAAGCTGGAAAGAGCGTTCGTCTCATAAACGAGAGGTTGCGGGTTCGAATCCCGCCTCCGCGACCAACTTTCTGAGGGGCTATGATCTAACGGCATGATGCCTGCCCTGCAAGCAGGACGTAGAGGTTCGACTCCTCTTGGTAAACCACCCTTCCTGACCTGAGACGGGTGGGTTAATCCAAACTCAAGGAGACGTTCCCCCGGTGATGTTCCCTCTCCAACTGTACGGGCTGAGCCTCAACAGCGCGACGAAGGCTGTAATCCATAAAAGCAACAGAAAGACGTGAACACGGCGGACCTTCAAGTTTCTCCAGCTCCACCCAGCTTCGACCGGCACGGCCGAATCGCTCAAACCGTGAGTCTCAAGGTTCAGTCGAGACTGACGCAGGATAGTCTTTAAATTCTCTACCGCCCTGTTCTCGACGATGTCACGCTTTATCTTGCTAAACATGCCTTCAAGCCCATCAGCTCGCGAGCGATTCTCGTAGAACAGGTACGATCCGTGATTCGCCTCCGGAATATTCACAAAGGCTGTCAGTGCGAGTGACGAATCAAAGTAGTGGTTGGCATAGATTTGTCTGGATGCAATGAGAATTTGCGGCCCGGTTTCCTGCTGGCGCCTGTAGATCACGATGTGGTTGATGGCGATTACGGGTTTCAAACCAAACTTGATTTTCGACCAGACAATCGCATTCTCCACAATTGATAGTTCCGCCCTGGGCGCGCTCTTCAAGTATTCTGGAAACCCGGGCAGCGTGTTGTTGAGGTAACCCGAAGCAGCCATCAGAGCGCGATGTTCCTGGGCGAGCCAAACTGCCTGGCGCTTATCATGGTATTCGATGAGCGCAGCGTCTCCCCGCGCTAGATAATCGCGGACATACTCCAAAAACATTCGTTTAAAAAGTTGAGTCGCCTGCACCTGGTAGTCTGGCGTCTCCCAACTTATCTCTTTGTGAAAACGCTCGATCATCGCGGACGAGAGCTTCACCTGGCAGTCTCCGACCACACAGTCTCGCAAATCCTCGAGATCTCGCATCTCAATGGTAAGCGTCTGCAAGTCATCGAGTGTTGGCGGGTTGCTGAACCTGCCGATTTCAAGAATAGCCGGGTTGCTCTTCCGAGCCATGCTCTCGCGGAAAGACTGCAGAAACACCTCAGCCGGCACTTGCAGCCGCACCAAACCGGATACGGCTACCTCTCTCTTATCCTGGGCGGGCAAGAGTTTTACCACTGTCTCGCCCCGCTCCAGTGCAGCGAAATCGGTCGCTTCGAAGGCCGCCTTTTCGCTCAGGATTTTGTGAAAATCCGCGACCGAATTCTGGGCCAGGCAAGTGTGTGCGCCCAGCCAGAAAATCGCGCCGCCGGTAATGAACACGAGAAGACTACTAATGCGGTTTAGCATGTCGCGTCCTCGTCAATCATTGAGGTAATCGCTAGTAGTGCCGCTTCAACTGTAGTTTTCGTATACCCGAAATGAACTCTTTTGCTACACGCCTTCTACATGAATTCGCATAAGGGCATCAGCCGTGCCACGACAGGCGTTATGCAAGAAAACGCTTACAGGCTCGCTTTACCCCGACGAGGGCCGACGAGAAACCAGGCGTCGTTAGCGCCCCCTTCAGGTTCCAGCCGGAGGAGGCGGAACTGTCTCGCGCACGTTCTGTTCGCGCTCCCAAGCCTCGATTAATCGTGCTCGCTCAGACTGGCGACGGCGTTCGCGTTCAAGGTCCTCCGATGGGTCTCGTCCGGTTACCTTCCGATACCAGGCTGGATGGTGTGTCCAGGCCCACTGCCTCGTGACTGTGCCATCAGTCATCGCACGAAATGTACCGGGCATTGATTAGCGTCACGCTTAACATCTCTGCGGATGCGAGTGGAGGAGATCATAACATCACAGTCAAAGCCACAGCCAACGGACAACCAAGCAACGCTCTGAGTTTCTATGTACAGATCCCGACGAAGCTCCAACGCGATTCTCTGGGTGATCTTCAAGACCAACCTGGGGGTTGTGGGGTAACGAGACAAGTGCAATATACTCTGCTCGATCAGGCGGCTGAAGCTGCCCCAATTGACGTGAACGGTACTATTTCGGAAGGGATATCTGGTTACAGCGGACCGGAGGGGTTGCGCCCACCACCGGAAACCATTGGGACCATAACGCACGGCCATATTTCTCCTGACACCGTGGGCTATACGATCGCTACTTGCCCACCGCCATTTACGGCGACATGGACGCAGAGCTTCACTGTCCATCTGACCACATCGGGCCATGCCTGGGCTCTAAGCAGTCACAATGCAATTAGCGTAGGCAGAACAAGTACAGGTTCAAAATTCGTGAACATCACGTTCACTCCGTGAATCGGGAGGTCATAAATTGAAAGTTTTTATTGTTTCCAGTTTGGGCGTGGTGCTAGCCTGCCTTCTACTAGCGCAGTCGAAAACGGTCGAGACAAATACTTTGCAGAACGTTTTAGACCGTGCAGTTTTTAGTGACCGCGAACGCTCATTTACCACGCGTGAGGCTTTCCACGCCAGCCTTAATCGCGCGCGTGTGCCGGGGGGCATGGTTATCGTCAGCGGCTGTCACGGGGATGCACCTGCGAAGAACTGGAATCCCCAAGGACAACCGTTGGGCAAAATTCTAAATGAAATCGTAGGGGCGGACAGGAATTACAGATGGGAAATCCAGGGCGGCGCAATAAACCTGGTTCCAGTGGGTGGTGACCCACCTTTTTTACAAACCCATCTAGGTGAATTCAGTATCAAGACCAAGTCATCTTTGGACGCGCTTAATCAATTACAGCAGCGCGCCGAGGTGAAAGAAGGGATGAGCAACCTTCAGTTAAAGGGCGGACTGGCGATTGTTATGTACTCGCGTAGTCCAACGGAATTCTCAGTAGAGTTTAAGGGAGGCACGTTGCGTCAGGCTCTCAACGCTATCGCCGTTTCAAGTGGAACCGACGTTTGGGATTACAATGAAATCCATTGTGGACAAAGAAATGAAGTCAGTATCAAGTTTTGAGTACATGAACCTGGTACCCGCTAACGGAAAGCTTTGTCTTAAAAGTCCGGACAACTCGACAATCTTCTAAGAGCACTTGCTGACGAAAGTCAAACGACTATTCGGCGCCGTCGCTGATGCATTTCTCAACGTGCATCTTTCCAGCCACCGATCTGCCACTCTCATAGCTAAGTGGAATATCGTCGGTCAAATCGATTTTTGGGGCAGAAATGGAGTTTGCCCCAAAAGTCCGCGAATAAACCGACTTTTGAGGCAAAGCCCCTTGATGTAGTGTTTGCACGTGTCGCACGCCTCGATTCTGACATGATCAAACTCCGGCGAATGGAAGTATCCGAGTTTTGCAGGCCGTTCTTCGCCACAATTTGCGCAAACCACGGTAGCCGGTGGATCGCCGTCGCCACGAGAACTTAACCCGATTAATGGGTAATTAGAACTCCGGCCCCTCGAATCGAGTCGTACTTGAGTGCGATTAGTGCGTCGTTGGCCTGATCGAAAGGAAAGGCTTCCACATGCGTGCGCACGGGGATGCGAGCGGCTTCAACCAGGAACTCG
>JBKOZZ010000037.1:0-25494 GCA_046726155.1 Acidobacteriota bacterium
TATATGCTGCGGACGATATACCGATGCAAAAAGCGAGTCAACAGATCTTGGGCCGCTTTCTGTTCTCCAGAATGAGGTAGAGAATGTCGGACCAACAAAAGGCTTTCAACTGATGACCTGCTGCTTTCTCGGTATCTCCGAGTCTCCACTTCCCCATCTTACAGTGTGGGTTCGAGCACCACAGTTTCCTTCGTTGATCTAGAAACTGCCGGCGCGCTAAAGGGAAACTCACGTGGCCTAACAGCACGCCAATCGGCTAGTTGATCGCTCCAGTGCGGACTCTTTGGCAATCCGGATTCGCCAAGTGTGATGCCTTGTTGAGTCTTGTCCCAATCGAACGACTTTCAGATTATTCAACGGACATTGCGACAGGTGTTTCCGGAAGGGCTGGTCGCGCCCGCACTGTGCGTTGGTGGAACCGACTCGGCGCTAAAGTGTCGATGCGACTAATAGCAGATCCTGTTCTATCAACCTGACGCAAACAATTACGGCCCTGATAGTTTTTCTTTCAAGACGATATACGGAAGTGCAACTTCGGCGCCAGCCACCGTTTCGATCACGGTGAATCGCGTGAATGACAGTCCCAATGCCCAGCCTGATGTGGCGACGACGTTCACAAATACCGCCGTCAACGTAGCCGTCCTGTCGAACGATACGGACGAAGAGCAGGATCCGCTTTCGGTAATAGCTGTGTCCTCACCAGCAAATGGCATGGTATCTATTACCGGTGGTGACTCCGGCAAACTTAACAGTGACGATGGCAATCGAGCAGTTGTGGCTTGCTTTGACGTGTGTTTTCCTCCCGCTAGCCGAAAATATTTGAGAAGGTCAACGCCCTTGATGAAGCAGATCATTTGAGATTCAGTCTTCGCATTCCGCAACGTACAAATCCAGGCAATTGATAAATTGACAACCCGGTTGGCCTAATCCGCCGGGTCGTGTGGACATAAAATAGAGCGACTTGCTGTTGTTCGAAATGAATGGAGCGAGCGTTAGACTAAATGGAGTATTGATGTTTGGACCAAGGTTCTCTGGTTGACCCCATGGAGCCGAAGTGCTCATGCGGTGCGAAACCCAGACGTCAACAAACCCGATGTTTCCCTCCCGCATGGATGCGAAGTACAACGTCAATCCGTCAGTTGAAAGAGAAGGAGAAAACTCTCCGTTTGGCCCATTGATCGGTTCAACAAGGCGCTGTGGAAAACTCCATGGTTCATTTTCGTTTGTGCGGGTCGTGAACCAAATGTCCGCATCAGGAGCACCTGCTGCTGTTGATCTTTCGAAATAGAGTGTGTTGCCGTCGGCCGATGGTGTCGCGAAAGCCTCAAACATGCCTGTATCGATTAACGCTCCCAAATTTTGCGCTGGTGTCCAAGCGTGGGCTGGCGACTGACGAGTTGAGACGTAAATATCGCCCGAGCCGAATCCCCCGGATCGATTGGATCCGAAATACAGCGAATTGCCATCATGCGAAAGACGAGGAGAAAACTCGCTCGCTATTGGATCATTGATTTCCGAGGGCAACGGTTCGGGTGGTCCCCAAGGGTCTGCTTTACTAGCGCGCTGTGACATGAACAGATCTTCCTGCTCTGTTATCGGATCACGCTTGGCGGTAAAGATCAGTGTCCTTTCATCGGCAGATACGGTCGGGCCGCCTTCAAATCTTGAAGAGTTGATCAGTGGGCCCAAGCTCTGGGGTGAACCGAATGAGCAGGCTTGCGCAGAGTTTAGTGAGCGGCAGCTCGCGAAACTTCCGTTTCCGTTTGCCCAAACCAGTGCTGTGGTAGTGAAAATCATTACTCCTGTTGCCAGGCGCTTAGTCTGACGTCTTAACATTCGGTATTTCACGTTCTCCCTCCTTTGTACTTATGAGTTGCGAATCTTGAGTCTCAACTTTTCGGTTAATCCGGATCTGGGGGGCTCTTCCGCGGGCCACTTAGACTTCGCGCTTCAGGTTCAGGTGCGATGACCCGATCGATCTGCTCGCCACATGCTTCGCACCTAATGTGGCGAGCATTGTATTGAGCGATCAATAACCGTCTTTCGGTCTCAATCGTGACGAGCGTTTTTCGTTTGAAGCTTTTCATTACTGGCCTCTATTTGTCGTACTTGGGTTGGTCAAGACAAAACTTGTCTTGCCCGTGTCATTGTCGAAGACCTCAAGCGAGACGTGAAGGTTGTTTGCATCCGACACCCCGAGCGCGGTCACTACCGCTCGCAACTGAATTCGCCCAAACTGGTCTCGCGCAATGGCCAACGAATCCGCATCCAGGTCGAAAGACTTAAATCGCGACGCCGTTTGGTAGCCAAGCAGCCCAGATCAAAGACAGAGACAGTAGACCTATTCCGATTACCTGCATTCGAGGCTTTCCTATTGTCATGACGTTCTCCTCTTTAACAGTAACTAGTTTTAATCCTTGCCTTCATGGTTTCTCCTCCCAAGTTTGGTATTCCCTAAAACTTTGTTCGCCTTGTGCGTAACATTCACCGACTTCGCACCCAGCCTCGGCAGTGGATTGTTGCCTCGCTAAATTTGGCGAGCTAAAATACGAGTCCCCCAAATTCCCGACCTCCTATCCAACTCCAAAGCTGGTTGCCTGCGAACTGGGCTGACGGTATGCAACCAATGGTTTAAAAGTCCTGTAAGTGAGGCTTACAACTTCTTAAAGTTTCTTAATGCAGCAATGAATACGGAAAACTCCCCTATTTATGAGTTCGGTCCCTTCCGCCTCGACGCGCAAAGGCGCCGTCTCTTGCGCGAGGGCGAAGCGGTGCCACTAAAGCCGAAAGACTTCGACACGCTGCTGGCGCTCGTCGAGGAGGGCGGTCACGTTCTACCCAAAGAAGCAATAATGGAACGAGTATGGCCTGGCAGCTTCGTGGAGCAAGGCAATCTGAGCCTGCACATTTCTAATTTGCGCAAAGTGCTCGGCGAGAAAAGAGATCAACACAAATACATTGTTACGGTGCCGGGTCAGGGTTATGAGTTCGTGGCGAGAGTGCGCGAGTTGAAAGAGAACAATGCGGACTTAATCGTCACAGAGCGTGGTAAGACAAGCATCCACATCGAAGAGCATGTTATAGAGCACCCCAGTTACCTCCGCGCCGGTCTCAGCAAAACATGGCTCGCAGTCATTATCACCGGGGTTGTGGTCGCGGCCGGCGGTTATTACTTCAACACAAGGCGAGCCGCAGTTGCTGTCTCTTCAAGGCCAGTGAAATCTCTGGCGGTTCTGCCGTTCAAGTCGTTGGCCGCCGCAAACCGTGACGAATCGCTAGAGTTAGGAATGGCCGACACGTTAATAACGAGTCTCAGCAACATTAAAGGCATTGCGGTGAGGCCTACGAGCGCGGTGCGCAAATACTCCGACTTAGGGCAAGACGCTGTCGATGCTGGCCGCGAGTTACAAGTAGAGGCGGTGCTCGAGGGAAATATTCAGCGATCGGGTGACCGCATTAGAGTGACGGCAAGACTGGTCAGGGTTGCGGACGGCACCGCGTTGTGGGCGCAACAGTTCGATGAGAAATTCGGCGATATCTTCACCGTACAGGATTCAATCTCTCAGCGGCTCACATCAACCCTGTCCTTAACAACAACGGGGGAAGAGAAACAATTACTTTCGAAACGACAGACCGATAATTCCCAGGCTTATGAGTTGTATCTGAAGGGTCGGTATTTCTATGGCGGTATCGTTTCCGAAGAAGGCTTGAAAAAGAGCATCAACTACTACGAGCAGGCTATTAAGCTGGACCCAAATTACGCCGAGGCTTACGCAGGCTTAGCCAATTCATATATGAGACTCGGAAATGTTTGGGGGTTCGTTTCGCCTCGCGAGACTTTCCCGAAGGCCAAACCGATGCTAATGAAAGCGCTGGAGATCGACGAGTCGCTTTCTGACGCACACGCGTCGCTGGCCACATATAAGCTCTATTACGAATGGGATTGGGCCGGAGCCGAACGGGAATTCGAGCGGGCCATCGAACTGAACCCAAATGTTGGGAAAGCGCATCACGAATATGCGACATTACTCCAAGTCCATGGCCGCTTCGATGAGGCTGTTGCCGAGAGAGAGAAATCACGCCAGCTCGATCCTCTTTCACCAAATGCAGTAGCAACCGTCGGCTATCCTCACTATTACGCCGGTCGTTATGACGAGGCAATAAAATACTTCAAGCAGGCACTCGAGTTGGATCCGAATTTTTCGTGGAGTCACCTTTGGATTGGACAAGTTTACCTGGAACAGAGAAAGCATCAAGATGCCATCGCCGAAATAGAGCAGGCACTAAAATTGTCGGACGATAACACGCGGGCTCTGGCGACGCTTGGCTATGCTTATGCTGTTGCTGGCAAACGAGCCGAAGCGTTGAAAGTGGTTGACAAGCTGAAGGAGGCAGCGAAGCAAAGATACGTTTCGCCGTACTTCATGGCAGTTATTCATGCTGGTCTAAAAAACCGCGATGAGGCGTTCGTCTGGTTGGAGAAAGCTTTTGAAGAACGTCAGCCTTATCTCACACACCTAAAAGTCGAACCGGTCTTCGCAAATCTCCGCGGCGATCCGCGATTCGATGATCTACTTCGGCGCATTGGACTCACCCGATGATGCACGCTGCCCTCCACGAAAAAGACATCCAGGTCGCCATCGTTATCAAAATCGAAAAGGGCTGCTCCACTGCCCATGATCTCAGGCAAATAGAGTTTTCCAGTCATGCCGTTGTAGTGTTGCAACTTGAGTCCCACCTGCTCAGCTACCTCTTTGAAGATTGGGGACGAGGACGCTATCGCGCGTGCTGATTGCGGTTGAACTGCCAGACGGAACGGCACGTAACACTGCCCGATAATGAGAACTAGCAGGACTATGAACTTTTTTCCCATCAGTATGCGAGCTGATTATTATCTCGTTCGAATGTGCGCGCAAACTTGACCCGGAGCGAGGACAAGAAGCCTCGCCCGGCGATTCCTGCGGACCTGTTCAAGCGCCGGGTGGTCGCGCCATTGCCACTGCGCGACCACTCAGCTCGCTTAGCTCTGCTTTCAGAACGAAAATGCAGAATCAACTCTGGGGAAAAACAGAATCGATCTGGCGCTGGGGCTCGGTATGATGCTGCCTTGTTGCTGGCCTGCGGCAGATGACAGCGGAGGTCAACGGCCCAAGACTGCGCGGATGCGTGCCAGGTGGTGCCAGCTGTGCCGTAGTGCGTGGTCCTCAATGACGAACTGCGCGGTGACCGGCGCGCCGAAGCTCAGCGAGAATGGTGCCGCCTGGTCCAATTCGTCATCTGTGAATGCGCGTACCGCGGCAGCGGCTTCTCGGCTATTCCGCCGCAAGAGTTCCAGCGCAGAAGCCTTCGTGACCGCAGCCTGCTCTTGGGCATGTTTGGCATTCAACTGGGCGACACCCTCCCACGTGACGTCTGTAACGGCTTTGCCGCTGGCGACGGCTCGCGCGACATCGATCTCGATCGGGTACATGTTGGCAACATGGTGCACAATCACACCCACCGGACGGGCGTCCGTCGCCGACACAGGTATGCGCCATTCTGCTTCCGAGAGGCCTTCAGCGAAGGCGGCCAGGCCGGCAGCGCCTTCCAGGATGCGATCAGCCAATGATTCAGCACGACGATTCATAGTGCCTCCTTTTTTTGAGTAGAAGTGGTTACGGGATGTCTAAAACACTCGAGCCGCGAGTTGCAATAACCTCGACGTATTCGGCATCGACCTTGATAGTATCGTCTACGGCCTTGTTATGTGCGGACCATCGGCCGACATGTTCACAGCGGTCTTTCCTGCCCGTCCTTAAGACAGGCGTAACCTCTCTGCATACAAAATGTCAACTCAGCTCTGTTGGAAGGCATACTGGCAGAAGCTCGTGGGAGCCTTGCCGGGATGTGTTCTTTCTCGGAGCAGTTTACGCATTTTCAACCGAGCTTTGTGCAGTTGCGACTTGCATGTTCCAATCGAGCAACCCAGGATTTTTGAGATTTCGAGATGTTCTAATCCTTCAATATCATGAAGGACAAAAACGGCGCGATATCCAGGAGCCAGCCTGACAATCGCTTCGTCCAGCGCGAGACGATCAAGTATTGGGAAGCTGGTTAGAACGTTTCGACCTTTGATTAGTTGCTCCGGCAGTTCGCCGAGCTCGGTCAGTTGTTCTTTTCTGGTGCGACTTTTGCGAAAGTGCATCAGCACCTGGTTGACCGTCAGGCGATGCAACCAGGTCGTGAAAGCGCTTTCACCGCGAAAAGTATTCAGCTTGCGAAATACCTGGACGAAAACTTCCTGCGATAAATCCTCCGCTTCCGCGGTGTTTCCGGTCATTCGCAAGCAGAGGGAATAGACTTTTCCGTGATAGAGTTTGAAGAGTTCCTCGAAGGGCTGTAAATCGCCTTTTATTCTTCTTTCGTCTTTGACCGAATTATCTTCTAACATAATTCCCCTCGACCAGGTCAACCGGAGCCCCGCAAAGTGATCTCGAAGACGCTCTGTCATTTACCGATCCTGTATCCCTGATATCCTCAGTAACCCGACCCCGAGACGCGGCCTAGGACAAAGTTCCCGCGTGCTTTTCAATTCACAAAGGGACCGATTTAACGAGCCCTCCTAAGAGACAGGGGGATTTGCCGGGCCTTGCCTCGGCCATCTGTCTCGCAGCTTCCCGAGCTCTGAATCGTCCGCGCCGGAGCCGTTTCTTTATCATCAGCCTACGTCTCGTAAGTTTTGCTCCTTCGAACTCAATCGCCTTATTCATCCTGACACTTCCTAATCTGTTCGGCCACAAAGAGCGGGGCGTTTACCTGTCGAACTCCGCGGTATAACAGAGTTTTGATAAGGGCAAGTCCTTCACAGTCGATGAAGCAAATGTTTTCCAAATCAAGAGTGAGCCGCACTCCTTCTTCCAGCACCGACCCAGCGGACTCGCGTAGTAACTCAACCCATTGGCCTGTGACCCGACCATCCAATCGCAGAGTAATTTCGTGGTCCAACGACGCGACCCTTGTGATCTTCAGCATTCATTTGTCTCTCTTTCAAAATTTCTCCCGAATCGCTCCAATGCAGATTGCGTGAGACAGAACACTTCTACTGAGTTGGACCATGAGGAGCAAGACCTGGTGTGCGCATTGCACGTGGGGCGAGTACACCAGCTCGCTGCCGTAATCTGCAGGCCTTACCCCTCATGTTCGCTTAACCGAGTTCAGCGCGCTCTGGGAACGGCTCGGTGCTCTAGTCTATCGAGCGCAGGAACTCGCTTATCAACCTCCCCGGCGAGTGATCGTTACGGAAGCGCTTGGGGCTCGCCGTAAATAAAGTCATCCATCATGACGATATCGTTTTTCTGATCATCATCCGGCCCCGGGGCAACATCGCCCGCCGTGATCCGCACGCTGGCGATCCGCGCGTCGCTAAAAGTAATGCCCAAGAAAGATTGGCCTCCATCGCCAGGCGAGGCCGGGACAAAACTGCTGAATAACAGCTGACCGTCGGCACCGAAAAACTCCACCAGCGTGCTGGCTCCGCGGTTGCCGTTTTTTACGCCGGGGCCACTCCCATTGGGTTGATCGACGTCGGTGAAGACCACGCCGAAGCCACGAACTGTTGCCGGCACACTTCCGTTTGAGCCGGGTAGAAAGAACAAAGCATTGGTTATATTGCTTCCTACCGGAGTGAACAGGCGCAGAGGGCTGAAGGCGCTGAAAATAGTGCCATAGGTCGGATTGTTGAAGAGACCGGCGAGGCCGCCCTGCGGCCCACCCGCTGGGGGAGCCTGGGAAAGTCCGATCCCCGGTGTGGTGAACTGGCCACCTCGTGTGTTCAGAAATACGTTGAACGGCGTGACCGGAGCTGTAGTTGTGTCATTGGCTCCGCCTCCATCCCAATTGATCTCGCGGCGACCGATTGCGAGTGGCCCCGGATTGTTTCCGTTATTTTGGTTATTGGGGTCCACTGCCGCGCGGAACGCATCGACTGAGCTTTGAATCGAGGCGACGTCTGGGCCGGCGGCCTGGAATACAGTTGGCGAAACAAAATCCTTTGTCGTGTTGTCCTGCGCGTGTGCGGTTTGATGTATTCTGACCGGCATCACAATCGATAACAAGCCAAAGACCGCGGCGAACATTACGAGCATATACTTCTTCATACTTAAAATAATCCTTTCTATCTCTTCGTGAAAACTGAACGAGACTTGCGGCTCTAAGCCGTTTGCAGAGTAACTTCCTGGTTCGGCGGCGACGCACTCTGCGATCTTCATCATTCATTTTGTCACTGGTTGAAATTTGTCGCGGGTCGCTCTAGGGCAGATTGCGTGCCGCGCAACCTGGCAGCGAAATTTTGTTTCCAGCTTCAGCTTGATTTATGGAGATGTGAGAACTTGCGGAGAAAACGTGTACGACGGCGCGGAGAAGTTGAACCAATCCGCACCAGGGTCCACCATATTTAGTAGTTAACGGGATTCGCCTTGGTAGGCGAGCTACGATATGCGGTGGGCGGAGCGTTTGATTCCCAACTTTTCCATTCTGTGTCGCAGCGTATTCGGATGCATACCAAGAGTCTTCGCGGCGCCGTTTGCGCCTTCTACCACCCCGCGAGTTTGCTGCAGCACGGCGGAGATATGGGCCCGCTCAACCTCTTCCAGGGTTTTAAGCGCAGAAGATGGCCCACTGGGCGGCGCGGCTTCAACCACTTCGCGCGCTGAGTCGCGAAGACCGTCGGACGGAGAGACGCTGATTAGGCCGGGCTCTAACTCGAGAATCGGGCCCTGACCGAGAATCAAAGCCCGCTCGATGACGTTTTGCAACTCTCGCACGTTGCCTGGCCAGGAGTAGTTCTTGAGCCTTTCCGTGGCCGAGACGGAGATCCCCTCCATCCTTTTACCGAGATTACGGGAATATCGAGAAAGGAAGAACATTGCGAGTTGAGTAATATCGGAATGACGCTCACGCAGCGGGGGCACTTCAAGCGGGAAGACGTTCAATCGATAATAGAGATCCGAGCGGAAACTTCCGGCACTAATAGACTCCTGAAGATTTCGATTTGTCGCGGCGATAATCCGTACGTCAACGCGCACGGAACGGTTGCTGCCGACTGGCTCGAATTCGCGTTCCTGCAGAACGCGCAGCAACTTAACCTGAGTTTCCAAAGGCAACTCACCCACTTCATCCAAAAAGATTGTGCCGCCGTCGGCAAGCTCGAAACGGCCGATGCGCCGCTCAAACGCACCGGTGAAAGCGCCCTTCACATGCCCGAACAGTTCGCTCTCCACCAAGCCCGCGGAGATGGCACTGCAGTTGACCTTTACCAGGGGACGACTTTTACGCATGCTGCGGTTGTGAATTGCGCGCGCGATCAGCTCCTTACCAGTGCCCGTTTCACCGTAGATAAGCACGCTCGAGTCAGTGGCGGCGACCTGGTCTACTCGTCGCAGAAGCTCGAGTAGCGCCGGACTGTTACCCACGATCTCCTCGAAGTTATGTTCGGTGCGAATCTCCTCCTGAAGATATACATTCTCTTTCTCAAGCCTTGCTTTCAGCGCCGCAATCTCTTCGTACGATTTCATGTTTGCGATCGCTAAAGCGACCTGATTCGCGACCTCCTGGAGCAACTCTGCATCGGCCTCGGAGTATCGGTACTTTGACTCACTCCACACTGTAAACGTGCCGATGCTGTTGCCCATCGCCACAAGTGGGACGACGCAATAGGACTGAATACCTTCCGCGACAAGATGCTGGTCGCCGGCGGACTGTTGTTCCTTTTCGAGATCGCCACGGACGACCGCCTGTTGACGGTCAAGAACCCATTTCGAAATGCGGGTCTCCCGAAGATCATATTCCTTGCCCAGACGGAAAAATTCAGACTCAGCGTCGCTGTCCATGGAGAGGAGCTTCAAAGTTTTCTTTTCCGGCTGATGAAAAAGGAAGGCGGCCCGGTCGAAGGAGACGACGCGACGAATAGCTTCATAGGCCGAAGCGAAAAGCGCTTCTTGGGTGAGGTTGTTTATGATGGCATTGTTGATCTCGAGGAGGGTGCGTTTCCGTTGCTCGCTCTTCCTCAGTTCCTCTTCCGCCCTTTTTCGCTCGGTAATGTCGAGGAAGGTTATGACGGCGCCGACAGTCTTGCCATCACGAAGCATGGGATGGGACCAATACTCCACCGGGAAACTGGTGCCGTCTTTTCGCCAAAAAATGTCATCGTCAATATGGACTCCTCGGTTCTCATGAAAACCTAGATAAATGGGACACTCGTCGATGGGAAAGGGAGTTCCGTCCTTGCGAGTATGGTGTTCAAGCGCGTGCATATTTTCGCCAAGCAATTCGGAGGGTTCGTCGTAACCGAGCAAGCGAACTGCTGCTCGATTGCAGAAGAGACATGTGCCGTGAGGATCGCAACCAAAGATTGCTTCAGCGGCGGAATCGAGAATGAGACGGACTCGCTCCTCGCTTTTTTGCAATGCTTCTTCTGCTTGTTTCCGTTCAGTGATGTCTTCCGAGAGCGCCATGATAAATTGCGGCACGCTCTCCGTGCCCGGAACTAGAGAGACATTGTTTCTTACCCAGATAAGACTGCCATCTTTACGTCGGTACTGCTTCTCGATTTGAAACTGTTCTCTTTTCCCTTCCAGCAGTTCCGTAACCAGGGCCCAGTTGGCCTCGCGATAATCCTCATGAGTAATTTCGAGAAATGAAAGCGTTTGGAGTTCCGACTCCGTGTACGCCAGCATTTTTTGGTAAGTGGGATTTGTGGCCAGGAAGCGGCCATTCAGATCGGTGAGCGCGACGCCGATGGCAGAATTCTCAAAGACGGATCGCCACCGTTCCTCACTCTGTCGCAGCGCCTCTTCCGTTGGCTTGCAGTCCGTAGCGTCTTCCGAAGGACGGTGAGTTTGCGGTTTTACCCGATTTGTCCCAGCGTGCTGCATACGATTTCTTCCCGCGGCTGCTCGACAAGATTTATTCAGCCAGAGCGGCCTGCAACTAACAAGCCAGAGACGCGTCCGAGTGACGGTTGCGAGAACAACTCAACGACCATAAGCGCCTTCCAAAGCTCGAATCCTGCCATCCAGAGATTTGTTCGGTGACAAATGGGCGGGATCTAAACAAGCGGGAACTGATCTCCAAGTGCGAACGGATCTTGTTTCATGGAAAGCCGGAAAGTCAAGGTGGAACGCCCACCGCAGGACCCCTATTTCGGAGCGGAAATTACGGATGGCATCCATGAGTTCTCCACCGGGTCGAACTCGCTCCTAAGCAAAAGGCTACATCTGGAGCGAACAGCCAGCGACGACTTCCCGAACCAAATCTTGCAACTGGTCCAGTCTAGTCGCAACGTCTCAAACCCACAATATTTCGAATTGCGAAGAAAGGCTTCTTTTGTTGCGTGCTATAGCTGGCCGGTGCTCTTGAAGAGCAAGTCTTCGAGCTTGTCCGAGGTGGCTCTCGCCTGAAGGTGATTTTATTGACATTGGATCGGCTGCAAACTGCATCGATTTAGACAAGAAATGGCCAGACAACAACAGCCCTGGTTCTGCAAGTACAACGCTGGTAACTAAAGCGTTGATCAACCAATCATAACCGCGCTAGCCGAGTGCTTCCTTGTGTTAAGCCAAGATCACGAACGTGAATACTCTCCGGATGTTTCCGAGATCCAGTTCGTAAAGTGATCGAATGACTACCAAGCGTGGCCGGATCGAGGCCTCACCGACGTGGCAAATTCGCGACTTCACGCTAGACCGTGGACAGCACGACCCAGGGTGCCACTCGCAGGTGCAACGCTGCCAGAATGTCAGTAACAGATTATGGCAGTGGAACGGTAACAGTTTCCGGCAGGTTGGTGATGCGGGCCTAGGGGGTCACCAAAGAAGCAAAACCAACTATTGACAGGTCACTGGTTAGTCTTCGTCGGGTACGCCGGAATAAGGGAAAATGTTGGCGAGTACAGCACGCATTTTTATATGGCCATAAAGTATTTCCAGATAACAAGAAAACTGGTGCAAGACTGGTTGGACGTCAAGGTTATTCTCGATAGATGTGACAACTTCCAGGGCCAAAGTTTCATAGCCACGCCAATCTTTGTACATGAGATATTGCATGCTGCCATCGCGAAATTCGAGGATCTTGCCGACAACTTTACGAAAGGTGTCTGGATCCGTCTGCGATTCGGCGCGCCGCACAAATCTCATCAGCGTTGACAAATCTCTGCACAGAACTAATGATTGCTTCAGCCGCATTTCTGCATCATTAAACAGCGTGGCGCTATCCACTGCGGGATTGAAAGCCTGCAGCAGGGTTATGGTTGCCTGTTGAAAGCAATTGCTCAGGAGCCCATGAGCATGAAGGACCTTTCCGTACACTACTGGAGGCGATTGCTCTGTGACTGTTCGGATCAGTTCTCGTTCAAAAATCCTTCGTAAATCATGGTTGACGCTGTAGACAATTCCGTCCAGCACTTCCCGGAACGTGTCGCTGACGCCTTCTGCACGCATCGCTCTTGTCTCGATGTAATTGACAAGCGAATGCGCTTCAACCTGCAGCACTTCGAGCAACGAAAGGCTTTCGAGTAGCGTATCGAGCTTATGGAGATTGTCGTCAATCCGCGACAACCAGGCGAAAAAGCGGACTAATTCACCAAGTATGTTTTCGGTAATCTCACTTACAACGGGGTTGACGATTCGCTTTGTTACCGCATGGATTTCGCGCTGTAGATTAGCTCGAAAGTCTTGCTGTATGTCGCTGGCTGGATCCTTGGCGAGGACCTCCTCCAACAGGAGTGGCTGAAGAATTAGTTCGCCGGAAATGGCATGGCTTGAGGTATACATGGTGAATTTTCCATAGGGCAAAGGAACGCGGCGGACAGGGCGTTCGAGAATGCAGGCCTCAACACCAGCCATTAGGGGGGAAAGCGGCAAGGAGCTGTTGGGGTGACCTGCGATTTCAACTGGCATGGCGCATTGGTAAGCGCCCCCCGGGATTGTCCCAGGGGTTCAGAGCAACGCACATGCCAAACTAAGGCCGCCAAAGCAGCTTGATGAGACTTAAATACCAGGAAATCACCACTTTTCGGCCGTACGGAAAGACAGAAAAACTCCACCTTCGAGACTCATGATTTGTTGGTTCGGGGTTCGGAGACCTGCGGTCGGTGGTTCGAATCCACTCGCCCCGACCACTTTTAATATTTGGGCCACCTGTGTGGGTTGCCTTAGTTGTTTGTGTTATAAAAAGGTTTGTAAGGCGTCGGAAAGGAAAAGCGGCAAGCGCCTAAGCCTGCCGCTTTCAATCCAAAACCTATTCTGGCTCAGGATTAGTTTATCAACTCAAGCTGTGCGGGTTGTGGCGGTGAGAAGGTGTTCGCTCGCGAATGCGCCTGCGGGTTCGATGCGCGCAGTGAAAGCGCCGAATGACAGCGGATATGACGGCAGCGCCGCTTGTCGATGCCTCTCGATGTACTTGCGCGCGAATTCGCTTAGGTCTGGATGATCTCGCAGACCAATCTTTTCCGCTTCCTTCACCGCGTCTCCGATTTTCCAGCCGTCGCGCAAAACACGTCTGATCATCCAAAAGGCGCCGACGCGCGCCGCGGACCGGCAATGAATGAACGCCGGCCGATTTTCTGGATCGTCTGTGATCTTCAAAAACTCTGTAGCTTGTTCGTCTTTCGGATCGGTGGGCGAGACTGGAATATTGAAATATCGTAAGCCGAGAGCTTTTGCTTTTGCTTCCTCTTCGGCGGCGGCGTACTCGGTGGGTTGACGCAGATTGATAATCGCTTTCACGCCGTCAGCTTTCAGTTTTTCCAGGTGCTCTAGGCTCGGCTGTCCGCCCGTGCAGAATTCCTTATTCACACGGAGGAAGTTCTTGATCGAATCCTCCTGGGCTGCAACCGAGGAGACTGATAGCAAAATGGAGCAGACCAAATAGAAGATTTTCATGTGCCATATAGTAAGACCACTGAAGAAAACACGCAACGTGATCCGAGGTTTGCAATTACTGCCTGAGTCAACGCTCTTTTCGAAACTCGAATCGAACGCATTCTCATACGGCGACTCGGGGATTTCCATTACTATTTGATTAAACTTGTCTGGGCCGGACATCGGCGTCTTAGTCATCTTTGCCATTTCGATACCTCCAAAAAACTGGGGTTTAAAATTGATTCCGCTGGCCCCGTGTACAACGTTTTGGCGCTAAGCAATTGCTAACCTGCATCCGTTTATAACGTCGCATCAACTGATCGATCTGCACCATCATTTCTTTCCTCCTGCTTTCGTGTCTGCGGCGTTGAATACGTATCGGCAACACGAGAAGACCATCGTGGCGGAATGGAAGCCGCAGAAGGCTTTCCAGGAAATGGACAGGCGCGGCTTCGTAATATTCGTTTCATATTTTCGGACGCCGGCGGCACGATACCGATGCTCGCCAGGCGGATTTCCCAATTAGGAACGCTCTTCGGCAGTGACAAAAAAGTGCCGAACGGAGTCGCATACGAATTGAAAAGGTTGTATTACAATCAGCTAGAGAATTACAGTCAGTCGCACGCGATAACGCTCTCACTGATGCCGCGATTGAAGGCGTAAATTAATCAAAGTCCTCTTTACTGCCCGTTATCGATCTGTTCGCTGTGGCAAATTTGTGGCAGGAATAAATGGAAAGTGACTGTTACTGAATGTCAGCAGATGCGAACAAATGCGAAAACCCTTGATTTTGCTCGTGGCTGCAACTCGATTCAAAATCAATTAGTTAACTTTTCATATCTCGCTTGGTTCGGGTCCCTGCGGGAGCACTCTGGCGTCGTTGGGCCAATCAGCCTTCCGTATCCAGCACCGGATAGGCCTCCCTGCGTATGACACGACGTAGCATGAGTGGTTCCTCAAACATCTGCTCGAGACCCCGCACAATGGCATACTTGGGTTCATGAGCGATGCGCACCGGCAGCTTGGTTTGCTCGCTAAAAAAATCTTGAAGGCCTTCAAACTGCGCACCTCCACCCGTAAGGGTGATTCCCCGTTCGTAGATGTCCCCGCCAACTTCAGGGGGAAGCTGAGTAAGAGTCGTATTCACCCCCTCAACGATCTTGCGAACAACCTGCAGAACGACGGGATACAGCTCGCCGGCCGTGATCTCGACAGCTCCAGGACTCCTCGTCAGAACATCGACACCCTTGATCGTTACCTCCTCCGCCAGGTCGGCCGGCAGCGTCGCTGAACCGAGTTCCAACTTCAGACGCTCCGCTGACTGCGGACCGATGATTAACCCACGGTGACGACGAACATGGTCGACAATGGCCGCGTTAATGTCTTCGCTTCCGATCCGTTCAGCTCGTGCTTGAACAATATTGCCCTTCGCGATGATGGCCACATTGGTGGTTCCCCCGCCGATATCAACAACCGCGGAAGCGTGTGGGTCGTTTGGTCCTACACCTGCGCCGAATGCAGCAGCAAGGCCCTCTTCAATCATCACTACCCGGCCGATACGCGCATGCTCAGCAGCGTTGAGCAACGCCCGCTCCTCGACTTGCGTTACTCCAGACAAGACACTCATCATTGCGCGACGGCTAAAATATGACTTGCCGCCGCGTGCTTTGCGCACAAAATGCGCCAGCATCTCCTTAGTTGCCTCAAAATCTGCGACTACCCCGTCGAGCAACGGAGCTATCACCGTCACATCGCGCGCCTCGCGACCAGACATCTGTTGCGCATCAATCCCAATCGCTATGATTTCTCCGGTATTGGAGTCGATGGCGACCAGGGATGGCTCATCGATTACTATGCCCCGGCCACGCACAGAGATGATAGTTGCCGCCGATCCCATATCGATAGCCATCGAATCTGAGACCAAATTTCGCAGGGCCTTCATACCCACGAACGCTGCTGTCTTCCTCATGAATGACATAAAAGTTATCTAAGAAAAATAAGGAAACATTTATGATTGATTTCGATGTTGCTCAAAACCGCGGTTCGGATAACACCCGACAGAATTGTGAGTACTCACACTCAGGAAAGCAACTTGAAAAGCTTGCTGAATGGGAAACGGAGATGCCGTATGTGGTCATTCCCTTTTGCTGCCGGGAGGGTAACGTGCGATTTGCAACCGCCAAAGGACTGCGTGATACACTCATTCCCGCCAAACCTTCAGGACAATATACAGCAGCACGAGCACCCGGAGCTTACTGCTCACGGTTTAATTGCGGAATGAGCAGAAATTGAATAGCGATAAAACTATCGGCATCGGTATTGTGGGCGCCGGCTTTGCGCGCACCACGCAAATTCCCGGCTTTCGCAATTGCAAGGGCGCGCAAGTAGTCGCAATTACGAGCCGGCATCGCGAACACGCCGAAAGTGTCGCAACTGAGTTCGGCATCGAACACGTAGCTAATGATTGGAAAGACCTTGTCGCCAGGGATGACGTGGATCTGGTAAGCGTAGCTACTCCTCCCGCGACCCACATGGAAATCACGCTCGCAGCTCTGGAACAAGGCAAGGCCGTACTTTGTGAAAAGCCGATGGCGATGAATGTTGCGGAAGCTAAGCGCATGATCGATCGGGCGCGCAAAGCTGATGTGCTCGCCTTGATTGATCATGAACTTCGGTTCCTCAGCAGCCAGCGAAAAATGCGAGCGATGTTGCACAGCGGTGCAATCGGTGCGGTACGTCACTGCAATTACGTTTTCCGTTCCGACTACCGCGGCGTTCTGGGAAACTGGGACTGGTGGTCGGATGTGACGATGGGTGGCGGCACGCTCGGCGCGATTGGTTCGCATGCTGTAGATTCCTTTCGCTGGCTGCTCGACACAGAAATCAGCGAAGTTTGCTGTGTGCTCTCAACCCACGTTACCGGACGGCCGGATAAGACGAGCGGAACTATGCGGTCGGTAACCTCGGATGACACAGTAAGAATGCTCTTCCGATTCGCTGATTCGTCAATGACTAAAGGCGCTACCGGCTCCGCCTCTCTTTCCGTGGTTGAATCAGGAAAGCTCCAGAACCAGTTGGAAGTTTACGGTAGTAGTGGGGCTCTGATGGTTGAGGAGACCGGTGACCTCTGGCATTCTCCCGCCGGTTCAGGTGCCTGGCGCGCGGTGGCGGTTGATCAGGACACCGTGGCGCCCGACATGCGCGATGGAAGTTGGTCGCGAGGCTTCACTACATTCTCCTGTGCAATTGTTGCTGCGCTTAACGAAGGCCGCAAGACTGTCGAAGGTGCTGCCACCTTCGAAGATGGTTATCGCGTACAGCTTGTGCTCGACGCGGCTCGCGCCTCGAATGAGAGCGGCTGTTGGACGCGGATCCAGTAGGCAGCCAGCAGACGGCAGGAGGCAAAACAGGCTATATGAAAAATTTCCTGCCCCTGCCGACTGCTCCTGCCTCCTGCGTCGTCGGCGTCGACACCGGGGGAACGTTCACTGATTTTGTTTTCGAAGCAAACGCTCAACTCGAGATATTCAAACTTCCGTCCACACCTTCAGATCCTTCGATCGCCATAGCAGCAGGGCTTCGCGCCATCTCAGAAAAGACAGGAGTACCGCTGAAGAATGTCCAAGTGGTTCACGGCACAACAGTAGGTACCAATGCATTGCTCGAGAGACGCGGCGCGCGCACCGCGTTGATCACGACGCGCGGCTTTGAGGACGTGCTGGTCATCGGGAGACAAGCGCGCCCCGAACTTTACAACCTCAACGCGGTCCGTCCGCCTTCGCTGGTGCCCGATAGTCTTCGCTTTGGATTGCCGGAGCGCGTGACTTCGGCTGGCGAAGTACTTCAATCGCCTGATGCCGCGGAAATATCGGCCCTGGTTAACCGAATAAAAAAAGCGAAGGTCGATTCCGTAGCCATCTGCCTGCTTTTTTCCTTTGTCGATGCCGCGCATGAAGAAGAGATTGCACGGGCATTATCGGGTCTCAACCTCCCGCTATCCGTCTCTCATAAAATCCTTCCTGAATATCGAGAGTTTGAGCGCACTTCAACTGTAACCATCAACGCTTACCTCCAGCCGCTGATGGGCACTTACCTCCAGCGGCTGGCAGCGAACACACCGAACCTGCGCGTCATGCAGTCTTCCGGCGGCAGCATCTCTGCATCAGTAGCGGCAGAAGAACCGGTACGCACCATTCTTTCCGGGCCGGCAGGTGGCGTGGTCGGCGCTCTCCGAGCTGCACGTGCGGCGGGTTTCGAAAAAATAATTACGTTCGATATGGGTGGAACCTCTACTGACGTTGCTCTCTGCGAACACGACGGCTTGCGCATGACAAATGAGGCTTTGGTAGCGGGTTTACCGGTCGCGGTTTCATTGATGGACATCCACACCGTGGGCGCCGGCGGCGGTTCGATTGCGAGAGTTGACGAAGGCGGTTCTTTGCGCGTTGGTCCAGAATCAGCGGGAGCTGATCCGGGCCCGGCCTGCTACGGCCGTTCATTCTTGCCAACCGTCACCGACGCCCATCTCGTCCTCGGCCACTTTGGGGGCGCGGGTTTACTCGGCGGCGACTTTATGCTTGACGAAGCGCGCTCGCGAAAAGCCATGTGCCAACTCGCGAGTGAAATGAGCAACGCTGCCCGTCGCCGTGTTTCAGCGATTGAAGCCGCCCGAGGAGTGCTGTCGGTGGCAAACACAAACATGGAACGCGCGCTCCGGCGAATCTCAGTCGAGCGTGGGTTCGACAGCCGCGAGTTCGCACTGCTCCCCTTTGGCGGCGCCGGCGGACTTCACGCAGTTGAGCTCGCGCGGGCCCTCCGCATTTCCCGGATCATCGTGCCAAATTCCGCAGGGGCTCTTTCGGCAATTGGCGTGTTGACGGCCGATGTTGTTAAAGACCAAAGCCGGACCACGATGCTGGAGTTTTCTCCCGGAGTTGAAAAGGAGCTGGATAAAACTTTCAAAGAGATGGAGCATGTCGCTGCCGCTGCTCTCCGCCGCGAGGGCTTTCCGCGAGCGAAACAGGAGCATGAGCGCTGGTTGGCCCTGCGTTACAAGGGCCAATCGTTTGAACTGGACATCAAACAGACGCGCGCGAATCTCGCCGCCGATTTTCATCGGGCACATCGTGAACGCTACGGTTACGCTCAGGAATCAAACATCGTGGAAATTGTTAGCGCGCGCGTTCGTTCCACCGGGCTGGTGGAGACGCTTGGCAACCGGCGCCGTAGTGCAGTACCTCACAAGTCATTTGCGAAAGCGGCTAATAGTGTGACTGCTGACCTGGACGGAAAGAAACTTAGCGTGGCGGTTTACCGGAGAGATGAACTGGTCACTGGGGCACAGCTTCATACGCCCTGCATTGTAACCGAGTACTCTTCAACCACTCTGATACCGCCAGGCGCTACTGGTGAAGTTGATGGACAGGGAAACCTGATTATTCAAGTGAAGTGAATTCGCAAGTTGGGAAGGTGGGCTCGGCCCTGCTGTGACGTTGAAAACACCTTATGACTAGCAAGCAAGAGCGGGGGCAAGCACACCTTCCCAACTGAGCATTCTCCAGTTGATTTTGTTTTCCTGGCGGTCTCGGCGCCCGTTCTTCTCTTGGCTCTCTTGACGGTTAACAGAATCATGAAGACATTCGATCCCATCACTCTTGAAATCTATCGCGCGCTTTATACGTCCGTTGCCGAGGAGATGGGCATTGCGCTCAGACGCACCGCGTTTTCGCCAAACATCAAGGAACGTCGAGACTACTCGTGTGCGGTGTTCGATCACGAGGGCCGCGTGATCGCGCAAGGCGATCATATGCCGGTACACCTGGGTTCGATGCCAATGGCCGTCGCTTCGGCGTTAAGAGAGATCGAGCTCCAGCCTGGGGACGTGGTTGCCTTGAACGATCCGTTTGCCGGCGGCACCCATCTGCCTGATGTCACGTTAGTAATGGGAGTTTTTCGCCGTGCCTCCCGCCGCCTGCCGACTGCCGACTGCCTTTTCTACGTCGCCAACCGCGCGCATCACGCGGACATTGGCGGTGCGACGCCGGGCTCGATGGGTATGGCGACAGACATCTATGGCGAAGGCTTGTGCATTCCGCCAATACGTCTCGTGCGAAAGGGTGAGATCGATGAAGACGTCATGCGTTTAATTCTGGCAAATGTTCGCAGTCATGCTGAGCGACGCGGCGATTTTCAGGCGCAGATTGGTTCGTTGAAAACCGGCGCAGGGCGTCTGTTGGAGATCGTCAAGCGTCGCAGTGAACGCGAAGCCGCCGACTACGCCACACATTTAATCGATTACTCTGCACGACTAATGCGCCATGCGATCGGGTCGATTCCTGATGGCGACTATGAAGCCGAAGACGCGCTTGATGATGATGGTGTAAGTGACCGAGAAGTGAATATCAAGGTGCAAATTACTATCGCGGGACAACATGCACGCGTTGACTTCACCGGCAGCGCTCCGCAGGTTGAAGGTCCGGTCAATGCCGTAGAAGCAATCACGATCTCCGCCGTTTCGTACGTCTTTCGTTGTCTGCTGCCCGGAAATGACGTGCCCGCTAGTGCTGGTCTAATGAGCCCGATTGAAGTCATCGCGCCCCCGGGCACAGTCGTGAATGCCCTTCATCCGGCGTCAGTAGCCGGCGGCAATGTCGAGACTTCCCAACGCATTGTCGATGTTTTGTTCAAGGCATTGGCCATCGCGCTGCCCAATAGAATTCCCGCCGCAAGTCAGGGAACGATGAACAATCTGACCATTGGGGGAATTGATCCGCGCAGTGGCTCCAGATTGAGTGAGTTTTCCTACTATGAGACTGTCGCCGGAGGCATGGGCGCGCGGCCTGCTCACGATGGCCTGAGCGCGGTGCACACGCACATGACGAACAGTTTGAACACACCGGCTGAAGCGCTTGAATATGCTTATCCGTTACGTGTGTGTGAATACAGGATCCGCAAGGACTCGGGTGGCAAAGGAAAACAGCTCGGCGGCGACGGCGTGATCCGCGAGCTTGAAACGCTGGCACCCGCGCGCATGTCGCTGTTGGCCGATAGACGTAAGCGCGGGCCCTACGGTTTGCAAGGCGGGGAAGATGGAAAAGTTGGGAGTGCCTCGATTATTCGCAAGGGCCACGTGCGCCGGATTGGATCGAAAGGAAGTTGGGAACTGGAAGCCGGCGATCGAGTGCGAATTGAAACGCCTGGTGGTGGTGGCTTTGGGAAGAACTCAAGTTGAACGATATGGGAGAAGCGGGGGGAGCCCACCTTCCTTACCATGAGCTGATTAGCCTTGAGCTTGGAGCGTTACTTAAAAGGCGTTTACGGCGATGAACCGCGCCGATAGAAAGTCTCTAAGGTTGGGAAGGTCGATTCCTTCAAACTACAAAGATACTTTTCTACGTTGTGAGTCTGCGATAAATTCCCGGCATCCGCTCGGGCAGCGACAGCACGTCATCGATGATCGTATAGCCAATCTCGCCATAAAGGTCGCGCAGCTCAGCTTCCGACTCGCGATCAATCGTAATGCAAAACGGTGTGATGCCCTGGTTCTTTGCTTGCCGCAAGGCCTCGCGCGTATCCTCACGCGCGTAACGCGCATCACCATAGTCGTGGTCATAGGGCCTGCCGTCAGACAACACGATCAACAGGCGCGTGCGTGCTTCCTGCCTCGCAAGTTTCGCCGTTGCGTGCCGTATCGCCGCGCCCAGCCTGGTGTTGTTCTGGAATGTAATGCCGCCGATGCGTCGCTTCACAGCATCCGAATACTTTTCATCAAAATCCTTCACTACGTAAAACTTCACGTTGCGCCTTCCCTCGGAAGTAAATCCATTGATGGAATAGGTATCGCCGACAGCCTCCAGCGCCTCACTCATCAAAACCAAACCCTCTTTTTCGATCTCAATAATGCGCCGGCCAGGTCGCGTATAAGGCTGGAGCGGATGGCGCCCAATCGTGCGCGCGGTCGACGAAGATTGATCGAGGAGGAAAGAGACCGCCACATCGCGCCGTCGTCGCAGGCGTTTGGTATAAAGCCGCTCGGATTGGTGTCCACCCCCAACCTTCGCGGCGCGGCGATCGATCACGTAGTCGATGACGGCACTGAGGTCAAACTCTTCGCCGTCCAACTCATTTGTAACGCGCAGCAGATCCTCCGGTTTCATCATTTGAAACTGATAGCGGATCGAGGAAATCACTCCCTTATGCCGCTCACGCGTTTGCTCAACAAAAACTTTATCGCCGTGCTTGACGCGCTTTTCAATTACGCGGCACCAGCCGATGCGATGATCGGTTAACTCGCGATCCCACTCGTCATAGTTGTAGGCGACTTCGCCTGCTTCAATCATCTGCTCGGGAAACTCCGCCTCCGTCCAGGCCTCGGCACCCGCAAGTTCATCAGGCTCACCTTCGCTATCGGGATCGTTCCAGGCGTTGAAAAGTTCGCGGGCGTCCCTTCGCTGCGGTCTTTTTTCAGACGCGCGGCGATTAAAGCTCTCCGTGGCAATCGAGTTTTCGTCTTCTGAATCCGAAGGCTCTTCCTCAGTTTCAACTTCCTGAATCGAATCATCGTTGGGAACGAGCGATTGAAATAATGAATAAAGGCGACTCGTCGTCATCAGGCTGTCGGCGACTGTGGCTGACGCGCTCGATAAATACTCCGTGGCCACAGTTTCAAGCTCGGAAACAAGCTGGCCGTAATATTGTCGCGCATCGTCTGTCGCACCGCCGAGCAGCGTAGTTTGAAAAAGCAATTCAAAAGGAACCAGAGTTGCGGGCAACTCGGTAACGGACGGACGGCCACTTCGCAGGTGGTCGCGAATCAAATCCAGATCGCGAGCCAGCCCGCGATACTGCTGACGAAGCCGGCGGTCGATGCGGTAATTCTCCACAGTGCTGAAGATGCGACGAGCGAGTTGTGGATGCGGAAACAGTTGCAGGGCGCGGCGATAATCGACGTTGTTGGACAGGGATTCCTCCCGGTCCAATTCAGAGACAGACAAAAGTGTCTGTCCTACCATCTCGTCAGGAAGAGAAAAAGCGGCAAGCGCATCTGCATTTTCCTGACTGTAAATTTGGACCAGCGTTGCATAAGCTGCCTGCAACGAGGTGGTCCCGCGTTCATAAGTGCCAAATTCTATTTGTCCGGCAGCGTGCGCTGCCAAAACTTTGTAGAGACGGAAGTCGAGTTCATCGTCAGCAAACTCAGCCACCGCCGAGGGAAGATGTATGGTGCGGCCATCGCCAATGCGCGACTCGACCGGAACCGCGGCCAGCGGGCTGATTTCAACTTCGCGCCCAGTCAATCCTTCGATGTAAAGCTTTAGAAGTTCGCGGACTTCTTCGAGTGACAAGCCATTGCTGCCACTGCGGAGGATGTCGTAACTGCCTCGCGTTTCCAGCGCGAAATAACTGCGGCGACCGCGCGCGTCTTTCTTGTGCTCAGAAAGACCATGTTTCGCCCACTGCTCAAACTGCTCGATTGAGACTGTCTTAAGCGCCAATCCGCTCGAACGAAAACAAGCAAGCGCAGCTTCACCGTCGGTTTCTGCGATTTCACGCGTCAGATTTATTACCCGCAGCGCGAGGTTAACAAGACGATTGTGGTTAGGTTGGCTCGCCAATGCTCGCACAAACCGCGGACTGCTGCGCACGAAAGCCACCAGGCTCGCGTTGCCATGTTGTGCCACCGTCCATAGCAGCTTTACCCAGTCATCGAATATCTCCGGCTGGGTCCGCAGAATCTCGCCGCCAGTGATTAGTACTTGCAGGGCCGAGCCGCCGCCGCGTTCGAGAAAACCGACTGAGTTGGTCAGCAGCTTCAGTGCATAATCTGATTTAAGATTCGCGAGTGCCAACGGAAGCGCGGCCCACGCATCTGCCGCAATTCCGCCGGCTCGATATGCAAACTCCTCCGCCAGTTCGATTGCCGTTTGCGTAACCTCCGGGCTCTTGATTCGTTGCAAGCGCTCAATAACTTGAGGCGCTTTGCTGAGAAACTCGGCGCTGTGTTTCGCGGAGCGGCGTGAGATCTCCGTCGCAACTTCAAGGACGGAGCCTAGCAGGTTGTGATCGCTGACAGCTTTTGCAAGCGCCGGCAGGTTTCGAAACGATTCCGTCGCAATAGGCGATGAAAGTGTGATTTGCCGCGAGCAGAGTTGGAAAACTAACTTGCGAAGACCTGGGGGAATGTCCTTAAGGCCGCTAACTCCTTCAGCAAAAAAGGTAATCGCGGTTTCAACGTCACCCATCGCCAGGCGCCGGCCCAGATCGCCCCACGAGCGCAATTCTGAAATTTGCAGGACTTCGGCTGCTGCGGGCGCTGAGCGAAGAAACTCGATGCTCGCTCGTAACGAGATGGCGGCAATCGTCGCGCTCGTCTCCAGCGCCGCCGCTGATTGCTCAAGCGGTAAACTTGCCAGCTCGCGGGTTAGTTTGAGAAAAGACTGGCGCTCGGCGGAGTGTTGCAGCGACTCCGGATGTTCCCGAAGCTCTTTTTCTGCTTCGCTCGCCTCAGCTTTGGGATGTTTTTGGATATCTTCCTTCAATGTCTAACCGAAAATGAGCTTCTTAAACCGAAAAGCGAATTCGGTTGAGAAGCACTAGCTCCGAAGGAGCCGAATGTTTATAGCTACCGTCAGTTATTTAGGACCCTAGCTCAATAGGAGCGAAATATCTGGGAGCTGTCAACGATGCAGGTAACGTTCCGCTCCTACGGAGCTAGGCGAAATGTGACGCTGTAGCGTCTATAAACATTTCGTCCCTACGGGACTGGGTTGCCTCCATTTCCCTTTCAGATCACTGTGGTAACGATCTCGCGAATGCTGCGCTGCAGCTCACGGTCGTCGGTGATGGGGGAGCACATTGCTACTTCGGCGGCGGTGACCGGTGGAATACCAAGCGTGATTAGTTGAGCAGCATAAATCAATAAGCGGGTGGAGACACCTTCTTCCAATCCGTGGCCGCGCAAATTGCGCACCTTCTGGCCGATCAAAACCAGATCGCGCGCCGTGCCTTCGTCAACACCACCCTCGTGTGCCACGATTTCTGTTTCCATTTCCGGGGCCGGGTAGTCGAAATCGATAGCCACAAAGCGTTGCCGGGTTGATTGTTTCAAATCCTTGAGGATTGATTGATAGCCTGGATTGTAAGAAACCACGAGCATGAAATCCGGCGGCGCGTCCAGTATCGTTCCTCGCTTTTCGATAGGTAGCCGGCGTCGGTGGTCTGTAAGCGGGTGAATGATGACTACGGTATCTTTCCGCGCCTCGACAACTTCGTCGAGATAGCAGATGGCGCCATTGCGCACTGCCGAGGTCAGCGGCCCGTCATGCCAAATTGTCTCTTCGCCCTCCAGTAAAAAGCGTCCGACAAGATCGGTCGCCGAAAGATCCTCATGACAGGCGACCGTGATCAAAGGACGCTCCAGCCGCCAGGCCATGTGTTCGACAAAACGAGTCTTGCCGCACCCTGTCGGGCCTTTGAGTATCACCGGCAGGCGCGCGGAGTGGGCCGCCTCGAAGAGATCTACCTCGCGCCCAACCGGCAGGTAGTAAGGCTCCTGGGCAACTCGATATTCTTCAATAGCTGATTCAGGCATGGTTAAGAG
>JBKOZZ010000038.1:0-23001 GCA_046726155.1 Acidobacteriota bacterium
TTGGAGTTTGCGCCTGGGGAAGCGGTGTCGGTTACGCGCCGTCTTTATCGCTCGGGCGAGAGCGAATATCTTCTGAACGATAGGCCCTGCCGTTTGCGTGACATTCAGGATCTTTTTTCTGGAACCGGTTTGGCCGGGGGACACTACGCGATCATTGAGCAAGGCCGCATTGGTCAGATTCTTTCCGCGAAGCCGATGGATCGTCGCACGATCATTGAAGAAGCAGCGGGCATCACAAAGTTTCGCGTGCGCCAGCGGGCCGCGGAAGCGCGATTGGAGTCGGCGCGCTCAAATCTTTCCCGCATCTCCGACATCATTTCCGAAATAGATCGCCAGGTAAATAGTTTGCGGCGTCAGGCGGCGAAGGCGCGGCGATATGGCGTGTTCCGCGAAGAGTTGCGCGACCTGTTGCGGCATGTGTTCGTCGCCGAAGATCGAAAGCTGGTAAAGCTTTTGGAGGAAACTCACGCAAAGCTGCAGGAAGCCACCGCCATGGAGCGCAGCGTCGCCGAAGACCTGGAGAGACAGGAAGAGGCGGCTCGTGGGGCAACTCAGGAGGCGCGTAAGACCGAGGACGACCTGGCTGCAACACGTGCCGCGGCCGCCGAGGCTGTTCTTCGTCGCGACCGCCAGGTGCGTGAACGCGCCTATCAGGAAGAGCAGGTCATTTCGCTCGAGAAAAGAAAGAACGAAATAAGCGCGGAAATCGAGGCACTATCAGAACGGTTGGTTCTTGTCGAAGCCGAGTGCAAACGACTCCAGGAAGATGATGCCCGGCTTAAGATCGAATCCGAGAAGAGTGCGGCGAGTTTAAGGACCGCAGAAGAGTCATATGCTGAGAAACTTGCCACAGCTGCGCAAGCCGAGGCAGAGATCGAAAATGCCAGAGCCGACTTGCTCAAGCACACTGCCGTCGCGGAGCGACTGCGCGAAATTGCACGGCAGTTAGAGGGCACGCTCGAACGTCTAGGCGTCCAGGCGGAGGGCCTCTTGCGTGAAGGTGAACGTGCGGCCGTGCAACACGCGGAACGTCAGGCCGAGGCCGACGCGTTCAGCAAGGAAATCAATGCCGCAAGAGACCACATCTCCACTTTACAAGCCGAACGGGAGCGAGCCGTTGACGCTGTTGTACAGGGTCATGAGTCCGTCAGCGACACTGAAGCCGAACTGACGCGCGTCCGTGACGAATATTCAAGAACCAGACATCGCCTAGAGAGTCTGAAAGAACTTGACGAGCGACGCGCCTACTATTCTTCGGCCGTACAGTTGATGTTCTCCGAGGACAGCGCGCCGCGCGACTTCCATTTTATTGGCACGCTCGCCGATGCGCTTAATGTCGAAGCGAAGTGGGAACGGGCTGTCGAAGGGGTTTTAGGTTCCTCTTTGCAGTCGATCGTTGTTCCCACTCCGGATGATGCTGCTCGCGCCGCTCTGTGGTTGCGAGAAAACAACAGCGGTCGCGTCAGCTTTCTGGTAGCCGGCCTTCATGGCGGGAGCGACGAGACAAACGCACTGGCCTGCAGCGTCGAGGAGCGTCCCGCTCTTTCGATATCTTTTGCAAACGAAGCAATCGCTGACGACCTGACGATTTCTGACCTGCTGGGAGCACCACGCGAACTTCTCTCCGTTCTCAAACGCACTTTGCCCGAGAAGATGAATGCCCGCCTGGCTGCTAACCTCGAAGATGCCATGACGAAGTCTCTGGCGACCGGCGAAGTTTTTGTAACCCTAAACGGCGATTGGGTAGCGAGCGGTCAGTTCGTCAGCGCTGGAGATGCCCGAGCGCTGGAGGAAGGCGCGGGGCTGCTGACTTTCAAACGAGAATTGCGAGAGCTCGAAGCACGCGCGGAAGTGTTGAGTCGTGAAGCGCGCTCAGCTGAAGAGTTAGCCAGGCAGGCGCGAGCAAGTCTTATTGGTCTCGAAGATGCTGTAGTGATTCTAAACGAAGCAATCGGGCGCGAAGAACGAGAGGCAATGGCCCGCGAGTTGACAGCGACGGGGTTGGCGAATGAGATCGAACGCGCCGAACGCCACATACGTGTAGTTGCCGATGAAGCAGGGAGAGTTGAACAGGAACGTATCGAGGTCGAAAGACGGCGCTCGACCGCCATAGTCGAAGCTGAAGAAGCTGAGTCTGCCCGCCTGGCGGCTACAGACGCGGTAACTATTGCGACGTCTCTTCTGGCCGGGGCGCGTCGAGCAGCCGAAAGCGAAAGCGAAGGCCTGGGTGGACAACGAGCGGCGGCTGCGGCTGCCACTGAGAGAAGACGTAGCACCGCCACTGAACTGCGCCGCATGGAAGCGGAGTACGCAGACCTCGCAGCCCGGATTGAACGCCATCGTTTGGAGCTGGTAGAAATGACTGAGCGCGTTGCTGAGCTGCAACGGTCAATCGCGGATCTCGAATACCAGGCCAGCACGGTCGCTGCGGAACGGGCGCGTGAAGAGCAGGAGATTGCCGCACTCAGCGCCCGTCTCGAGGAAGCGCGGCAAAAGGCTGATGCTTTGGCTTCCCACCTTTCCGACCTCAATAAGCATGCTGCGGAGGTGCGCGATCTGCGAGCCGGCATTGACGTCCAGCGCGCCGAAGCGCAGGCCCGCCTGACATTTGTTCGTGAAAACTGCGCGAGCGAGTTGAATCAATCGTTGGAAGATCTGGCGCGCGAGCAGCCGATCGATGACGAGTTTGATCTGGAGACGGCCCAGGCGCGCGTAGAAGAGTTGCGGGCGCGGATTGAAGGTTTTGGCGCCGTGAACATGATGGCCCTTGAAGAGCTGGGGGAAAACGAGGCGCGCTTGTTGTTTCTGACAACGCAGCGTCAGGATATAGTCGACAGTATTTCCTCGACTGAGGAAGCATTGCGCGAAATCAAACGGCGCTCTCGCGAAAGATTTCGTCACGCCTTTGAGCAGATTAACAAGAATTTCAGCGAACTCTTCCAGGAGCTTTTTGGCGGTGGCAAGGGGGAGATGAGTTTGATTGAAGCCGATGATGTGCTCGAGTCGGGCATCGATGTGATTGCGCAGCCGCCCGGCAAGAGGCTGCAAAACGTGCTCTTGCTTTCGGGCGGCGAGAAAGCGATGGCAGCACTGGCACTGGTGTTGGGAATCTTCCACTACCGGCCCTCGCCATTCTGTTTACTCGACGAAGTCGACGCGCCGCTTGACGAAGCGAACGTCGGACGATTTACTGACAAACTTGCGCAGATGTCGACGAACACGCAGTTCATTGTCATTACTCACAACAAGCGGACCATGGAGATGGCGCGAGCGCTTTATGGCGTGACCATGCAGGAAGTCGGCGTTTCGAAGCTCGTTTCAGTAAGGTTTGAATAGAACATTAGCCGCGGATTCTCACGGATAAACGCGGATCGGAACAGAAAGTCTTGTCGATACCGCCTGCGGTAGCAGGCAGGTGACTTTTTCCCGCTCTGACCCCACCGGCTACCGCAGGTGGTACTGACCATACCCGCCACTTGCTTATCTCGTTTCTTTCGTTAGAATGACCATCGCAAGCATTTGGATGGTGAATCGAATTTTCAAACATTTGCAGTTTCTCCCCGTCGTGTTCGTGGTCTTGAGCGCGGCGGTTTTTGGTGCTGCGCAGGAATCATCAGGAATAAAACATAACACTCGACCGGAAGCAGCTGCTTCTGCTGCCACGCCCGAGCCACCAAAGAAGACCGAAAATGATCCATCGCGCTTCTCCTACGAATTTACCCAGAAGGAATTCTATGTCCGTCACATTGTCATTGAGCACGACGCAAGCGGCCGTGGCGTAATAAAGTTTGAGCGACTTCATGATGAGACGGTTTATGAGGAACCGTTGGAGTTGTCGCCGGCCGCGTTGTCGCGGATTGCCGGCCTGTGGCAAACACTTCGTTTTCTCGATTCCGAAGAAAACTATCAATCAGAGAAGCAATTTGCTCATCTTGGCACGATGCGGCTGAAAATGGAGCGCGACTCGCGCAAACGAACCGCTGAATTCAACTGGACCAACAACAAGGACGCATTCTCGTTAGCCAACGAATATCGCCGCGCGGCGGACCAGGCCATCCTTGTTTTCGACATTTCTGTGGCGCGCGAGAGTCAGCCATTGAACACGCCGAAGTTAATGGAAGAAGTCGAGCTGCAACTCAAACTCAACGGCTTGTCTGACCCGCAACAATTGGTTCCACTTCTGAAGGACCTTTCGACTGATGAGCATATCCCGCTGATAGCTCGCAACCACGCCCTGCGTTTGATCAAGAAAATTGAGAAGTGATAGAAGTCTTGCGTTTGCGTCATTGACTAAGACAAGAATCTTGTTACCCCACACTAGAGGTGTCTCCTTTTTTGTTCTTTAAGCCGCTCTTTACTTTCCTGGTGTTTGCTAATCGCGGCATCCGTTAACTTGAAGGTTCGGCGGCAATAAGGGAACCTTCACGAAGGACACGAGCGTCTCATTACAATAGCTCGAGGCCAGCAAATGGAGCACAATAGACATCGTGAATTTGTCGGATTGGAGACAATTAAAGAGAAGCAGAAGTGGCAGTTGGATTTATTCAAGTCATGGGCTGATAAGAATCAATGGCGTGAAATTCATGCGGCACACTACGATTGGTGGATGTTCCCAATAGATCAGGAAAGCAGCTACGGTTTCGCGTGGACAGTCTACGATGGCGATGTAGTCGAATTAAAGCAAGATGACCAATACATTCAGAACTATTTACAAGGTGTGGATTTGCTCGCAACTTCATGGGGATGGGATTTATCCGCAAGGGCCTACATTGTCAAACCGGGCCCCGACCAGCGATGGCAGAATTGGCCAGTGCGACTCTATAAATGTGCCAAATCCCTGAGGTTGTTTGAATTCCAAACCCAGTTTGAGTCAATGAAGAAGTATGCGAACGACTTAATGCGAAAAGGAGAAAATATGACTTTCAAGGGCCGTGACCTCAGCCAACTGTTCAGGTGAATCGCTTAGTTAGTCGTGTGTTCAAACCAATGGGATTGCGGCAGTAAGTGGCGAAAAACCCAAATTATCTGCCCAATTGCAACTGCGATGAAACGATTGGGTTAGGGCCTCTTAAAAAAAAGAAGACTGTCCCCAGGATTACGGGCTTTCATTGACAGCCGTTTCAGAGAGCAGCTCGTTTGCCAGCTTGCAAAATTCGACGACGCGGTTCTCCGCCCAAAAGCGATCCTCGCCATTCTTTCCGTTCGCTGATAAGAACGCGACGTGTCCGCCCTGTTCGGGTCCGAGCAAAAGAATATAGGGATTGTTAAGTACCGCCGGATCGCGCAATGGAGCATAGGGAATAAATGGGTCGTCCTCGGCGTGAATTATCAAAGTGGGTATGCGAATCTTATCAATGATTCTTAGCGAGCTGGAGCGATAATAATAATCTGCAGCATCAGCGAAACCGTGAGCGATAGCGGTAAAGCGATCGTCAAAAGTGCTAAGAGTGTGGACCTGTTGCAGCCCACTAATATCGTAGAGTTCGGGATACAATCTATGGTTGGTACGAATTCGCTTTTTCAACCGCCGCAGAAAATCCTGATGGTAGATCCAGTTTGAGCGTTTCATGATCAGGGCGGCGCTGGCCGTGAGATCAATCGAAGGCGATACTGCGCAAAGACCGAGAATTTCTTTTGGTGGTTTGTCGCCATACTCACCGGCAAGTTTAATGACAAGGTTTCCACCTAATGAAAACCCCACCAAAAAGATTTTCGAGAAGTGATCTTTTTCGATCAGCTCATTGACAACTGCAGCCAGGTCCGCGCTTAAACCGCCGTGGTAGATTGTCGTTGTGAGGTGTTCTGTGCCACCGCAACTGCGAAAGTTCACTCGGATGACATTGAAGCCCGCCTGAAACCCTTTCTCGGCGATCGCCAGCATGTAGTTGGAGGCAGTGGAACCCTCAATTCCGTGCCAGACAATGATGGTTGGATGATCGGTTGGGTTTACTTGCCAGCGACAATGAGCCAGGACCTTGATCCCAGGCGCAACTTCAAACAAACGTTCCTGATCTCTTTCGGAAACAAAACGGAACCGCCGCGGCCAGAGATAGGCCGCGATGGTCTGTGCATGGCCGTTACGAAAGATTCGATGAGGCCGGAATGGTTTTTTTGAGAAGATTGCGCGTGCGCGCGACTTTAGCACCCGAGCCTTTTCGAGTTTCTGAGGTGTGTCGTCCGGCTCAGTGTGGATGCTCATACTGTCCTAAATCTCAATTTTTGAACTCTATTATCACATCGGCCGTGAGAGTCTGGTGATTTGGTATTGTGTTCCTGCTGATCTGGGGCCGGCCCTGGCCTTGTGCCTGACGGCCAGAGAAAATCGTTTGCATTTCCTCGCTTGCGTCCTTAAAAAACTGATCAAGGTAAGCGCTGTTAAAAACCTCGCCGCTTTTGAGTTTCCATCTCTGCTCCAGAGACTTTGAATCCGCTTCGCTCAATCCTTTGATGGTCAGTTTTCCCATCCGATAAAGTGGCCCCTCTTTCACTTCTATCTTGTAACCGACTCGACTTGCCGTATCGTCAAAATGTGCTTGCGGGCGCAGTCTGACAGCGAGATGCCCTGTACGACCATATCTCCTGCTAACCTCATGCAAGCCCTTGTCAATCCTGGACCCCTTCGCAACCTCGCCGTTCTTCATGCCTAATGCTTCATCGAGTTCACTCGGAGTTAAGGCCTCGTTACCCGTCCAATCGACCTTGTCCCACAAATATATTGGGCCTTCCTGGACGGGAATACTTAGTTCCACTCCGCCCTTGCAATTGGTTGCGGCTTCGAATTTCGGAACAGGCTCCAGGAATCTGGCGCGTAGTTGGCCTACCTCACGATAAATCGGGAACAGAACGAAGGTGGCGAATGCGATGGCCGACTTCAGCGAATAGTCCGCGTCGGTGAGTTGCTTCGAGCTTTTTATCAGTTTCTCTTCGGAAACATTTTTCGCTCCGGGAAAATGCAATTGGCAAATCGGGATGGGCACACCTGCAACACTGAAGAGGTGCTCTTGCTTTGCGCCGCCGGAAGTCCCTCTTTGCCAGGGCGCGTATTCAACTACAGCCTCGATTTTGCGTTCCTTAAGAAGATTCTGCAGGGCGCGCTTGATGTCGTCTGTCATGTACCCGGCGTCGGCTGCCGTGCCATTGAATGAAGGAACTTCTCGTTTGATAGCCGCGATGAGCTCATCGTTTGTAAACCAGACGAAGTTATCGAAGACGACTGGCGATTGCCCACCCTTAATTTCCTCGACCTGAAAGATTACTGTGAGCTGGTTGCCTTTGCTGGTGGTACGGTAGCCGACCTTTGCGAAGAGCCCACTGTCGACGAGCCGTTGCCCGGCAGCATCAAGATCTTCGATCGAGAATGGCGTTCCGGTCTTGAGTCCACTTGTAGCGATAACTTCCTCGGCCGACAATCGCTCAAGTCCCTCGATTTCGATTTTTGCGACTTTTCGGCCTGGCTGTTGGGAATGAGCAACCGCGAAAGCGATAATAATCAGAAATACGGAGAATGTCGGGATGAGACGAGGAAAAACCAATCCGATTGTCCTTGGGGTGTTGCGAGTCATATTTCGAACAACTCGAGTCTACAGCAGTATTAGAGCAATCTGCTAATCATGGTTGTTCGACAATTTAATAAAGTTCAAATGACAGCGAAGGTTTGGAGCGCACGTACCAGGCGGGATCTCATCATCGAGGTCTGGGAACATCTCGATTGTGAATCGGTGGGAGCAGCCGAACTCGAAAAGATCCAACAGGCGTTGCGCGAGAAGTTTGGCGACGGAGCGTTGGAGAGTCCAGCCTCGATCGCACGGGCAGTTGCCGACGAAGGCGCTGTCTTGCGACATCCGGAAGTCTTCGACTGCGATCTGAAGTGGCGCAGGCAACATATCGACGATAGTAGTTTTCAGGAGACGCTGGATTTCTCGAGTTTGTCGGCGGCCTTCTCGTCAATGGTAAAACTTGAAGAGAAGCGATTGGAACTCACGAACGATGACGCCAAAGGTTTGACCCGCTTACGAGACATCGTAACCAGTGCTAAAAAAGATTCGCTACTGCGGGGACGTAGCAAGATTCTCGACCCGACTCAACGGGAAGAGGCGAAGGAAATCTATCAATGGCTAACCATCTGGCTGCAAGCTCCAGAGCTATTTTCCGATTGGCTAGACCTGCGCCGGCGCGCGCCCGAATTCCGGAAGAAATTTTCCCAGAAATAAGGTGGGCTACCTTCTGATAAATACCAAAGAGCGGCAGCAACCTTTCTTACCTGAGAGGTTAGGTGCGGCGGACGGTTTCCTTTGCGCGCCGACCAGGCTAACCGCCGGTGATTTTTTGGAACTTTGTTACCCACTGCTGCGAATTAACAGGGAGAACACTTTAGCAATGGGCGACAATCTGAAGATTATCGGACAGTTTGCGTAAGCGCGTTAAGGAATGAAAGAGCAAACAGACGGCTCTGACAGCGAACTACTTCAGTCGATGTTGGCTGGCGACGAAGAAGCGCTGTCCGCGTTGTACCGGCGGCGGCAGCTGGGAATCTATCGCTTTGCCCTGCAAATGTGCGGGTCAAAGACCGTCGCCGAGGACGTCACGCAGGAGGTTTTCATGGTTTTGATACGGGAGGGACACACTTTCGATCCCTCACGCGGCTCCTTGAACAGCTTTCTTATGGGAGTCGCCCGAAATCACGTGCTGCGACGACTGCGGCGCGAACGGTTTTATGTTGCGATGGACCAAGACTCGGAATGCGATGCAAACCAAACGTCGCTCTCGACCGCCGGCCCACTCGAGGATTTAACCCGCACGGAAAGGATCGAGTTAGTCAGAAGAGCAGTGCTGGCTCTACCCGAACGGTATCGGGAAGTGGTAGTGCTGTGCGATCTGGAGGAGATGAGTTACGTGGAAGCGGCGGAGATACTTGGTTGTGCTATCGGGACCGTCCGCTCGCGGTTGCATCGCGGCCGCGGGCTGTTGATCGAAAGGCTTCGGCCCACCCACCAGGAAGAGACGGCTTCGGCCACAACGAAAGCGGCGAGGTGTTTTGCATGAACTGTCAAAGCTTTGAAGAGGTGGTGAACGAACTCGCGCGCGATCGCATCCTCGATCAAACGATGGAAGCGAATTTGCGCGAAGGCGTCTTAGTCCATCTGGACGAATGCACAGCTTGCGCGGTGAGATTGCAGGATGGTCGGGCTCTCACCCGCTGTCTTGATGAGCTGGCGAGAGAAATGAAGTCGTCAACAACGCCGGAGCACATCGAGGAACAGTTGCTTCAAGCCTATCGTCAGACACTTCCGCAGTTCAGAGCTCCACAACCAGCATCTTCGCAGTTGACTGTGCGCGCGATCGGTTACAAGTCTCATTGGCTCTTGGCTGCGGCAGCAGTGTTGCTGCTCGTGTGCGGAATTGCCCTGCTGCGCGCAAAGCTGTCGCCACCATCTCAGCAGGAAACACGCACCACGCAGACAGTAGACTCAAAGGCGCCGCGAAACTCAACACCGGTTCCTGAAAACGGCCCGATCGTGAGGAAGAACACTCCGCCAATGCCGAAAAGCACTTCGCTCTCCGACAACAACAGCCAATTGGCGAGTCGTAAGGTGCGAAGAAGGCCGCAAACGCTGGTGCGGCAACCTTCGGATCGCGACGGCGAGACGACTATGCTATCGAAGGGAGCAAAACCAGCAACAACTGAAAATCAAACCGACACAGAAGTCACCACCCAGTTTATTGCGCTCAGCTACACGGGTCCTGCAAGCCTCCAGGATGGTGGGCAAATAGTGCGGGTTGAGTTGCCACGTTCTACAATGGCGAGCTTTGGCCTGCCGGTGAATATGGATCGCTACAGCGAAAGAGTAAAAGCCGACGTCTTGTTGGGCTTCGACGGATTCCCTCGCGCGATACGTTTCGTTCAATAGCGAGGATGTAAAGCACACATCAGGTTTGACCGGGCAGCTTGCCCGCCGAAAGGAAAGAGTAATGAAAAAAGAATTGCGAATGCTAGTTGTAATCGTTTTAGGAGTTTTGGTCAGCGTTAGCGCAACCTTCTCTTTTGCACAGCAAAAACAGGCGGCGCAAGATCGCGCGAGCGCTGAACGTGAAAAGGCAAAGGAGCAACAACCGGCGCCTGATCGCGACTTTCGTTTTGAATTGGAGAATGAGCTGCAGGCGCCCGACGGTCCACCGCCACCAGGATTCCCAGGTGATTTCGTTTTTCTTGCGACGGAAATGAGCTTTGGAGGCAAAGTGGTGAAAGGCGCGCCTTATTCCGCGCAAGCCATAACTGAAAGTGTGCAAACCTTGGGTGATGGAAACCGCATCGTTAACAAGTCAACGGCGGCTGTCTACAGGGACAGCGAGGGTCGAACGCGGCGCGAGCAAACACTCAGAGCTATCGGCGCGTTTGCAAACGGTGGGGAAGCGCCGCAAACAATTTTCATAAGTGATCCAGTCGCCGGCACGAGCTATATGCTGGATCCTCGCAGTCATGTGGCCCGGAAGATGCCCCCCATGAATTTCAAGTTTGAATTCAAAGGGCCGCCCCCGGGAGACGACAAAGGAGGTTTTGCGATCGAGACGGCGCCGCCTGATCGAATTGCATCCGGTGCTCTTCAAATCGAGCGCGGCGAGATCGGAATGAGCGCAACGCCCAATACGCAGTTTATATGGGGTGGGCCCAAGCATGCTTCAAATTCGGAATCTCTCGGAAAGCAGAACGTAGAGGGAGTTGAGGCCGAAGGTACGCGCAGCACAGTGACGATTCCTGCGGGCGAGATCGGCAATGAGCGGCCTATCGAGATTGTCAACGAACGCTGGTACTCTCCTGAGCTACAGACCGTAGTCATGACTCGTCATAGCGATCCCCGTCTGGGCGAATCAACCTACCGACTGACGAATATCGATCGCGGTGAACCCGCGAAATCACTGTTCGAAGTTCCTTCCGACTACACTGTCAAATCGGGCCCGGGCCCTGCGTTTTCAACAGAAACCCCCGGCATGGCTAACCGCGTTAAAGCAACTTATGGTGCCACCGCCGCGATTTCCGGCGGTGTGCTGAACGGAAAGGCGACCAGCCTACCAAACCCACAATATCCGCCGAGCGCGAAAGCTGCTCATGCAAGCGGGAATGTTACGGTTGAGGTTACCATCGACGAAGACGGCAATGTGGTTTCTGCGAGGGCAGTGTCTGGACATCCACTCTTGCAAGCGGCATCAGTGGCCGCCGCGCGACAGGCGAAGTTTGCGCCCACGAAGCTCTCCGGTCAGCCGACAAAAGTTCAGGGCGTGCTGGTTTACACCTTCCCGGCGGAGTAGTTGCGGGTGCTGGCAGAGCTCTTGACCACGTCAATTTTCGGCCACTCGAGGGTTTTTCATCTGCGCGGCTGCGTCGGAGCAAAATGTTTATAGCTAGCGGATGATTGTGTTTCCCGGCGCTCCATCGGAGCGCGACAACAAAACATTTCGCTCCTGCGGAGCGAGGCTATAAAACACATGCCAGGGCTATAAACATTTCGCCTCTACGAGGCGAGGAGTGGCGCACACCAAAAGGATTACTCGTCCTCTTCGCCGCCGCGAATTCTTCCTTCCGCTCTCGATTGTTCTATTACCTTTTGGGCGAGGTTTCCGGGAACCGGATCGTAATGTGAAAACTGCATGTGGAACGATCCGCGCGCGGCCGTGATCGAATTCAGCGTTGACTGATAGTTAAGCATTTCAGACATCGGCACCTGCGCCTTGATCACCTGATTCTTGCCGCTCGTCTCCATGCCCTGCACCCGTCCCCGCCGCGAGTTAAGATCGCCCATTATGTCGCCGCTGTGTTCCTGAGGCGCACTAATCTCCACGTCCATGATCGGCTCAAGTATTGATGGTTTGACTTTTTCCATGGCCGCACGAAAAGCCTTGCGGCCGGCGGCGCGAAACGAATGTTCATCAGAGTCGACGTTGTGATACGACCCGTCGATCAACTGCACCTTGAAATCCACCAGCGGATATCCGGCGATGGCGCCTGCTTTTGCCGCCTCGATGATGCCTTTCTCAATTGCCGGTCGAAACTGTTGCGGCACCGCGCCGCCAAAAATCTTGTCTTCGAAAACGAAGCCGCCGCCGCGCGGTAGAGGTTCAAAAATAACCTTGCAGTCGCCAAACTGACCGCGGCCTCCGGTTTGTTTCTTATGCCGGCCCTGCACTTCAGCGCGTTGCGTAATAGTTTCCTTGTAGGGGACCTTTGGCGGATGCAGAGTCACTTCCACGCCGTAACGCTTCTTTAACTTCTCCACGACGGTCTCGACGTGAAGTTGTCCGGAACCGGAAAGCAGGAATTCCTTTGTTTGCGCGTCGCGCGTGAAATGAATCGCGGGATCTTCTTCCAAAATCTTGTGGAGCGCGACGCTAATCTTTTCCTCATCCTGTCGCGACTTCGGTTCGATGGCGAAGGCAATTGCTGCTTCAGGATAGACGACCGGATCGTAGACGATGGGTGCCTGCTTGTCGGAGAGTGTGTTGCCAGTCTGCGTCTCTTTTAGTTTTACACAAGCAACGATATCACCGGCGTGAGCTTCAGGAACTTTATCGAGTTGCTTGCCCTGAATCGAATGCAACATGCCAAGGCGCTCCATGATACCCCGGCTGGAATTGAGCACGTTTGCATCAGTCTGCAGCTTACCGCTAATGATCTTCATCACGTTAATGCGGCCGGCGAAAGGATCAGCAATTGTCCGGAAACAGTAGGCCGAAAAAGGTTCGCTATCGTCATACTTGCGGGCAATCTTTTCGGCGTCCGCGGAGGTATCAACCAGCAGACCATATTCAGCATTGTGATGGGCCGGATCGGGCACGTAATCGACGATTGCATTGAGCAAAGCGCGCAGGCCGACGAGCGTTCCACTGGAAACGGCAAACACCGGACAAAGTTTGCTATTCGCGATCGCTTTGTTGATGTTCGGCAATATGTCGGCCTCGTCAAGCGTGCCCTGTTCGAAATATTTTTCCATCAAAGCATCGTCTGACTCTGCCACCAACTCAACCAGTCGCTCTCGCGTTTTATCGACATACTCCCGACCCTCTGTGGGAATTTCAATCTCCTTCGCCTGACCGTCGGCACCCAGCTCGTAGGCCTTCATGTGGACCACATCAACCACGCCGCGGAAGTCCTTCTCTTTTCCGATTGGCAGTGTGAACGGGATGATCGCCCGGCTGAAAGTTTTTTGCGCGCTCTCCACGGCAGCGCCAAAATCCGCATGTTCTTTATCGAGTTTGGTGATTGCCATAATTCTCGGCACAATAAACTCATTCGCATACGCCCAGGTTTTTTCCGTCTGTACTTCTACTCCCTTGACGGCATCCACAACGACAAGTGCGCAGTCTGCCACTCTTAACGCCGGTCGCGCGTGGGCCACGAATGCGGCGTAGCCGGGCGTGTCAATAAAATTTAGTTTGGTATCCCGATGTTCTAAATGAGCGATTGCGGTATTGAGAGTTATCTTGCGGGCAATGGAATCTTCTTCGTAATCGGTAACGGTGGTCCCTTCTTCGACTTTACCCCAGCGCGGCGTGGCTCCGGCGACGTAGAGAAGCGAACTGATTAGTTGCGTCTTCCCCACGTCGCCGTGTCCGATGACCGCAAGATTGCGAATAGACTCCGTGGCATAGGCTTTCATAAAGCTAAGTCCTTTCAGAGAGCGAATTTTGGCGAAGATAGCAGCACAGGCATTCTGCCTGTCATTCACGCTGTATGAAACAGGCACGAATGGCTGTCGTACTACATGTTCGGTGAGCAGTAATTTATCTGAGCGGGAAGGTGGAACGCAAGCAAGCCTGATAATGCCATATCAAACACCGCCTCGTTGTTTCGATATCGACAAAAACAGGCCAAAATTGCCGTCCATTTCTGCCGGGAACCACACCATTCAAGCCATCTTTTTCGGCTGTGTTGGCATCGAACTTAGCGAACTAGTTTGGATATTGAACGAACTGGATTGGATATTGAACTGGAGAAGGAACCATGTTTTATCGAAGGTTGATTCTGTCTGTCGCGGCGCTTGTGCTGGCCCTAACGGCCACAGCAGCAGTATTTGCGACCGGCTCGACTAACGTATTCCCCACGGACAAGAAGAACAAACATCAAAAGAGCCTGGAGGTTTCCGAACCGCTTAACCTTGCTGTTCTGGTGCAGGATGACCTTATCTCACAAGTAGGCAATGAACTCGGAGTTACCGGCGACTTCATACGCTCGCTTCCAAGCGGCTCGCGTGTGATGGTTGGATACATCACCACCGGCACGTTACAAGTGAGACAACCGTTCACGAACGACCTGAACAAGGCTGCCCGATCGCTTAGAGTGCCACTGTCCAGCACGGCGGCTTCCGCTTTCAACCCTTATGTTGAAGTGATCGAAGCTTTGCGTATTTTCAACGCGGACTGGAAAGGCAAGAATGCGGTACTGCTTATTTCTGATGGCCTCGATACGTCTCGAGGATTCGACGTCACGAGCTCAGCTCATACACTGGATTTGGAGCGGGCCATTAAGCTTGCCAACGATCGCAACGTTGCGGTTTATGCCTTCTATGCACCTGGAGTCGGCTTGACGAGCAGCAGTCGGCTTGCTGTGAGCTATGGTCAGAATTCACTCAATCGTTTGGCCGATGACACTGGCGGGAAAGCCTTCTTTCAGGGAACCACCGGCTTCGTGACTTTCGATGCCTACTTTAATCGCCTGAGACAGACGCTTTACGAACAGTATGGCCGCGCTTCCTAAAACAAAGTGATAGCGGGCTAACAAGACAGAGCAATACCGTTCTGCAAACTAAAGACGCCGCCGGGGAATAAGAACCACGGCGGTGTTTTTGTAGGACAGGCATTCCTGCCTGTCACTTGTCACTAAAGACACCGCTGTGGAGTACGAGCCACGGCGGCGGTTTTTGTAGGACGGTCATTTCTGCCAGTCACTTATCACACGCCAAAGGGAACGACAGACAAGAATGTCTATCCTGCTTTGAGTTACCTTATTTTTCTGCTTGGATTGGGAATAAGCGCAGTGATAAAGTTGGCAAGAAACTCCGGGCGCCGCTCGGCGCGAAAAAAGATACGGCAGCACAGTGTTGATGGTAAACTGCTCGACGGTTCGCAATGGTAGTTCAAACTTACTCTGCGGCTCATCAGCTGCCACTGGCGGCTCACACCTAATCTACTGTTAATTTGACGGGCAAAGTGCGCGAATACTGTCTCATCGTCGAGGGGGCGTACCTTTCGGAATCCGAAGCCGAACATGCCCTTCGTGATCCTTTCATCGAGGACTGGGTCGAACAAACCGGACACTTCAAAATCCACAACATGGATGAAATACAGATTACAGCGGGGGTAACGCTGGGCTCGCTGGGCGTGCTAATGCTCGACGACCGGCTTTTTGAAATAGCCAGCGCCGACGCCGAACATCCTTTGACTGAGCTCAAGGCGAAAGGCGTCGCCGAAGCATTGCGCCGGCAGGATATGTTTGATGAAATCGAGGTTAAGCCCCGGGACGAGGCGGAAGAAGAGTTGATCCAGAACGAGTCCCTACCTGATTCCGAATCCCAGTGACCAAAACTAACGAGAAGTTCCTGGGCGGCCGCGTCGTGATAGTCGTTGGCGACATCACGGGCCAGGACACTGACGCAATCGTTAACGCGGCAAACTCGACGCTAATGGGAGGCGGTGGAGTTGATGGGGCGATTCATCGAGCGGGAGGCCCAGCGATTCTTGAGGCTTGCCTCGAAATCCGGCGTACACAATATCCTGAGGGACTACCCATCGGCGAGGCTGTGATCACGACGGCGGGGAATTTACCAGCTCAATATGTCATTCACACAGTTGGCCCAGTGTATGGAAGGCATGATGGTCGTGAGTCCCAATTGCTGGCCGCCTGTTACCGGAATTCGTTGGTCCTTGCTGTTCAGCATTCACTAACGTCGATTGCATTCCCGGCGATTTCAACCGGGGTATTTGGATATCCAGCATCCGAGGCGGCGGCGGTTGCCTCCGCAGCGCTCAGCGAATTTCTGGAAGCGAACAAAACCTTAAACGAAGTTCGCTTGATCTTCTTTAAACGCCCAGATGCTGATGCGTTTCTTGAGAATCATCGATTCGGCAGGTAACAAATAGTCCGCGAAGCTCCGCAGCTTATCTCTCATCACCTGCTGCGGCTACGCCGTTTCGATGCGCGGCAAGTCTGTGACTTGCCTGACGACGAATTTGGCATAGCCCTGAGTTATGTTATAAGAACCCCTTTGTTTTTGGCGCGCGGGCGTACGACAGGCTTCTTCCCGGTCAATTCGAAAGCGCTCATCCGCGCCCCGTTAAGTTAGTCTCATCGCAATGATCGAAACTATCGAACACCCAACCACAATTACGTTGACTGAAACCCCGACACTGCCATCTCCGCTGCAAGCCCTCGAGCGGATCCTTTGGAACTATTGGTGGAGTTGGTCCGCCGAAGGCGCAGGCGTCTTTCGCGATCTGGATACTGAACTCTGGGACGAATGCGAACATAACCCGCGCCTGCTGCTCGAATCAGTGTCTCCTTACCGTCTGGCTGAGATGGCCACTGACCCAGTCTACATAGAACGCGTGCGCAGGCTGGCGGAACAGTTTGACCGGTACATGGTCTCAGATTCAGGAGCCAAAGCTCCCGCCCATTCAACGATCACTCGAGAACATCCGGTGGCTTATTTTTGTGCGGAGTATGGCGTTCACAATTCGCTGCCGCTTTACTCGGGCGGGCTTGGCGTACTTGCCGGCGATCATCTGAAATCGGCTAGTGATCTGGCCCTGCCGCTGGTTGCGGTTGGTCTCCTTTATCACTACGGATACTTCCGGCAGCGCCTCAGCAGCGAAGGCTGGCAGGAAGAGTTCTATGGAGAAACCGATCCCGCGCAACTACCGCTTCGCCTGATCAAGGCGGAAGACGGCGCGCCATTGTTCGTTGAAGTTCTAATTCGCGAGCGCATCGTGCGTGCCCAGATCTGGCGAGCCGAAATTGGTCGTGTGCAGCTATTTCTACTGGACACAAATATCGCCGCGAATCAGGAAACGGATCGTTGGGTGACCGGTCATCTCTATGGCGGCGATCGCGAGACGCGAATAGTTCAGGAAATGTTGCTGGGAATCGGAGGCGTGCGATTACTGCGAAAGCTCAATATCCAACCTGCCGTGTACCACCTGAACGAAGGCCACAGTGCTTTTCTCACACTCGAATTGGCTCGCGAGTTAATTCAATCGCAGGGGTTGAGTTTTGCGGAAGCCGCGAACCTGGTGCGACAGCGTTGCGTCTTTACTACTCATACGCCGGTCGCCGCCGGAAATGATGAGTTTGAAGTTGATCTGCTGACCAGCTCATTTGGGACAAGCTTTGAGAAAGAGCTTGGCTTAACTCATGAAGAGTTTGTGGCATTGGGCCGCATCGATCGTAACAATCCACGCGAGCCATTTGGCTTGACGCCCCTGGCAATCAGAATGTGCCGATCTACAAACGGCGTCAGCCGCAAACATGGCCAGGTCTCGCGTGCACTTTGGCAAAAACTCTGGCCAGAAGAAACAATTGATCAGGTTCCAATTACCCATGTCACAAACGGCGTTCATGCGCCGACGTGGATCGCGCCTTTAATCAAGTCGCTCTATGAGAAACATATCGGCCATGATTGGCCAACGCGGCTGCTTGACCGGGCCGATTGGGCGCAAGCCATTGCGCAAATTCCTGACCAGGAACTCTGGGCGACGCATTTGCTTTTGAAAGAGCGGCTGGTCGCTTTTATTCGTCAACGTGCATTTCTAGCGAGCCTGAATCGCAGTGAGAGTCCGGAGTATAACGAAGCTGGACAAAATATCTTCGAAGCCGGTGAGCTGATTATTGGTTTTGCGCGACGCGTGGCTGGTTACAAGCGTTGGAACCTGTTGTTGAAAGATCCACAGCGGCTCCTCAAGATTATTAACAACGCCGATCGCCCGGTCCAGTTTGTGTTTGCCGGGAAAGCTCACCCGCAAGACCAGGAGGCGAAACTCATCCTGCAACAGGTCGCCCGCTGGGAAAGCAGCGCGGCCGTAGCCAACAGATCAGTCTTCCTGCAAAACTACGATCATGAAATTGCCCGCCAGTTAGTGCAGTCAGTGGATGTTTGGCTCAACGTTCCGCGCCGGCCGCTCGAGGCTTCCGGCACCAGCGGAGAAAAGGTGGCCATGAATGGCGGTCTGAATTTGTCCGTGCTGGATGGCTGGTGGCTCGAGGGCTACGACGGCACAAACGGATTCGCAATTGGCAACGAGGTTGCGAGCGCCGTCGAGACTGACATGGACGCAAGCGACGCCGAGTCGCTCTACCGCGTGCTGGAGCAACAGGTAGTGCCGCTCTACTACGAGCGCGACATTGAAGGTCTCCCGCGTAAATGGATTTCGATGATGAAAAACTCCATCACCACCCTCGTTCCCGAGTTCAATAGTGATCGAATGGTGCAGGAATACGCGCGCAGGATCTATTCCAGCTAGCCAGCCCGCACTGGGTTAGTTGATGTCCGATAAGCTTTTAGCTTGTCGCGGAGTCACGACAAACTAAAGTTTATCGGACACTTTTCAACGGAACTGAGCCAGGACGCCCACTTCCTCAGATTGACCTTTTTTTGTGCTAAGCTGGTAGCTGCGACTCCCAATAGCGCATGACTTCCAATTAAACCGTCTCTACAATGTTTCGTCCGGAAATGGTGGCCTTTGATCACCCTGAACATGACTGATCGTGATTGAGTAAGCATGAAATACTGCACCGTTTGCAAAGCAAAGTATGACGATAGCATCAGCTTCTGTCCCACTGACGGTGAAGTGCTTGAAGATGATCCGTCTTCTATCGTAGGCACAGTGCTCGATGGGCAGTACAAGATTGAATCGCTGCTTGGCAAGGGCGGGATGGGAGCAGTTTATCTTGCCCGCCACATACTGTTGGGCGATCGCGTCGCGATAAAAATCCTACCGCCGGAGGTGCGCAACAATGCCGAGTGGTTGCGTCGCTTTCGTCGTGAAGGACAAGCCGCCCGACGTTTTCGTCATGCGAATGCGGTAACTGTTTACGATCTGCGGACAGCAGCCGACGGCACCATTTACATGGTGATGGAGTATGTCGAGGGCCACACACTTGATGCCGAGGTGAAAAAGCGCGGACGCTTCACTGCCGCCGAAGCCCTTGAAATTCTTGAACCGATCATGAGCGTCTTGAATACCGCCCATGCGATGGGTGTGGTGCACCGCGATCTCAAACCGGAAAACATAATGATGGGTAAGCCGGCTACAGGCGGAGAGTCTTCGATAAAGCTGCTTGATCTTGGTATCGCAAAAATGCGGGAGATCGCCGGCGTCGACAGCAGCGGCACAACGGAGCTCACGATGGCGGGACAGGTTCTCGGCACACCCTACTACATGTCACCGGAGCAGTGGGGAGAAATTTCGCGCGACGGCAATCCGGAGATTGATGGCCGCACGGACATCTACAGTCTCGGTTTAGTGGCCTATGAAATGATCAGTGGCAGGCGTCCTTATTCGGCCGTGACGCTTCATGAGTTGCGACGAGAACACATATCAGTCAAACCGCCTCCGTTATGTGAAAAGTTTCCAGACGTCCCGCGAGTATTCAGTGAAGCAATTGATCGTGCCATCTCGAAAGATCGCGGGGACCGGCAGGCGACCGCCGGTGAGTTGGCTGCTCAGTTGCGGGCCGGGTTGGGCGGTGCGACTGGGCAAACGCCCGCGGGGAGAACACTACCGGACATGCCCTATCCCGAGAGTTCCTGGGCGCACACGCAGGGAGGCGCCGCGGCCCTCAATACGAAGTCAGACGTAAACGCCGCCACGATTGTTACTGTCGAGGCCGTTCCTACAGCGCCGCCGAGCATCCCGCAGCCAGTGAAAGCATCGCCTGCTGCCTTTGAAGGAGTCGCAGCCCCCGCTGAGCCGCCGCAAACGCCGCAGGGTGCAGCCGATGGCGTCGACCTTGCCTCGAGCGTAACCGTTCAACAGGCGCCGAGGGTGGGGGTGGCCGCGAAAAAATCCAGTGGCAAGCCGCTAGTTTTGATCGCGGTTGCCGTTCTAGTCTTGCTTTTGGTGGTCGTTGGGGCAGCCGGGTTCTTTGCCATGAATTGGATGAGGGCCAAACCAGACAATGGTTCGACCGCGGGAACTACCGGATCCTCAAGAACGGCAACGACTGCAGCTACCAGGGAATGGGGCCGATATTGGCTTGATGTTAGAACCACCGAGAAGGCCGATGCTATTCGCGCCGGCGATCTGGTGACCATGAAGTCTGGCGAGAATTTCAAATTTCATTTCCAGCCGCGCGAGAGCGGATATCTTTACGTGATCGGTCCCGGCGAGAACAATGCCCCAACGGCTTTTCTGACAGCCAAGCCAGGTATTGATTCGGGGGTAGAGACGAATGAGGTCAAGGGGGGTGTTGATTTCACGTTTCCAGCCGATACCGGCGAAAACTATCACTGGGTGACGCTGGACAAGAAGCCAGGGACTGAAAAGTACACTATAATTTTTTCACCGAAACCGCTGTCCAGCCCAGGGTTTTTGAATGCAGATGCAACGGGGAAACCATTGGGCGAAACCGAACAGGCGGAGTTTAATGCTTTTCTATTAAAGTACGAGACCAACAAGCCGGTAACTGAGGTTAACGACAAAGATCCTGCTGCCCCCTTTGTTACCCTGAAAATGCCTAATTCGACTAATGCGAACGAATCCGGACGCCCAGTTGTTTTCGAAGTAAAAATCCAACACAAATGAATCCTGGAGTTATACGGGGTTCGTATTTAAGTGGTAGGCAAATCGTGTTTAGTCTTAAGGAGATGTTTTTACAATGAAAAGAAGGACAATCTTTTTGACCTTTCTAATCGTGCTTGCAGGCTTTGGTGAAATGCAGGCGTTCGCCCAGCAGGACGAAGACGTCCGAGGCGCATTTCTCACCACAAGGCCCAAAGCAGCGCCCGGGAGTAACAAACCCTCCGTAGCCACTAAGCCCAACCGGCGGCGTCCAAAATCTGCCACGACAAATTCTGCTGGTGCCACCACGGGAATCTCGACGAGCGGTTCATCTACGACTGCCGGTACGCCAGCTAAATTGAACACGACGCGCATGGGTCTGGGCTTGACCCTGTTCATGCGCGACTCAAATGGATTGGCCATCCGCACCGATCCGTCACATGAATTTCGCAAAGGCGATCACGTTCGGTTCTTGATTGAGACCAACGCCGATGGCTACCTATATGTTTTCAACACTACCGATGGCGGAGAGCCGGTAATGCTTTATCCCGATCCGGAGTTGGATGAAGCGGGCAATTATTTTCAGGCCCATGTTCCATTTGAGATTCCCTCGAGTGTTGCCGCGGAAGAAAGATTGCGGTGGCTGACCTTTGACGAACATCCCGGCGCCGAGAAGCTCTATTTTGTCTTTACTCGCGAGCCGCTGTCAGCCGTCCCCATCGAAGATGATCTTATTACCTATTGCCGTAACAGCCATGAAAAGTGTCCGTGGCATCCAGCCTCCGAGACCTGGTCGCAGATTCAAAGCGGGCTAAACGAGCCAGTCAAAGTCGCGAAAGCGGCTCGCGTCGGCACCGCGCAGACTTCTTCCGAGCACCGGGCCGCCACGCGGGGAATCGGACTCAACAGAGACGACCCCGAACCGTCGTTAATAATGTTGACAGCCTCAACCAGCAAGAACATGCTCGTCGCAGCAGTGGATTTGATTCACAAATCGGTAAGTTTGTTAAGCGACAAAAAATGACGCATAGCAGGAAGCGAGGAGGGTTCACGGTGAACGCGACTGCAAGAAAATTTATTGTTTTGGCATTGAGTGCGAGTCTATCGCCAACCTTGGCTGCCACGGCATTTTCCCGCGAAACTTCTCGGGGCCTTGGTTTGCCCGTTCAGCAGCCGGATCAGGCAGCAGTTGCGCTGCGCGAGGGCAGGCGCCTGCTCAAGCGAGGGAAAGCCGATCAGGCGCTTGGACAACTGCAAACCGCGCTCAAGCTCTACACCGCGGCAAAAGACAATCACGGTATTGCCGCCACTAATAACGAGTTGGGTGATCTCTACTTGAGACAGGGTCAATATAACGTGGCTCTCGATCACTACAAGCGCGCGCTCGATGGTTTTGTGCAGGGCGACAAAAAACAGGCTGAAGCCACGGCAGCCGCGAGCATGGTCGACAGTCGCCTGGCAAACGCAAATATCGCGGACGACAAGTTCAATGCAAACTTGATGCTGGCAAAGATCGGCGATGTGAATTTTCGCCTGGGCCGGCTTGCGGACGCGAGCTCGGCATACGGCCAGATGCAAGCGAAGAAACCGGAAAGTGCTGCATCCAGAACCACCCGGCGTTTCGGCGGTCTGGGAGGAATGCTTGGCAGCATTTCCACGGGAAAGGTGGAGGTTGGAGCGCCAACCAGTGCGGCGATTGGCCTGCTGGAAGCGAAGAAGGAACTCGACCTGTATCGGGATTCGATTGTTTACTCCAGTTATGAACTGGGAATGGGACGCCTGGCTTACGCGCAGAAGGATTTCGACGCTGCCAGGAAGCATTTTGAAAATGCACTCGATGCGGCTGGCAGCAGTCTTGGCGGAATTACAAAGCTTGGCCAAACACGCCGTTTCCGCGCCGCGTCAAGAACGAGCCTGGGGGATGTTGCCCTGGCCCAGACGCGGCTCAAAGATGCCGGCAAGTTGTACGGCGAAGCAATTAAGGGCTCCCAGGAAGATAAGCGCATCGATCTGATTTGGCCGGCGCAACGCGGTCTGGGCAGGAGTTTGTGGTTACAGGCGCTGCAGGAAAACGATGTAAAGAAATCAAACTCGTTCCGCGAGTCGGCGCTGAAAAACTATCGCGACTCGCTTCAGACGATCGAAACTTTGCGCGCCGGAAGTTTGCGAGCCGATGAAGCGCGCACAACCTTTCTCGGCACGACCAAGGACGTTTTTGACGAAACCGCGAGCGCGCTC
>JBKOZZ010000039.1:0-14932 GCA_046726155.1 Acidobacteriota bacterium
GCCCCACAGAATCGTGTCGATTGTTTTGAAAAATGCACCCATGCCGTAATCGCCTGAGGTCCGTGGACGATCCAGCCAGTCGACGCCACCGTCGCGCCGGGCAATAAAGCCGTCGGCGCTGGTTGCGATGTAGACGATGATCTTCCTCTTTTTCATTGCTTCTGTTTACGTTTCGTTAGGTCCCTCCTCGCCTTTCCAGCCTTTGCCCTTGATTTCGTCTTACTTTCCGCTGGATGTTTCACGCGATAAGAAACCAACAGCGTGCCGTTCTTAAAAGCTTTGCAGTCAATGAGTTCCAAATTAATCTGGTGGCTCATCTCGTGAAAGAGCGGTATGCCTGAGCCGAGCAAGACAGGATGAATGTTGAAACCGATTTCATCAATCAAATCTGCCTCGAAGAGCGACTTCGCCAACAAACCTCCTCCCATTACGCAGATGTCTTTGCCTTTCTCGCTTTTCAGCTTGCGGACAAATTCTGCGGCATCTTCGGACACAATTTTCACTCCGCTCCCGGACTGCGGTTTTAACGTACGGGAAAACACGTAACTCTTCACACCAGCATAAGGGTTACCACCGCCCGCGCCCATCCGCAGCGCAACTTCATAGGTCCTGCGTCCCATCACGACTGTGTCGATTGTCTTCCAATAGTCAGTCATGACTGACGCCACTTCCTTGCTCCACATCAACCAGTCAACCGCATCATCTTTCCGCGCGAAATAGTTATCAAGACTGTTAGCGCCGCCGAACGTCACTTTTCGCATGGCTATTTTCCTTTTGGTTGGTATCGGTAAGATAGTTCTGTTAGGGAGGCAATGTTTATAGCTATTGGCCATCTCCTTCTCAGACGAGTCCATTCAAGGACGAGACTGAGCACTTTCGCTCCTCACGCGGCGAAGAAATGATAATGGTCGGACTATGAACATTTGGCCGCTACGCGGCCTGGAGCGTACCGGGCTAATACCGTACCGGGCTAATGCGACCGCTGTTTCCCTAAGCAGCGCTGGCGGCTTCGCAGGAATCGAGTTCGGGCGCTTCTTCTATCGGTGCGCCGGCTTCGCCGAAATATGGCCGGCCATTCTCAATCGCTTCGAAGTATTCCTCGATGCGGTTAAGAATTTCATCCACCGAGTGAGAATGATAAAGCGAGGTGCGAAAGAGTGCGCCGCCCTGCAAACCGCGTGTAAACTGCCCGGCGAGTTGTTTCATGCGATTGATCGCCGGCGTCTCGGGCATGTCTTCGCGGAGCAGGTCGAAATACTCATGCAGGATGGCTCGTTTGTCCGCGAGCGTTGGTTCGAAAACCTCGCGACCGTGCATGACGTCTTCAATCTGGCGGAAGATCCACGGATTGGCCATTGCTCCGCGCCCGATCAAAACGCCGTCACAGCCTGTCTCGCGAAAACGAGCAAACGCGCCCTCGATAGTTGTGACATCGCCGCTGCCTGACACCGGCACACTGACAATCTCTTTTATCTGCTTAACGAGATCCCAATTCGCCAGGCCACGATAACCCTGCTCTTTCGTGCGACCGTGGAGGGCAATATGTTCGACGCCGCAGCCTTCCGCAAGTTTGGCAGTCTCGATAGCATTGATCGTGTGGTCATAGAAGCCGGCGCGAATCTTAATCGTCAGTGGGATCGAGATCGTCTTCTTTATCTCTGTCAGAATTGTTTCGAGGCGTTCGTGGTCTTTTAGCAGACCTGAGCCACCGCCATGCTTCACCACCTTAGGCGCCGGGCAACCGCAGTTGATATCGAGAATGTCGGCGCCAATTTCCTCAGCCATTTCCGCAGCCAAGCGCATGCGTTCAGGCTGTCCGCCAAAAATCTGTACCGCGAAGGGACGCTCGTCTTCATAAAATCTCATCTGGCGTTTTGATTTAGGATTGCTCCGCGTCAGCCCCTCAACTGAAATAAACTCAGAAACGCTCAGCCCTACCCCGCCGCGCCGCTTGAGTAGACGCCGAAACGAAACGTCGGTTACGCCGGCCATCGGCGAAAGTATCAGCGGCGGATCAATCTCAAGGTCGCGAATCTTGAATGGTTTGATTTCCGGCATCATGGCTTAGATCATGGTTTAATCGTCACCGGCGTTCCCACTTTTACAGCGTCGAACAGTTCACGGATGTTCTCATTTTCCAACGCCACACAGCCCCATGTCCAATCGCTGCTCGCGCCGTTTCCATGAATGTAGATATCGCCCCACCCAAAGCAGTGTTCTGTGGCGGCGTGGCTTTTCGTTTGATGGCCTTTAAGATTGCATCGCGCTGCGCTCGTGAAATCAAACCTTGGCGGAGGCCGCGCTCGGCGTCTTCAGCGTTTGGATAACTAATTCCCAGCGACAAGTAGAAAGCGCTTTTGTCATTTCTGGTGAAAACGTAGAAGTCGCCTTCTGGAGTGGCGCGGTCCCCCTGACGCTCTTTGTCGGGAACCGGGTTGAGGCCGAGACCAACTTTGTAGGTTCTGACCAAGGCCCCGTCCGAATAGAGCTCTAGTTGTCGCTTGCTCTTAAGAACGACTATCCGGGGATTCTTCAGCGGAAGTTTTAGAGGCGCTGTCTGAGAAGCACTTTCAGCAGCACTCTCCCGTTTCGCGGCAACTGCAGGTATGCCTTGCGGCGTCGATTGCCGGGCAAAACCGGTTTGGTGACGGTACGCCAGGCCACTCGCGCTGGCAACAAGAACGATGAACAAAATCGAATGCTTCATAGGTAGGGGGCCAGGGATTTTAAATGCCTTACCGGACCAGATTGTTCAGAGACCCAAAGCTGATTTTAGCAACTGATCGCCACATCAAAGCTCACCCTCAGGTAAGGACTCTTCACTCAGTATTTCATACAAAGTGGCTGCTTCTTTTCGCGAGATCTGGCGCGCGATTGGAACGGAAAGGACACGTAGCGTCGTTAACTTACTGAAGCGACGGATGAGGATTTCGTCCCCGGCTTTAACGGCATGGGACGATTTTGCGCTGCTTCCATTAATTGAAACTCGGCCGGCGTCGCAAAACCTTTGAGCCACAGTTCGGCGGGAACATAGCCGGCTCGCTTTAAGAAACAGGTCGAGACGCATGAAAGAGTTTCGAGTCCCGAGTATCGAGTTTTATAAAGTGACCATCATAAACCGGAACTCGAAACTCGAACCTCGAAACTGATAGCTACGGTTTCGGGAAGATCCCGAGCAGCTTACCCTTTTTCTTTTCGGGCTTTTCGCCAGTCGTCGGGCCACTGTTTTCGGCAGTCTTTTCCGGCGCGAGCTTCAATATTGGTGCTACCGCGGCGCGGTAGTTGTCGGAAATCTTGATATAAGCCTCATTCCGCAAACTCTGCAGATATTCTTCGCGCTGCTTTTCGCCGCGCTCAATTGTGATCGCCTCGCGCACCTGGTTTTCATTAAAGGTTGCGGTGGTGCTGGCTGGTACGCGCTCGTCAACGCGTAAGATTTGATAACCATCGCTGGTGCGGAGCGGATCGCTCACCCCGCCCATTCTCACGTTCTTGATCGCGTTAGCAATGTCTTCGCGAAGATTCGGAACCTCAAAGGCGCCGACCTTTCCCCCATTTTGCGGAGCAGTGCGCACGCCGTTTACTTCGCGTTCAGAGTTGGCCGCAGCTACCTTGGAAAAGTCTGCGCCGGCGCGTAACTGTGTAACCAGTTCCAGGGCCCTCGCCTTTACTTCGGCTTCATTCTTACCCGCCCTACTTAGGAATATCTCTGAAATGGTGACGTTTTCAGGCTTACGGAACTTTTCCTGGTGTTCCTGGAAATACTTCTTCAGTTCTTCTGTAGTCAAGCCGAAGAAAATCTTGCGATCAACTTCCTGCTGAATCACAGCCTGTTTCATGATCTCCACTCGTAGCGTCTGGCGAGTTGCTGTCGGATCGACGCCCCCATCACGCATAGCCGCCTCAAGCTTTTCAATGGTCGTGATGCCCTGCTCCTTTGCTACCTCGAGCATGCGGCGATTAACCTCCGCCTCGACCTCGTTTGAAAGATCCAGCTCCTTCCCTTTTTGGATCAGGAGCGCCTCGTTCACAAGAGTGGCAATTAATTCGGGCTGGCGCTTGGCGACCTCAGCGGCGGCTTCCTGCTCGGATATGCCCGATTGCTTGAGCGCATCGATTCGCTCTTTGGATTCCCGCTTCAACATTGAGAGCGTGATCACGTCATCGTTTATTTGGGCGATGACCTCATCGACCACTTGCATCTCGCTCTCTTGCGCAAAGGCTGGCGAAGGAACAATAGCCAAAATACCGAATACAAAGATGCCCGCTATTGCGGACGATATAAATGTAGATTTCACAGAATTACTCCTAAAGATTTGTCAGTTGTCGGTAGCCAGTTGTCCATTAGTTAACTCCGATGTGCGCTAGATTTGAGCATAAAGCCCTTACTAATAACAAACGGGCAGGCCCTACCAAAACAACCTGCAGTGCTAATCTACCAAGGCCGCATGCACAACTGACTAATTACTGATTTCCAGCAACATACCGCGCACTGTGTCCAACAGATGATCATACTCGTCGTCGTCAAGATTCAGCTTTAATACACCGGTCGGGCTAAAGACTCTGCCCTCCCGGGCGTTTACAAAGGCGGCCAGTTTCTCCGGCGAGACGCGCGCCTTTTCACTAAACTTCAACGCGACACCATCAGTCGTCTTATCTATTGAGAGCACGCCCAGGTCTTCCGCCAGCCGCCGCAGGAGCGCATAACTGAAAAGTTGTTCGACCGATTCCGGAAGCCGTCCGTATCGATCGCGGGTCTCATTGCGAATACCGGAAAGGGTCTCATTGTCGCGGGCCGAGGAAACGCGCTTGTAAGTTCGCAGTCGCTGGCCCATGTCGCTGATGTACTCATCGGGTATAGTTACGTCGACGCCGAGATTGATGGTAACGCTGGTCTCGTCCTCGACCTCTTCGCCCCGTAACTCCGCGACCGTGCGCTCCAGCATTTGTGTGTAAAGGTCGAACCCCAACGCATCCATGTGTCCCGATTGCTGGCCACCCAGCAGATTGCCGGCCCCGCGCAATTCAAGGTCGAGAGCAGCGATGCGAAAGCCTGCGCCCAGGTCCGAAAACTCCCGAATGGCCGCCAGGCGACGTTTGGCTATGGGCGAAAGCTCCTGCTCTCCGGGAATCAACAGATAGGCGTAAGCGCGGCGATTTGAACGGCCAACACGGCCCCGCAGCTGATAAAGTTGAGAAAGACCATATTGATCGGCGCGGTTTATGATGATTGTGTTGGCGCGTGGGATGTCTATGCCATTCTCAATGATGGTAGTGGCAACCAGAACATCATATTTGAACTCAATGAAGTCGAGCATTATTCGCTCCATCTCTTTTTCGTTCATCTGCCCATGGCCTACAACCAGACGAACCTGAGGCACCAGGCGCTGGACGAGGGCCGCAATCGTCTCAATGGTTTCGACGCGATTGTGTATGAAGAAGACTTGCCCGCCGCGACCGAGCTCCAGCTCAATCGCCGACTTTATAACGTTCTCAGAAAACTGAACCACCTGAGTCTGAATTGCGAGCCGATCGCGCGGCGGAGTTTCAATCAGGGACATGTCGCGCAGTCCGCTCAACGACATGTTGAGCGTGCGCGGAATCGGCGTTGCGGAAAGCGTTAAAACATCAACGCGCTTCTTTAGATGTTTCAATCTTTCTTTGTGGGCCACACCAAAACGCTGTTCCTCGTCAACCACCACGATACCCAGTTCTCTGAACCTGACATCCTTCGACAAAAGCCGGTGTGTTCCAATCAACACGTCCACGTCGCCTGACTCGACGCGTTTCGCAACCTCCTTCTGTTCCTTTGCGGAGCGAAACCGCGACAGCAATTCAATCTTCACCGGGAAAGGCGCGAAGCGACTGCGAAAAGTGTCGTAGTGTTGATATGCAAGCACGGTGGTGGGCGTCAACACTGCCGCTTGCTTCCCTTCCATTACGGCTTTGAAAGCGGCGCGCATTGCCACTTCGGTTTTTCCGTAACCGACGTCGCCGCAAAGCAGCCGATCCATCGGAGTCGACTCTTCCATATCACGCTTGACGTCTTCGATTGCTGTTTCCTGATCGGGGGTTAAGACGTATTCAAACCCATCTTCAAACTCTCGTTGCCAGGGCGTGTCGGCAGCGAAAGCATAACCGCCCACCAGCTTGCGTTCGGCATATAAACGCAAAAGCTCGTCGGCCATGTCGCGCATTGCGCGCTTTGCTCTGGCCTTCGTCTTTTGCCAACCAAGTCCGCCGAGCCGATCGAGGGTTGGCTGATGACCTTCCGCGCTCGAATAACGCTGCACCAGATCGAGCCGCTCTACAGGCACGTAAAGCTTCGCGTCCTCAGCGTAGAAAAGCAGCATGAACTCGCTGCTGCGCGTTCCCAGGTCGAGTGTTTGCAAGCCGCCAAAGCGTCCAATTCCGTGATCGACATGCACCACAAAATCGCCGGCTTTGAGATCGCGAAAATCGGAAAGGAAGGCCGCAGTCTTGGATTTTCTTTTCCTGCTGTCTGCTGTCTGCCGTCTGCCGTCTGGCGCAGCCGCGCGCCGCTCGAGCGCTTGCGCGCCGGCCTCGTCAAACAGGTCGCCCTCAACGTATGTCAGGATCCGCGCAGCGATCATTTCGAATCCAGCGCTGAGCCGGCCAACAGTCACAATAATCTGAGCAGTGGTGGAGGATTCAGCCGCGGAAGTTTCATCTGCTGACGAAAGCTGCGCTTCTATTTCGTATTCCGCCAGAATTTCCGCGACTCGTTCCGCGACTCCGATGCTGGGCATCACAAAAAGGGCGGACGTTCCGCTCTCACAGGCGCTGATCAAATCTGCAGCGAGGTTGGCAAGCCGCCCGTGATATTTGCGCGTTGAATGCGTTTTCCATTCGACCTCTGGCACTTGCCCTACGACGGGGAAAAGGAATAAAGGTGCGCGCACACTCCGAGTGCGACCCAAATTGACTCTTGGCGCTTCGGCATCCAAAGCGACCGCCTGATCGAGTTCGGCCGCCGCGCGCCCAAGCAAGCGGAGTTCGATCCTTTGCCTGGAATCCAGTGTCGCACGCAGTTCTTCCGGAGGGAGGTAAAGCTCTTCAGGCATAAGAGCAATGTCGTCGGCTGCATCAGTCTCAGCGTAGCGATCGGCAAGCGTCTGATAAACCTCACCAAGGTACGTTTCTACCGACGAGGGTTCGTCAACGACCAGCACAGCGTCCTTCAAATAATCAAAAACGGTGCCGCGTCTCTCCCGGATAATCGGCAGAAGCCATTCCCAACCCGCAAAGCTTTCTCCCTCATCCGCAAAAACTGTGCGATCGCGCAACGCCCGCGCATAACGATCCTGGTTCCAGCGCCGGCGAGCTTCCTCGGCCCATTCGCTGAAGTCCTGGCTGCGGACAACGACTTCGCGCATGGGAACGATCTCGATGGCGCTCAATTGAGTGGTGGATAGTTGCGTCTCATGATCGAAGCCACGGATTGAGTAGATCTCGTCGCCAAAGAATTCGATCCGGACGGGCCGTTCCTGCCCCGGCGACCATACATCAAGAATACCGCCTCGCATTGAGAACTCACCGACCGCGCCCACCGGATCCTCCCGCACGTATCCTGACGCGACCAGTTGGTCCACGAGGTCTTCGGGCGAGCGATTATCATTCTTTGCCAACAAGGCGCCGGCGCCGATGATCTCATCCGGCAATACTGTCCGGCGCGATAGGGCACGCGCTGTAAGTAAAACAAAATCCTGTGAATGCCGCGCTAAACGCCAAAGCGTTAGCGCACGCCGTTCGAGAGTGTCTGCGTGTGGCGAGGAGCCGGCGTAAGGATCAGTTTCGGAGGAGGGCAGAATGAGCACTTCGTTTTCACAACTCTTTTTTCCAGCGAGGGCGCAATACCAAAAGCGCAAATCGCCTTCCCACGGTTCTAGATCGCGGTTTGACTGAGTGACGACGGCAAAACTTTTTCTGGTCTCACGTTGCAGCGCAGCCAGGGCCAGCGCGCGTGCGGAGCCCGCCACCAACCCGCTTATTGAAACTACCCGCGCGCCGCCGTTGATCTCTGCAACTACGCGCTTAAACTCCGGCGGTTCCGTGATGCGCCGTAGCGTGTTTTGTAATGCGTTAGTTGTCTGAATCGTACTGCTCATAAGGAACGACCGAGGACGGACTACCGGCGACGGTGGCGACCGTACCACGGTCATCAATCGGCTGTCGCTTTTCCTCCATCGATCACCGGTCTTCGATCTCCGGTAGTCTCCTCTTCATTTTCTCAATGATCGTGCTGGTAGACGCTCCGGCAACAAAAGGCAAACTGACAACGCGCCCACCAGCCGCTTCCACTTCTTCACGTCCATGAATTTCATCGAGCCCGTAGTCTCCACCCTTCACAAGGACGTCCGGCAGCAGTCTGGCAATTAATGAGCGAGGCGAAACCGCATCGAAGATAGTGACGTAGTCAACTTGTCGCAAAGCGGCAAGTATCTCTGCACGCTCGTTCTCGCTAATCAGCGGCCGTCCCTCGCCCTTCAATTCACGCACCGTCCGATCACTGTTTACAGCAACTATCAGCGCGTCGCCGAGTGCCCTCGCTTCGGCAAGATAGCGCACGTGGCCAACGTGCAACAGGTCAAAAACCCCATTCGTAAAAACAAGGGATTTCCCATCAGCGCGCAGACCTTCGCGCACCCCGAGCAGTTCATCCTGGCTCAGAAGCTTTTCGATCATTGCTTGCTGACAATTTAGCATGAGGCCCAGTGCCGCTGCAGCCACTGGAGGATAACGAACGATAAAAGCAGCCGAGGATTAACGCGGATGAGACGGAATGAGAAGTTCAATGTCCCTTATGATTCCCGATTATTCGCATTCATCCGCGGCTAAAAAACCAGTTTGCTGGATTTACGGTTTCCGTTTTACCATCTACGATGTTTCTCATGTCTGTGCCATTCATCGAGCAAAACGATCAAACACGAGCCCGACAAGAGCATCTCGACGCTCTACAACAACTCGTCGGCAATGCTTACCCCAATAAGTTCGAGCGCAGCCACATAGTCGATCCCCAACAAGAAGACACGATCACAACCCTGGTTGAAAAGTATCGCGCGTTTGAGCCAAAAGCAGCAGAGAATGAGCGACCCGCGCCGGAAGCAATCGAACTCGCTAACCAGCAACTGAATCAGGTCACGGTTCGCATTGCCGGGCGTATTGCCTCGCCGCCCCGCGTGATGGGTAAAGCTGCGTTTGTGCATTTGTCTGATGGCGCTAACCGTTTACAGATATATGTGAAGCGCGCGGATGTAAAAGGTGTAAGCAACGAGGCCGGTAACGGGGAGGTGGATGGCTGGGAACTATTCAATCTGCTGGATCACGGCGACTTTATCGGTGTTGAAGGTTACTTGTTTATCACCAGGACGGGTGAGCTTTCGATTCACGTGCAAAAGTTACAGTTCCTGGCAAAGGCGTTGTTGCCTCTTCCCGATAAGATGCATGGCATACACGACCCGGAGATTAGCCGGCGTCAGCGTTATGCCGATCTCATTGCCGGTAGCTTGAAATTAGATCGCGAGGAAGATGAGCTGACGCCGCGACAGGTCTTTGAACGGCGTTCAGGCGTGATTCGCGAAATGCGCCGCATCCTCGATGAGCACGGTTATCTCGAAGTCGAGACACCAATGCTGACGCCGCTAGCTACTGGCGCTGCCGCGCGGCCCTTTAAAACACATCACAATACGCTTGACATTGATCTATACGCACGCATTGCTCCAGAGCTTTACTTGAAGCGTTTGCTGGTTGGAGGTTTTGAAAAAGTCTACGAACTCAATCGCAACTTCCGCAATGAAGGAATCTCAACGCGTCACAATCCTGAGTTCACTATGCTGGAGTTTTACTGGGCCTATGCCGATTCGAAACAGATGATGGACTTCTGCGAACAGATGCTGGCGGCAACAGTCTTCACGGTGTTGGGCCACACGCACGTGAAATTTGGCGAGCACGAGATTGATTTTGGCCAACCGTTTCAGAGAATGACGATGAGAGAGGCCGTTGCTCAATTCGCCCCTGCTGAGAAGATTACGGATGATAACTTATTGGAATTGTTCGAAGAACACGTGGAGCACAGTCTTAACCAGCCAACCCTTATTTATGATTTCCCTAAAATGGTTTCACCACTCTCGAAAGCCTCTCCAGCAAATCCGTCAGTTGCCGAACGTTTCGAACTTTACATCGCCGGTATCGAATGCGCGAATGGCTTCTCGGAATTAAACGATCCTTCGGAGCAATACCAACGCTTCATCGAACAAGCAACGCGTCGCGAGAAAGGCGATGAGGAAGCGATGATGATGGATGAGGACTACATCCGTGCGCTTTCCTACGGCATGCCGCCCGCCGCCGGTATCGGCATCGGCATTGATCGTTTCACCATGCTACTCACCAACAGACAGTCCATCCGCGACGTGATTCTGTTTCCACACATGAGACCGGAGAGAAAGGCTGAGGAGAGCGAACAAGCAGAAGACCAGTAAGTAAGTTTGCAGTGCCTTCAAAAACGCCAACGGCAAAATGGCAAAACCTGAGCCAACGGAATTAACGCTCAACCCGCCAAAGCCTCGACTTGGAATTCCCGTAGCAGGCTCTTAAGGCAGGCCACCGTCAATCTAAACTGCTACCTCGTTTTGGTCGCCGACTAAAACAAGCTCTCTGACGCGCTCGCGCAATGCGCCTTCGAATCTTCTGGCCTCCTCAACCTCAGAGAAGGAAAGAGCACGTAATTCCTGTTCTATTCGTCGTCTATAATCAGAAACGAGCGAATCGGAAACTCCCAGCACGGCCGCAACCTCAAGCTGCGTGGAATGTTGCGGGCTCAAATAGCAGTGCCACAAGACTCCCAGAATCCGGTTGTATTGTTTGACCTTTCCTCGAACAGTTTCGTGGAGGTGGCCAAGAAAGTGGTCGACAAATCCAGCTGCTTCGTCTTCCGATTCGCGGCGTAGTAGTCCTTGTTCCGGGTCTTCACCCTTATCCACGGGTTGAAAATGATTTCCCTCGCCATCGTTGTCGTCGCCATCGAGCGGTACGAGATAGATGTCCATCACCGGAAGCCGCGACATAACAAGACTGCGAAGTGCTCTAACATCAACTGGCGAGTCAACTGCGTCTAACACGGAAACAATGAGGTCCTCGAGATCAGAATTACTAATCACCACCTGGGAGTCACCCGTGCAACCCACCATCCGTGTATCCCGCGCTCGAACAGGGATCGTTTGAACGCGCCGTTCAACTTCGTGTGAGTCCCGCCGGCGTTTGCCATCAGCCCACTCACTAAGACCGTAAATTCGGTCGGCTAATCTTCTGTGAGGCTCATCACCACTGCCGCTCGAATCAAAGCGACGGAAGTTTGCGCTGGATTGAATGAGCGTAGAGATCCGACGCGCAAGGCGATAGCTTTCAGGGTGGCGCTTTCGTAGTTCAGCAGTGAGAAGGTTAGTTAATTCGATCTGGCCAATCTCACATTCAATTTCATAGTCCGTCATCTCCGATTCAATATAGTGCTCGAAGCGATTCTTGCTAAGGAGTTGAACGAAGAGTTCCTGAGTGAGGTCGGTATAAGCGGTGGTTGCCCCTTCTTCTACCAACAGGCCAGCGCTTCGTGAAGCTCTCACCAAAGGATGGTGAGAAACGATGCGGTGTAGTTCCGACCAGAGTCGATTTACATCCGAGCATCGCAGGCTTTCGACCCACTTGCCACTTTTCGCCATCCGCTCTGCCGTTCGTTTTGCGCGAGCAGTTTGCGGCTCTTGGCTTACAGGGGTCGACTCAACTTCTTTTTCGACTTCGCGACTTAGAGATTTCACAAGGATTGTTCTTTGGGTTACTGAGTTGACTGGACTTCATATTAGGCGGGGAACCCTAATGATGTGCGGCGCCTGACCTGAAATAGGTAACCTTAGGCAATATCAGCGATCCAATGGTGTTAAGGAGCTTTGGTAAGGCGATAACTAAGAGGTCTTTCGAGAAAGAGTCTTGCATTAGCCTTGGAGCTATTATTGGCTAGTCATTTAGAATTTGCCCGAGTTATTCCTGAGAAAACAGGTGGGCTGCCCTGGCGCGAGCGTCAAAGAGCAGGCGCTCTCTGACTTGACGGCGAGCATCTTAACAACATTCCCACGATTGAGCAACAAGTTTTTGCACTTCCGGCAAGTTATTGATTCCAGACTACAAAAGCAGCCGATTCGAGGGACAAAGTTATGGAATTAAGCGACAATTAGGTTTATTAAGCAGTTGAACAACTGGATGACTCTAAGGGTTCGTCCTGGTAGAGGCTGATGAGGCAAAATTGACACTTTTGCCTTCTCAATCCTGTCAAGTGGATGTGCGTTTTTCTAAGTTCGATCAACTAGCCTGGTCACCTGTAGCTGTCTGGCAGCAAACCGATGAAGTCCTCAACTGTAGAGTCATTCAGTAAAAAACTGGCTTGCCCCTCTTCCAGTCTCTTACTTTCATTTCACAAGCAATCACTTGCCCCCGAAATCAACTTCCTGGTTAAACATCACCTGGCCGGTTGTGATTTTTGCTATTGCGAGGTTCCACTACTGGCGTTTTACATACGGCCGCTCAAGGGAGAATGTCGTGCGCCTGACTTGCCGATCGATCTAAGACTGCTGGCCGAGTCGATCCTGGGACAAGACAAGCCAGTCGCCCTTGGCAGTGAGAATTCTGCCGATAAGTCATCCAGTCGCAATGAACTCACTTTTTTTGAGAAGTGACTGCTAGCCTGAGAATTTAGGATGAATTGGTTAGCATCTCGCAGGATTTTGTAAACTGCCGGTCTGCGTCCGTTCTTTCCAATCAGCTGCTATGAGTAGAGCTCCTCAATTAAACCTTCAAACTTCTGATCAATGACACGTCTCTTAACTTTGAGCGTTGGTGTCAATTCCCCCCGGTCGATGGAGAATTCATCCGGCAATAACGCAATTCGACGGATGCGCTCGTAATCGGCAAGTTCTTTTGTTAGAAGAGCCACGTCGCTTTGTACTAATTTGACCGTGGCGGGAAGCCTCGCAAGAGCGACGCGATCGGTCGGAAACTCCTCGCCACTAGCAGATAGTGCCTGCCTGACCGCTTCCCACTCGGGAACAATCAGCGCAGCTGGCTGTTTACGACCGGCGCCAACCACCACTACCTGGCTGACAAACTCACTCTGCTTCAGAAGGCTTTCGATCTGTTGTGGCGCGACGTATTTTCCGTTTGAAAGCTTGAATAGATCCTTCTTCCGATCTGTGATGTAGAGTCGACCTTCCTGATCCAAATGTCCAACATCGCCCGTTGCAAACCAGTTATCACTCAGTACAGAGGCAGTCTCTTCCGGATGGCCATAATAGCCTCGCATGACGTTAGGGCCACGTAAGAGGATCTCACCATCTTCAGCGATGCTGACCTCGATTCCGTCGAAAGGTACGCCAACGGAGCCGACCTGATTATTCTCTGGACGATTTGCCGAGACAATGCACGTCTCAGTGGCCCCATAACCTTGCAGGATAGGAATCCCCGCGGCGAGAAAGGCATAGGAAAGTGCCGGGGAGAGTGGTGCTCCCCCCGAAACAAAATATCTTAGATGGCCGCCAACACCTTCGCGCCACTTTGAAAACACCACGCGGTTCGCCATCCTTTGTTGCAGAGCCAACGCCGGCCCCACAAATTTGCCTTTGTCCTTCGCTTCGGCGTAGCGCTGACCCACCGCCAGGGAACGTACAAAGACGCGGCGCTTCCAGCCTTTCTGGGAGAAGCCCTTCTTCACAATCCGGTGATAAACCTTCTCGAACAAACGAGGGACGGCTGTCATAACGGTAGGTCTGACTTCGCGGAGGTTTTCAGCTACTTGATCAAAGGAGGCCGTGTAATAGACCGAAACACCGGCGTAACAAAAGACATAGAAACCAGTCCGCTCAAAGATGTGTGACAGCGGCAGAACCGATAAGGCTGTGTCAGTCGCTGAGATTGGCAAACCTCCGGTTATGGACAACACATTCGAAATGAAATTCGAGTGCGTAAGCATCACACCCTTTGGTTCGCCAGTAGTACCCGACGTATAGATTATGGTTGCAAGATCTTCAGGCCTAATCGCCTTGAGATAAGCCCCAAAGGCCGCAGGCTTATTTAAGGATCGTTCCTGCCCCTTCCGTTCCAACGATTCAAGCGCGGTAGATCTTTCAATATTATCGCCGGCAGTTTCGTCGAAGAAAATGATTCGCTCAAGAAAATCCAGGCCTTCCAGCGCCTTGCTTACATGCTTAAAAAGCTTTCTATTGGAAATAAAGATTGCACGGGCGCCGGAATCAGTGAGGATATAGCGGACTTGATCAACTGCCTGGGTCGTGTAGATCGGAACGTTAATGGCGCCGAGACTGAGAATCGCGAGATCAGCGATCGACCATTCGGGTCTGTTTTCCGAGAGCAACGCTATACGATCGCCCGGCTTTGTTCCCAACTCCGCCAGCCCGAGCGCAACATTGCGCACGCGCTCTACAAAGATCTCAGCCGGAATATTGATCCACTTACCAGCAATCTTGTGGTTAAGCGCGTCTTGCTTTCCGTATTTCAGGGCGGCTGTCAGACAGAGCCCAGGTACCGACGAAGCCTTCGTAGTTTCTCGTCCATCGCTCGTCTCAGTTTTTGCGGAAGCAGATGAAACCACGCGCTCGGGCACCTCCTGTTTAGTTATTATTATTGAATCTAACGTGATGATTCTACGAAACGGATAATACTACAGCCCGTGGATGCCGGCTCAGCTTGCTAACGTGGTTTGCCGAGGGGTTTTAGCTTATGCGAGTTGCCTCTGAACTCCGCCGACGTTTCTTCCGACGCGATTGCACATCCTCAACACGACCGTTCATGGTTGCAAGGGCCGCGAGAACCAAAAAAAGCAGAGAGTTAGCGGGAGTATGCAATGTGAAATCAA
>JBKOZZ010000040.1:0-3682 GCA_046726155.1 Acidobacteriota bacterium
CTTGTAGCGGTCGCGCGCGGGGGCAAAACCAATCGATCCAATAATTGTCTCGCGGACGTTATCAATGCCGGTGTGCGAAGCGGCATCGATCTCCTGCACGTCAATCGAGCGGCTTTCGGAAATCTCTCGGCATGAGGGGCAAGCATCCGGGTCGTCAGTGCGACAGGGAGTCGGCGTCGGCCCGGCAGACTTGTGGCAATTCAGCGCCTTGGCCAACAGCCGCGCGGTAGTTGTTTTACCGACGCCGCGCGCGCCCGAGAAGAGATAGGCGTGATGAAGTCTCTGATGCGCGATCGCATTGCGCAGAGTGCGCGTGATCGGTTCTTGCCCGGTAACTTCGTCAAAAGTCTGCGGGCGCCATTTGCGTGCGATCACTTGATAAGACATAGGCGGTTTTACGGTTCGTTCGTATTTCGGGCGAGGATAGGTTTGGTGTAGTTCTTCAGCAATCTCCAAACGAGGATCAAGCTGCCGTCAGTATCTTTGCGAACTACCCGGAAAGCGACGAGCACATCGGAGGTGTCATAATTAATCGAACGGAGCAAATAGGTTGTATTGATCTCAGCCGGCACTCGCGCTTGATAGAGTTCATTGTCGACAGTGATTCCGGCGCCGCCGAATCGTTTGTATTCCAAACGCGCTTTGGCCAGTTCGCTCGGCGGAATGTATGCGGCCATGAAGCGCGCGCCCGGATGTTCCAGAGTAATTTCTTCAATCCGCACATCCCCCAATTTCGTCAACATACCGTAGTCGGCGCCGGCAAAACCCACTGACAAATAACCTTGTTGCAACTCGATATCCGAGCCATAACCGTATTCATGAGTGAGACGCGCAAATGAGTAATAAGCGCCACCGCCGCCAAGTGTCTCGCGCGGCAACAGCCGGATCAAGCCAGTGTCGAGTTCTCGCAGCAGCTCCGCATAGTCAGCGCGGTCCTCTGCGGACGGAGCCAGGAATTGCTTCTCCAGCGCGGACAATTCCGTCCGCTTCATTTCGATTTCCTTCAATAAGTCGCCGCGCGATTCAGATTGAGCAAATACGTTAAGGGACGTGAGTGGAAGAGACAGGAGGAAGACCGCAATGACTAATATCTTTGTCATGGTAGTAGATCCTTTTCGGTGCGGAACCGGTTGCACGGTAATGAAGAGGAGACTCACAAATGACAAATGGAATGGTGAATGCCATCACGAAGTAATCGCCAGCCCCGATCACCGTTTACTCTTCACCAGTTGCATAATTTGGCCAGACTTCGGACTTACCCGCAACACACGCGCGCCTGGCTACCGTTGCTCCGTTCCCGGCCTGGCGGGGTTCACCGGCACTACGTTGTGCGGAGCCCGAAGTCTGATAACTTGTCAAAACATTTCCAATTTTTGATTGCCAATCTACCCATTGGCGCTGCGGTTTCCTGGCGCCTCTGTTCCAAAAAAAGTATCGAGACCATTCTGATCTAATCAAGCGCCAATCGCAAATCGGCAATCGGCATTTGGCATTCGCAAATGATTAAATCTCTGTCTTGCGATGCGCGAGCATTCGCAGGATTCCGTTAATAGCCAGGTGCAACAAGAGGTACGCAATTATTGCTATTACGATCGGCAGCATCAATGTGTGGCCCTGATCCGTGCTGGGGCTGGCAACAATTCCTCGGAAGGGAAGGTAGAACGGATTCGTCACGGCAACAATAAACTGGACGAACCCGGCGGTGCTGCGCGCGGCCATCAAAGCCAGCAGAAACCGCATTCCGAGTAGCCCGTAAATCACATAAAAGATGTAATCCACGATCTGCGAAACTCGAGCTGCGCCCCGGCCGCGTTCAACTTCCCGCTCTGTATTAACCACTTCATTAACCGCTTTGGAGCGAAATTGACCCGCCACCTCATCGATTTTCCGCCCTTCAGCCGGTGGCGGACCGTGGCTCGCGCGGTCTGCGATCTCAGCCTGGACTTCACCCTCAACTTGCGACTTGACGGACCCGCGTTGTGCGGATCGTCTGGCTTCATCTGCTGCTAGTTTGTCGTCCATAAGAACCTCGTCGGACAGATTTAGTTTTGTCTCTTCAATGAGCGGGGGTGTCTCGTAATTAATTGCGGGGGGTTCGTAGTTTAAAGAGAAGCGCGGGGTTTGTCATGGACATACGGGACGTCTGTCTTATCTAAGTTCCATTGAAGCCGGTTCGTATCCTACGCACATAAGCCCCGGGAAACTTCCCCGTTGCTTTGACTGCGGCCAGCATGCTCTTTGACTCACTGAGCGTTGTGCCGGCGTAGACGGCCATGATCCGGTATTTGTCGTCTATGTTCGTATAAAAGAGGCTGCCAGCCTCGGTGCAACGAGAACTGAATACCTTATGATCCGGGAACAAAGCCTGTGCAGCCAAACGCTCGGCCTCGGGGACGAACTTCTCACAATCATACTCGGGCACAGTGACGCTCTTGAGTATGACTGCGTAAAACAATTCCGTATCAAAGATGACTGAATTCTTCGGCACGCGAAACTGCAAATCATATGGCTCGAACGTCACGCTCGTTTTGCATGCTACGGTCGGGTTACCGCAAATGGATCCGCGGGCCCGAGTCTTAACATGCGATTGGCCGCTGACCGAATCCAACGCAGTCGCCGCTGTGAAGACAAGGATTAAGGCGGAAGTATGAAGGATGAAACGAAAGCCGGATTGCCTCACGTTGCCTGTTAGAAACGAAAAATCCGTCATCGTTCCTCCTTCATCATTCATCATTCATCGTTCCAAACTGGCGGAGAGGGTGGGATTCGAACCCACGGAACGGTTTCCCGCTCACAGCATTTCCAGTGCTGCCAATTCAACCACTCTTGCACCTCTCCAAAAGCAGGATGAAGGATGAAGGCGGAAGGATGAATAATGGTGGGCTCTAGATACTCTTTTGCAGTCTGGCTTGTTTATTGGTTCACCCTTCATCCTTCATCCTTCATCCTTCATCCTTTGAAACTGGCGGAGAGGGTGGGATTTGAACCCACGGTGGAGTTTCCCCCACTCCGGTTTTCGAGACCGGTGCACTAAGCCACTATGCGACCTCTCCCAAGGCAAGGATGAAGGCGGAAGGATGAAGGATGAACTAAAAGACAAGCCAGACCGCAAAAAAGTAACTAGAACCCACCATTATTCATCCTTCCGCCTTCATCCTTCATCCTTTGACTCTCCCGGCGCGCGCGAAAAAAGTCCTGCATGATCTCTCTGCACTCTTCCTCAAGCACGCCAGCCGTTATATCAATTCGATGATTCAAAAAATCCGTATCACAAACTCGAAACCGCGATTCGACTGCTCCAGCCCGTTCGTCGCGCGCGCCATACACCAACCTTCTTACTCGTGCTTGTATCAAGGCTCCCGCACACATCACACAAGGTTCAATCGTCGAATAAACGACCGCGGCCGTTAATCGGTAGTTACTCAGCTTAGCGGCGGCTTCTCGTAGCGCCACGATTTCCGCGTGTGCGGTCGGATCTTGATCGGTGCGCGTTTTGTTTCCCGCAATCGTAAGTAGCATGCCATCAGCAACGATGCATGTGCCGACGGGGACTTCGCCGCGCTCGCGTGCCTCATGCGCTGCGGCAAGAGCCTGGCGCATCCAATGCGCGTCCATTTCTCTTTCCTGAACAGCAGTCATGACAGAAACAATTGGGTCAAACAACGGAAAATTTAACTATAGG
>JBKOZZ010000041.1:0-8649 GCA_046726155.1 Acidobacteriota bacterium
AGAGCGGGGGCAAGCCCACCTTCCAACCTCAGAGGCATTCATAGTTGAACAATTTCCTGGTTCTGGTTGGTGGTTTCTGAGTTCTATTCCTCTCGGTTACAATCGGTGCTCCCATTTGTCGACAAATATCTATGAGGAGCAGCTTTCATGATCAGACCGCAGCTTGAGGAATTCATGCGCCGCATGGATCAAAAGTCAGTCGCCATTATTCCCGCCGCACGCGAAGCCACCCGTTCCAATGATACGCAGTATCGCTTTCGTCAGGATTCCGACTTCTACTACCTGACCGGCTTTGAAGAGCCCGAGGCGATTGCAATCATTTCACCCGCGAGCGAACACAAATACACCTTGTTTGTACGCCCGCGTGATCCGGAACAGGAAATTTGGGTCGGCCGCCGCGCTGGTGTCGAGGGCGCGAAGAGTGAGTTTGGCGCTGATGAATCATTTCCGATCGGTGAGTTTGAAGACAAGCTTCAGGACATACTCGACGGCGCCGACAAGCTCTACTATCGCCTCGGCGTCAACACCGAGCTTGACGCGGCAATCATCCGGAAGATTGCGCAGATGCGCGCCCTGAATCGCAAACCCATTCACCCGCCGCGCACCATTATCGATCCGGCGACAATCGTTCACGAGATGCGTGTGCTAAAGTCTCCGGAAGAGATCGAGTTGATGCAACGCGCCGCCGACATTGCCGCGGAAGCCCACGTGGAGGCAATGAAAGCTGTCAAGCCAGGGATGAAGGAATACGAGGTTGAGGCCATCATTGAGCAGATTTTTCGTCAACGCGGTGCCGCCGGGCCGTCATACAACTCAATCGTTGGCGCCGGCGCCAACGCCACGGTGCTTCATTACATAAATAACGATAGCGAACTGCGGGACGGCGAGTTGTTACTGGTCGATGCCGGCGCCGAGTACAAAGGCTACGCATCGGATATCACGCGAACTTTCCCGATCAACGGCCGCTATTCGAAAGCGCAACGAGAAATTTACGACCTCGTCTTAGAGACGCAGATGTCATGCGTTGAAATGGTGCGACCCGGCGTTACGCACGACGAGTTGAAGAATCATTCCGTCGAAATGCTGACCGAGGGAATGGTCAAGCTGGGATTGCTGAAGGGCAAACCTGAAGACCTGATCAAGGAAGAGAAGTATAAGCAGTTTTACATGCATGGCCTCGGGCATCTGCTCGGCATCGACGTTCATGACGTGGGGATTTATTACTACGACAAACAATCGCGCGCCCTCGAGCCGGGCGTGGTGATGACGGTTGAGCCGGGGATTTACGTGGCGCCCGACACGAAAGACATTCCTGAACAGTATCTGGGGATCGGCGTGCGCATCGAAGATGACGTGTTGTGCACTTCGAATGGCCCACGTGTTTTGACAACTAAAGTGCCGAAGCAGCCGGACGAGATTGAAGCGTTGATGGCCAAGTAAGGGCAGGCATTCTTGTCTGGCAGAAAAGATTTTCCATTTCTCATTTTTCACTACGTGCTACTGGGACAATTCCGCCACGATCTCCTGCATTATCGCTCGCCCTTTTTCAACTTCATCAGGCTTGAGAGAGACAGCGCCGACCACGGCGTGGCCGCCGCCGCCATATCGTTCGCATATCTTTGCGATGTTGTGGGTGCGCGGATGAGGGGCCCAGGGATTTGACCCCACCGAAATCTTTGTGCGTTGCGGGCCGCGTGTTAAGGCGACCGTGTAGGTGGTTTCCGGATAGAGATAGTAAGGAATGAATTTGTTAAAGCCTTCGTAACCCTCATCAACCAGATCAAATTGAACTACTCCGTTCGCAAAGATCGCCTTGCGACGAATTGCTTCCAGTGTCTCGAGATGTTGTTTAAGAATCGGCTGGAAACGCCGCTGCACCTCGTCGCTGGTGGCAACCTCTTCCAGCGACTTCTCAGTCAGTTCACGAATGACCTTTTCGATAAACCTGTCATCCGGGTCGGCTTCGATCACCTGCATCAGTTGCAACGGAGGCTCTTTCAGTTCCACACACTGGGCTGCGGATTGGTAGAGCGCTCCGTCGATGATATGCGCCCAATGAATTAGCGACTGGAGCGGCGCGTCGTCAAATCCGAATTGGGCGCGCGCAACGTCGGCGATGAATTCAGTGCACGACTTGCGCGTGGCATCGAGGAATTTCCTGCCGGATTTGTCATTTCTAAAATGTTGTTCGTCCTCCGGAGTAAGAAATGCCGACTCATGATGATCAAACCACCAGGTTAGTTTCTCGGACGCCGCATATTTGAAATCTACGATCGCGTTTTCGTCACCGTCAAACAGACTGAGATCAAACAGGTTCCCCGGTCGATGCAGCAGGCCGCCGTAATCGACTTCCGCTTCCGGGTGGATGCGTTCTTTGTAAAAGCGCGTGAACGTGGCGGCCGAAGCGACGCCATCGAAGCAGTGGCCGTGATAAAGCAAACGAAGTTTCATAGTCGAAGGATCTTGTCCGTACCACCTGCGGTAGCGGGTGGGTCATTAATTAATTAGCGAGCCACCTGCCCGCTATCGCAGGCGGTACTGACCTGCGGCAAGCCAAAGCTTGAACTCTAAACTGCTTGAAGGACGGCAAAAAGAGTCGGCAATAGTAGCAACGACTAAACTCCCGCGCAAAGAGGGCGAACCTGCAAGATAGTCGAAAACTCAATAGCGAACGGAGCTGGTAAAGCGGCTCGGCCGCCGCACAGTGCGGAAAGGCTACGCCTTTCCGCGAGCTACTTTTGAATGTTGAGGCTATGCCTCAAACTGGAGGCGCAGCCTCTTATTTAGTAGAGGCATACGGAAAGCCATAGGCTTTCCGCACTGTGCGGCGGCAAAGCCGCTCTCCAACGCTCTCGGTTCTGTTCTGTCTTTATGGATTTTCCTAAGGCAAGGTGATTAGTAAGGGGTACAAAAACAAAGGGGCGCCACTGGACATGCGCCCCAAAGCCTTTCTTCGAAAACTGGTCACTCTTTACAGGGAACGATCACCGACGCCGTGCTCGCCTTCAAACGATCGGCGATGAATTTGTCGACATCGGCTTCAATCAACTCACCGTTGACTACCCAGGCTTTCTCCGTAAGCACGTCGCCAGTCTTCGACAAACGCGCCGGCTCGAGAAATATATTCCAGGGTGAACCCCACTTCCTCGTGTCTCCCGTGGCTTGGCGGTAGCCAAAATGTGGAGTCTTATCGCGATCTTCGCGCAACTCCGATTCGCTCACCACCGTGTAGGGCGATCCGGTTGGTCCGAAGAAATTGCTGACCGCGTCGCGCGTACCATATTCGCTAACACCGACGACTGCGAATCCCTGATCTTTGTATTTCTCGTAGAGCCGGGCGGCCACAGGCGCTTCGTTGCGCCAGTTTGCGCACCAGGGCGCAAAGTAGACCACCATGACGAGCTTCTTGCCCTGAACCAGCGTCCGCAGATCGACAGGCTTGTTGTCTTTGAGGTTATTGAGCGTCCAGGTTTTGTAGTTGACGGTTTTCTCAACGAGTGGCGAATACTCGTGCCCGTCCTGAGCGTAGGCTGCAGCTGGCGCTAATGCCAGCGCGAAAAGTATCAAGGCGAATAATCTTCTCATGGTAATACTCCTGCTGATCACTCTAGTTGCTGTTCTTTGCCGTGGCCGGCGTCTCATCGAGCAAAGGTTTCACTGCTGCTTCCCAACCGGCGCGGTCGCGTGCCCCGACGATTTTCTGCCGGATGCGTCCGTCGCGATCTATCAAGTAAGTAACCGGCAATCCAGGGCCATTGCCAAACTTCTCGCCAACTTCTTCCGGCCCGCGCAAGACCGTGTACTCCTGCTTCAAATCCTTTTGAAAGTCTCTGATAGCTTCCACGGTGTCTCCCGGCGAGGTCGACACACCCACCACCTCTAATCCCCGCGGATTCAGCTCGCGTTGCATCGCATTAAACTCGGGAATCTCCGCGCGGCAGGGAACGCACCACGTGGCCCAGAAGTTGAGCAATACGACGCGTCCGCGCAGATCAGTCAGACGAAACGGCTGACCTGCGAGGGTTTGCAGTTCGACGTCCGGTGCAGGTTGAAATTGACTGTTAGCGGTGGTCACAGGCGCCGCCGGCTTCACTTTTATCCAGGCCTCGGCGTTAGGCAGCCAGGCAGCGAGCTTCGAACTAGTTAGCAAGGTTGACTGGCCGGTCATAACCAGTAAGCCGACTATAATCAGCACGACGCCAGACACAACTTCAACTTTGTGCAGGTGCTTGCGAAACTTTCCGTAGAAGGCAAGAAACTGGTTGATGCCGAGTCCGGTTACCAGGAATGGAATCGCGAGTCCAGCGGAATAAAAAGCCGAGAGCAGTAATCCGCTGCGCCATCCGCCGCTGGCCGCAGCGAGACCGAGGATGCCGCCAAGGATGGGCCCAATGCACGGCGTCCAACCGGCCGCAAAAGCGATTCCTAAAGTAAATGAGCCCAGCGGACCACGAGGCTTCTCGTTTGAGAAGAAGCGCGTGTCTTTGTAGAGCGTGGAAATTTTCAGCCATCCAATTAACTGCAAACCAAACAGGATTATTATGACGCCGCCAATTCCTCTCACCCACGGGTTACTGATGATCGAAGCGCCAATCAAGCCCGCCGTTGTTCCCAGCGCCAGAAAAATAGCTGAAAGCCCGGCATTGAAAGCCAACGAATTGAGAATCACCGCCCGGCGCGCGGTTCCTCCCGACCGGCCTTCTTTGAGCCTGTCGATGCTCACGCCGGACATCAGCGAGATGTAGCCAGGTACGAGCGGAAGGACGCAAGGCGAAAGAAAGGAAAGGATTCCGGCAACGAAAGCTATCCAGATTGTGATGTTTGCGCTTTCCAAAGTTAACTTCTGACCTCTTAACTCTAGCGATCAAGTATACGGCCAACAACTCCACTATGATAATCAGGAACTTCTAAACGGCTGTGGGCTGCTCACATTTGATCATTATTTCCGACGTGGCATCAATTCTTCACCGTCGCTCTCGTTCCCACGGGAGTTCGTGCATCTGCTTCCACTGCCTCAGGCTCGCCCATTACCTTCTCGATCATTTTGCCGAGAGCCGCGATTTCCTGTTCATTGGCGCCCATTGCTATGAATCGCACGTTCCCGCGACGATCGATTAGAAACGACATCGGAATGGAAAAAACTCCGTAATTAAAATCGTTCACCGCCGAATCAGCAACCACGACACCGTACGGCAGACGATTCTGCTTCTTGAAAGTTCTCACATAGGCAAGCTCTTCGCTGGGCGTGGCCCGGCGCCCGTCGATATCGCCCGAATAGTTTGTAAGACCGAGTATTACCAGTCCCTTGTCTTTGTAGTTTTCATCCCAGCGTCGCAGTCTGGGAAGAGTGTAGCGACAGGGGCCGCACCATGGCGCCCAGAAATCCAGTAACACAACCCGGCCGCGCAGCTCTGACAACTTCACCGGCGGCTGGTCGATCCACTGAGTAGCAACTATTTCGGGGAGCGGTTCGGCGGTCGCTGGCGCCGCTTCATTGAATATGCCGCGCGGATCAATCGAACGATCCAGGCCGGCGAGTCGAATGTTTGTGAGCCTTAAAAGATTTCCGGAGGGAAATGAGAGCGCCAGTTTTTGCATCTCAGTTACGACCTTGATCGCTTCATCTTTTTTGTTTAACTGCACGTAAGCTTCAGCCAGGTATGAGATCGCCTTGAACAGCATGTCGTCGCGCCTGAACGCGTTGGCGGCTTTCCGCGACGCTACCAGCTTCGCAACCTTGAGCATCTCCTGAGCATGCGCTGACATGCCCGGGTAATTTTTCACCTTTTGGAACGCCTCGGTAGTGAGCGTCTCCATGCCAAACCACTCGGTCAAATCCTGCGGCTGATTTTGCGCGTAGGCTTCAACGGCGCGCTCGGCTTCCGGAATGAGGTTCTTTCTCGTTGCATATAACACCAGCACTGCGCGCGCCAGTTGTGCATTTTCCCCACTAACCTCACCAGCCAGATAAATCCGCATCGCCTCAAGCGCTCCGTCTCCGTCCCCCGCGAGGTGATGGAGCATGCCGAGGTAATAGACGTCAGCGTCTGCCAGCGGCTTTCGCGCCTGCAGGACGGCTGCATACTTCGCCGCCAGATCTTTTTGCTCCTGTTTTGTCTTTGCGTCGAGTTTCTGATCGTAAGGAATTTTCTTTCTGTTGAACTCAGCAAACGCTTTGTCGACATAAGAGCGTGCTTCTTCAAACAAGGCTTTGGCTGGACGCTTCTCAGGCAGGGCGCTCGGATCCTTCTTTTCCGCCGGCGGCTGGGTGGTCTGTTCGACCTGGGCAAAAACGGCAGGCGCTGAGGCTGTCGCCGACGAAAGCGTTGCCAAAATAACCAGATACTTGGGATCAAAAAACTTCATGCAGTAATTTAAAAAGCCCTGATGGAGTTGCCGCTTCCTCGGGTTTACGCATGCCATCAGTTTACGGTCACCATGTCAAAGCGGTCCGGGGAAAAAATGTTAAGTTCGGAAGGAACCATCCCGTCCACTATTGCCCGCGCGATCAGTTCCCCGGTGATCGGCGCCAGCAGTATGCCATTGCGGTAATGGCCGGTTGCATAGAAGACGCCTGTAATTTCAGCACAGGGACCAAGCACAGGCAAAGTGTCGGCCGCGCGTGGCCGCAGTCCCGCCCACGAATCGGTCATGGGCAGAGACGCAATCCGCGGTGAAATCTCCAGTGCCGCCGCGAGTATCGCCTGGACTCCGGCGGCGGTTACGCGTTTCTCGAAACCAGCATGCTCCGTGGTCGATCCGGCCAGCAGCCGTCCGTCATAACGAGGTACGATGTATCCTCGCGGGGTGTAAATTACGTGCCGGGCAACCGGCGGATTGGCCTCAAAACAGAGCATCTGGCCGCGAACCGGTTTGATGCCAAGATTCGGCAGGGCTATGTCCGACGCTCCTAGCAGGGAACTCCAGGCGCCTCCGGCAATGACGAGACGATCAGTGGCCACCCACCCGCGCGACGTTTCAATGCCTGTGACTCGGGCATGCTCGATTTTCAGGGACATTGCCTCGATGCCTGTTTCCATTCGGACGCCGAGCCGTTTATTTGCGGCGGCCAGCGCGCTTATAAGCCGCCGGTTTTCAACCTGCCTGTCCAGAGGAAACTTGAGAGCCGCGCGCACGTTCTCGGAAATCAGCGGCTCGAGTGCCCGCGCCGCTTCGGCGCTTAGCTTTTCAATAGGAAGACCGGCGTTCTTCTGCCAGTCGTAACGTCTCTCGATCTCCTCAGTGTCGTGTTCCGTAAAAGCCAGATAAAGCGTGCCCGTCGTATCAAGTTGAATGTCAATTCCACTTTCTTCTAATAGCGCCGCGGCGAACCTTGGATACATGTCGCGACTCTGGCACATGAGGGAAAAAAATTCATGTGGGCGATTGGCCTCTGCTTGAGGCGCCAGCATGCCGGCGGCAGCCGAAGATGACTCGGCTCCCAAACTGCCGCGCTCGAGCAGCAATACTTCACTAATTCCGCGGAGAGCGAGTGCCCGCGCGACGGCCAGGCCGATCACGCCGCCACCGATGATCACTACGTCGGCTGAGTCTGTCATTTCACGCATCGATTGATCTGGACCAACGTTCGGCTGGGGAGGGTCGTTCGCCTTTGGTCTTTGGGCTTTGAACTATGTATGCTTTAGGACTTTCGGAACAAAGTCCAAAGATACAAAAACCAAGACGATTATGAAACATCGTATCACACTGATTCCCGGCGACGGCATTGGCCCTGAACTCGCTTCAAATGTGGTGCGCATCATTGAAGCTTCGGGAGTTGAGATTGAGTGGGAAACTCACTACGCCGGCGCTCAGGCCCTGGAAAAGTTTGGCGAAACGTTGCCGCAGGCGCTGCTTGATTCGATCCTGCGAAATAAGGTTGCGCTCAAAGGTCCGGTCACCACACCCATCGGCAAAGGCTTCACTTCGGTCAACGTAGGCTTGCGCAAAGCGCTCGATTTATATGCGAACCTGCGGCCGATCCGCGCGCTACCGAATGTTCCCAGCCGTTATCCCGAACTGAACCTGGTTATTGTTCGTGAGAACACGGAGAGTCTGTATGCGGGCCTGGAGCATATAGTGGTTCCGGGCGTGGTTGAGAGTTTGAAAATCATTACGGAAAAAGCTTCTACACGCATTGCGCGCTTTGCTTTTGAGTATTCGCGGCGCGAGGGACGCAGGAAAATAACCTGCGGGCATAAAGCAAATATCATGAAATTGTCTGATGGCCTGTTCCTTGATTGCTTCCGAAAAGTGGCGGTCGAGTTCCCCGAAATTGAGGCTGACGACAAGATCATCGATAACGTTTCTATGCAGCTGGTGATGCGTCCGGAACAGTTTGATGTGATGCTGCTGGAAAATCTTTACGGCGACATCGTCTCGGATTTGTGCGCTGGTTTGATCGGCGGCCTGGGCCTGGTGCCGGGAGCGAACATCGGCGAGAAGGGCGCAATGTTTGAAGCAGTGCACGGTTCGGCTCCGGACATCGCGGGACAGGGAATCGCCAACCCCACTGCCCTGTTGCAATCAGGCATTCTTATGTTGCGTCACATCGGCGAGCGCGAAGCGGCTGAGAGAATGGAGAACGCTTTACTCAAAGTTTTCGAAGAGGGCAAGGTGCGCACGCGTGACATTGGCGGCACCGCGAAG
>JBKOZZ010000042.1:0-39509 GCA_046726155.1 Acidobacteriota bacterium
ACGCAAACTGTTAGTTTGCGACTGAACCTGGAAGTTTGGGTTACCAGGAATGGGCGTGAGCCATTACGGGAGGACTTGCTGTCGGCTCATCCGCAAAGTAACCGTTTGCGTTTACGACAACCGTGACCTCGCTAAGTGTGGGCCAACTTTGGTTGCGCCGGTGCTGAACTTGCGGGAGACGAGTCGGAAGGAGCGTAATAGAGGATGCGGTTGCAGTTATCGCACGTAACCACCTCTTCACCGCGTCTAACCTGCGCCATCGCCTGCGGTCGCAACGCCATGAAGCAGGCCATGCACGCGCCATTGCGCGCCTGGGCCACGGCCACGCCATCGCGTATGCGCGCACTGATGCGAACGTAAAGCGCGCCCATCGACTTGGGAAGCGCAGCCACCAGGCGTTCGCGTTCCGCACGACTCATCGCCAACTTATCTGCCTGCTGGCGAGTCTCATCGTCAAATGACTGCAGTCGTGTTTCGCGATCGGAGTTTAAAGAGGCGATTTCGCCGGCTCGTTCAGTGAGTGAAGCTTCCGCCTTTTCGAGCCCATCCATCTGCTCCAGAATCTGTGTTTCGAGGGTGGAGATCTGTTTCCGTGCGGCGTCAGCCTCGCGAATGGCGGCTGTGTACTCGTCCTGTTTCTTTGACGACATCAAATTGCGTTCGGCACGTTCAACCCGCGCCCGTTGCTCCCCGACTTCAGTCTCCAGCCGCGTGCGTGCATGCCTGGCTTCATCTCTGCGAGTTTCGAGGGCCCGAATTTCAAAGGCGCGCTGATCGAATTCTGACTCGATCTCGGCGCGCCTTTTGGGTATCGCTTCTAGTTCTGCTTGTAATTTTCTTATGCTTGTATCCAGGTTTTGTAGAGCGACTAATTGCTGCAATTCCGCTTTCACTCTTTATATTCTCCTTAAAAGAACAGGTCCGGATTTGGTATGAATCAGGGCAATCATCATTGGGGATTATCAGGCATTGCGCGCCTCGGCGCAAGTCAGCACCATAAATGGTGGTGTCCTAATTTGAAATTCTCTGTGCCCCCCTTTGTGCCCTCCGTGTCTCTGTGGTGAGTACTTGCTTAAAATCTATTCACACAGTGCACAGAGAAAGCCAGAATTAGCACACCGCCCCACGAACCTCACTTACTCTCGGTAATCCTGCGGGAAATAGCGCGGCGAACTAATGGCCAACGGAGCGTGCGGCGTTGATTCGCCCCGACGTTGAAACTCTACCCCGCAAGCCGGATAGCTTATCAACGGATTCAAGCAGCAACGAACGTAGTTGATCCACTGAGACGTCTGGGTGTGCCGCCAGGGTAAGTGCGGCCACTCCGGCGACTACGGGCGCAGCCATCGAAGTTCCCGAACGCAGTTCATATTCGTTGCCGAGCGCGGTGGTCAGAATGTTTTTTCCGGGCGCAGCAATCTGGACGCTATTCAGGCCATAGTTTGAAAACGACGCCAGCGCGTCGGTTCGGTCGGTGGCCGCGACGCTAATAATATTTTCGGTAATATAGCCCGCGGGATAATGTGGAATCGTATCGTTATTGGAGTTTGAGCTTCCGCTTGCCGCCACGAAAAGTATGCCTGCTTCAGAAGCTTTGCGAATAACATCTTCGAGCGCTCGTGAGCGTTGAGTTAATCCCCAACTCGCATTAATAACCCGCAGGTTTACTCCGGCTCGCTTGCGATCGATTGCATAGTTGATAGCTTCGATAGCGCCGGCGACAGTACCAAAGCCGCCGGCGTTCAGAAACTTCAACGGCATGATCCTGGTTTTCCAATTTACGCCGCAAATACCCAGGTTGTTTCCGCAGGTCGCGCCGATGATTCCGGCGCAGTTTGTTCCGTGCCCATTGTCGTCCATCGGATCGCCGTTGTTAATAACGATGTTGTAGCCGTGAACATCATCAACCGTGCCGAGGTCTCGATCCTGGTAAGGGTTTATGTTCGCCGGTCGCGTCCAAATATTGTCGACCAGATCAACGTGGGTGTATTCGACGCCGCTATCGAGCACGGCGATCACAATCTGCTCGCTGCCTTTGGTTACGAGCCAGGCCTTGAAGGCACTGATGTTGACAAGCGCCCATTGCTCCTGGAATTGCGGATCATTCACCACCGGCTGGCCGGGATCGTTGCCTGCCTGGTCAAGACTTATCTCGTAATTGGGTTCCGCGTATTCAACCTCAGGCAGTGTTTGATACTGGGCCGCGACAGCATTCGTCTCTGCATTTTCCCGATCATCGATCGCGGTTAGACCGGCTACTGCTTCGATCTCGTCCTGTACTTGATCGTTAAAGCGCGCTGTGATTTCGTTAATAGCGTCCGCGGAAACTTCGGCGCGAAACTTTACAAGAACCTCGGGCCGCCCGGAAGACGATGCTGCCTGCTGGTTCAATTCGTTCTGCGCAGCGTCTTCGCGCGACTTTGAACCCACAGGAATAATACGAACCGATGACCGCCACTGCTTTTGCAGCCTTCTAATCTGGCTGCCTAAGGCAGCAACCAGAACAACCAACAACGCCAGGGCGACGTAGAGAATGTATTTATTGCTTTTCACGTTACTGCCTGTCCGGACGTCTCGCGTTGATCCGCGTGGCCTCATTGCTTTCCCGAGTCTCAAACGAGATCTCCGACGAGGTACTGGAGTAGCACAGCGACTGCGATTGCGGCAGTTTCCGCGCGCAGGGTGCGTCCGCCAAGCGTAACGATGGTCCACCCTGACTGCCGCGCCGCCGCGAGTTCTTCGTTCGCCCAGCCGCCTTCGGAACCAACTAGCGCGGTTAGCAGCTTCAGGTTCGCAGGTAGCGTAGCCTTTGCTTCCGCTAATGATTGCCCATCGCGTTCGGAAAACATCAAACCGTAAAACTCGCTGCCGGCGGCCGCGTCTGAAAGTTTGTTCGCGTAATCCTGAAGCAGGGAAGCGAAAGATACCGGGCCCGTGACCTCGGGCACGACAGCGCGTCCTGATTGCTTCGCTGCCTCGAGGGCGATTCGCTGCCAGCGCGCAACGCGTTTCGCGGCGTCGGACGCGTCCCGCAAGCGAATATCGGCGAGTTTAGTCACAACCGGTACAAGGCGGGTGACACCCAACTCGGTTGCTTTTTGTACGACCAGATCAAACTTCTCGCCCTTCAGCAGGGCGATTGCGAGAGTCAGCTGCAATGGTGATTCGGGGCGAGTGGGTGCTACTTCCTCAATGACCTGGAGATGAGTCGTGTCGCGACGGCTTTCTTCGATGCGACAATGAAACTCTTTTCCTTCACCATTGAAAACATAGACTTCGTCACCAACCTTCAAGCGCAGAACTTCGCGCAGGTGGCGCGCCTCGTCCGGCTGGAGCGTCACGTTGTTTAGACTTGAATCGAAGGCCGCGGCCGGCGCGTAGAATCTGCGGCGAGTCATGTTGTTTTTATGCGTTTCTTCGCGGAGAAGAATCCTGAAAAGCAAACTGTTAGTTTGCGGGTGGCTGATGAGCTGTCAATCTTCATCGCAAACTAACAGTTTGCGTTACAAGAACCCACACCGCGAAGCCAAGTTTAGAATCACGTGCTCGACTATATAGATTTCCGTGCTATGAACCGCAAGACGCTCAACTCTAAATAATCAACGCCAACCACTCGCCGTCCTGGAGAGTCTCCGCAGGCGTGGCCACCCCGCATTCCAGCAGGCGAGCCTTCACAGCCTCAGCCTGTGTATCCAGAATTCCGGAAAGGATGAGACGGCCGCAAGTGACGGATAATAGCGAAGGTAACATGGCAGTAATTACATCCGCAGTTAGATTTGCGCAAACGACATCCGCCGACGCCGTTGCCTCTTCAACTGTCCCCACTTGAAAGTTGATCTTGGTCGCAAGGCAATTCAAACGCGCGTTCTCCCTCGCGATTTCGACAGCGTCCACGTCGGTGTCACAAGCTTCAACATGCGCGTTGGGGAACAGCTTCGCTGCCGCTATGGCAAGGATTCCCGTTCCCGTTCCGACGTCAAGAAAACTTCCACCGGTGAAATACTTCTCAATGGCCGCAAGACACAGGCGAGTGGTCTCGTGCGTGCCGGTGCCGAAGGCCATGCCTGGTTCAATGCGAATCACAATCCGGTCCCGGCTCTCGGAAAGCTCAGCCCACGGCGGCGCAATAATGAAACGTTTGCCCACTTCGACTGGTTGCCAGCTTTTCTTCCACTCGCCTAACCAGTCCTCATCCGCAACCGCGCGGACACTCATTTCCCTTACGGAAGAAGAGGGTAAACCGTACACACGCAGCGCGTCCGTCAGTTCCCGGCGCAGCGCTTCGCGGTTGGGCATCCTATCGAAATAACCAGTCACTCGAACAAGTTTGTCGGCGAGGTTGGTGGTTTCCGTTCCCAGCGCGCCGGCTTCCATCAGCCCAAACTCAACTGCCTCGCGCGCTGCTGCTTCGTTCTCGACATCAAGCGCGTACCACAGTGGTTCTGAACGATCTTCCTGCGTGGAACTCAAGCTACTCCTTTGCCTGAAGAACTTTCAACAAGCGCAAGCGACTTAACGGGTGAGAATAAACCACAAAGATGTGAGAAGCGAGGATGAGCTTTGCTGGGTACTGATGCAGTTTGAACGATGCGCACATTAGCAACATGCGAGCGATGAGGTCAGCACCACCAGGCGGCAGCCGGTGGGTCAGTTGATTGCCGATTGCGGAATTGCCCGCGCGCGAACTTATCAATCGACAATCGGCAATTGGCAATCATCAATGCATTAACCCACCCGCTACCGCGGGGTGGTACTGACCTCATGGGCCCGGAACTTTCGCACTGGCGGTGGTATTCAAACTGCACAGTACTGCTTTGTTGGGTTTAGGTGAGCGTTAGTGTATAGCCGCCCAGTAAATCGTTGAGGGGTGCCTGACCAAGAGCGTAGAATGCGGCCGGTATTCGAAAGAACAGGAGCGGTCATGACTTATTACGCCAGAATTGCCAGCACGGTGATGTGCCTCTTTGCGCTTCAAATCATGAGCAGCGCCCAGGCTCCCGCCGCAAAAACCAAAAAACCAGCGGCAAAGAAAGTGAGCGCCGAAGCTGACCCGCTCGCCGAAGCGCGCCGGACAATGGCTAGTTCACTCTTAACGTCGCTCGCCGATGAATCACGTAGCTTTCGTGACCTCGCGTTGCGTGCTCGGGTGCAGGCTCGTGCAGCCGATGCGCTTTGGGATACCGATCGTGAGAACGCGCGCGCGTTGTTCAAACGGGCGTGGGATTCGGCGGAATCTGCCGACGAGGAGAATGCTCGTCTCTCTGAAGAGGAACGTCGCTCGCGACTAAACGCGCGTGGCACTACGGTCCGCCGCCAGCAGCCGAGCATGCGTCGCGAGGTCTTGCGCATGGCCGCCCGGCACGACCGCGAACTTGGAGAAGGGTTTCTTCTTAAGCTGGAAGACGCAAGAAAACAGGAAGTGGAGAACGCTGCCGCGCAGCCGACCAGCCCGGGCACACCACGCATCAATCCTGATGATCCGCCGCAGGCAATGACCCAGCGCTTGAGTTTGGCGCGCCAACTGCTCGACGACGGAGACGTCGAGCGTGCGCTTCAATTCGCTGACCCGGCGCTCTATCCTGTGAACACTCTCGGCATGAACATTCTGGATGTCCTGCACGAGAACAACCCGGCCGCTGCTGATCAGCGTTACCTTGCGCTACTTGGTCGCGCCATAAGTGATCCAGTCTCAGATGCCAACACGATCTCGCTGCTGTCCTCCTACATCTTCACGCCGTACATGTACATTACTGTCCGCCCGGACGGTAACAGTCACACGCGGCGCTGGAGCGACAAAAACGCTCCGCGAGAGGATATTTCGCCTGCGTTGCGAAATGCTTTTTTTCGCACCGCGGCGACTGTGCTTCTAGGTCCGGTGGTTGATCCAGACTTGTCGTCGTCCGGACGGCCGGGGTCTTTCGTTGTCATTGCGCGAATGCTTCCGCTCTTTGAGAAATTTGGGAACGATCAATCAGCAGCTTTGCGCGCACGTCTGGCCATGTTGGCTAACGAGGTGCCGGAGCGGATGCGCCAGATGGACGACCCGCTTTTTACGCGTGGAATTGTTCCCGAAGATCCGAACAAGGATCGCGTGCAGGATGCGCTTGACCGGCTGCAGCGCGCCAAGACGCCGGATGAGCGCGACCGAGTCTACTTTCAGGCAGCGATGGCAGCTTCGGGCAAGGACTATGAACGGGCGCGACAGCTGGCAGATAAAATCGAGGACTCGGATGTTCGCAAACAGCTCTACACGTTTCTGGTGTTCGACGCGATGCATCAGGTAATCGACGACAAGAAGCCGGACGAGGCGTTGCGATTCGCGCGAATGCAAGAGCTCACGAATGTGCAGCGGGCCTGGGGGCTGACAGAAGTCGGACGTTTGCTCGCGAAAACCGAACCCGATCGCGCAGCTCAGGTGCTTGACATGGCGAGCGCTGAGGCGCGCCACATTGACCAGAGTTCACCCGATCGAGTGCGAACGATGGTCGCAGTCGTTACGCAGTTTCAAAAAGTTGATAGCGCGCGCGCCTGGGAGATGATGAGCGAAGTTATCAAGGCAGCGAACTCATTAAGCGGATTCAGCGGCGAAGATGGCGAGTTGACGATGCGCGTCGTGTTTAAGGAGGGCGCAATGACAAATAATTTCAACGTCGACAGTTTCGACCTAACCGGCCTCTTCACCGCGCTTGCCCAGGAAGATTTCAATCGCGCGGCTGATCTGCCGAAGGGTTTCACGGCCGAGTCGCCGCGTGCCGTTGCCATCCTGGCTGTTGCGCGCGCGGTGCTCAATAAAAAACCAAAAACGGAAGCACGTTGAGAGCGAGAATCAGCGGCGGATTTTCGCGGATTTAAACAGATCTGAAAAAGAATCTGAAAAAGCGTCTGCCCAAATCGTTTACCTTTTTCCTCGTGATTCGCGTCCATCTGCGGCTAATCCGCGGCTAAACCTTTGCTTCTATCCCTGGCGGATGCCGAGATCGTCCAACAGTGTTTCCTTGTCACGCCAATCCTTTTCAACTTTCACAAACAGTTCGAGATGGCAGCGATGGCCAAGTAGACCTTGAATGTCCTGTCGCGCCTGGATGCCAATCTCTTTCAAGCGCGCTGCGCCTTTGCCGATTACGATTTTCTTCTGTGAAGGTCGCTCCACAAAAATTGCGCAATGGATACGCGTAAAGTCTTCGCGGACCTCTTCCCATTTTTCCGTCACGACCGCAGTTACATAAGGAATCTCTTCCTGCGTGATCTGCAGAATCTTCTCCCGCACAATCTCCGCCACCATTGTGCGCACCGATTGGTCAGTCAACTCATCTTGGCCAAAGAGTGGTTCACCTTCCGGCAGGTGTTTGATCATCTCGTTTGGCAAAATATCAATGACGTTTTCGCGCAAGGCGGAGATGGGAATAATTTCGCGCCACTCATATTCTTTTCTATACGACTCGATAAGCGGCAATAGCGCACTCTTGTCTTTGAGTTTATCTATCTTGTTGAGGAGGAGCAGGGCCGGCTTCTTTGATCGCTGGACCAGCTCGAGCACAAACTTATCACCATTCCCGGTGGAGACTGACGCATCGCGAATGAGGCAGACGAGATCCACGCCGAGCAGGGCATCCTGAACAGTTGCCATCATGCGCCGGTTCATTTCGTAGCCCGGCTTATGGACGCCGGGGGTGTCAACTAAAACGATTTGGCCTGCGGGATTGGTGATGACGCCTTGAATCTTGAAGCGCGTCGTCTGTGGTTTGTCGGAAACTGCTGCAATCTTCTGGCCGACAAGCTGATTCAGCAATGTCGACTTACCGGCATTCGGCCGGCCCACGAGGGCGACGTAGCCGGCACGAAACTGCTGGTCTTGTGGGTTTTTTTGAGAATTCGGCGTCATAGAAAATCAGCCGCGGATTTACGCGGATAAACGCAGATCGGATCTAAAGACCAAGTTCGAAGCTCGCAAATGGTTTTTCAGATTTGCATAATCCGCGTTAATCCGCGGCCAATAGGTACGCCTTCGGCTATTGATCGGCCCAAACCTCACCGCGACGGTTGATTGTATCGAGTGCTGCTTGCAACTCGTCACGTTTCGTCTCGAGTCCCTGATCGTCGGTTTCGGCAGGGACGTAGATTGGCGGCGCGATGTCAACTCGCGCACGTGCGAAGGGTAAAGGCACCTGGAAACCGTCCCAGCTTCGTTTTGCTTCCCAATGTCGCGCGCTAATTGTAAATGGCAGTATTGGCTGTCCGGTCTTCTTTGCGAGCAGCACCGCCCCCATCTTGGCGACGTAGCGTGGACCTTTCGGACCGTCGATTGTGAATCCCGTCGGTGATCCGGCACGCATCAGCCGGGCCATCTCGATAATTGCTCCTACAGCGCCACGCGTACTTGAACCGCGCGCCGCTCCGTAACCGAATCTTTGAATGAACCTGGCGATGTATTCGCCGTCGAAACTCTGCGATGTCATCACCACGATGCGGCGCTTCTGCCAGAAGTAAGTTGCGAGAAATACACGGTTATGCCAGAAGGTGTAGATAGGAGCTCGACCGTCGCCCGATGCTGCTTCCCAGTTTTCCCAACCCTCCACGTGCCAGCGAATTGTTCGCCCAATCAACTTAATCAACAGAAAAAACGCGAGGTCCGCGGCGCGAATCAGAAATCGCTTCTTCGGCGGATAGGGCGACAAATCGGCAAACTTGTAAGCGCGCGCGATCGTCTCATCGGCGGAACGCGCACCTTTGAACTCTTGTTCGGCAGAAGCTTGCATGGGGTTTAGTGTGCAGAAGAGGAGTATAGCTGAGGATAGCGGGCAGTGGACACCGGGCAGAAGGCGTAAGGCAGGAAGAAGCATTTTCCAAGCAGCGGTAGGAAGAAATTTCCCATTTTTCATTTGTCATTGGTGGATTCAACTTGGAAGTGCAATACATCGCGCGCGTGCGGCTATGCCGCCGCACAGTGCGGTAAGGCTCCGCCTTACCGGAGACAGCTTTTAATAATTAGGGAGGCTACGCCTCCGATTCATTACAGATTCATGAGGCACAGCCTCAAGAAAAAAATAATAGCGCCTGCGGTAAAGGCGGAGCCTTACCGCACTGTGCGGCGGCATACCCGCAGGCCCGCTCTTTCAAATGACAAATGAAAAATGTCAAATGAAAAATGGAAAATTTCTTCCTACCACCGCGTGGAAAATGCCGCTTCCTACCGCTGCGCGCTCCTTATTGGTAAAGATCCGGCTCTCCAGGCGGTCTTGTCTTCCAGCGTTTATGAATCCAAAGCCACTGGTCCGGGTAGAGACGGACCATGCGCTCAACCGCCGCTGCGAAGCGAGCTGTGTTTACCTCGATGTCTTTAGTGTGATCGCCAGTTCGCACTAACTCCACTGGAGGATCGCCGTGAAAAAAATAACGCTTCCGTTTTTTGTCCCAAACAGCGCAGGTTGGGATCACCACGGCGTCAGTCTTCAAAGCCAGCGTAGCGATGCCGGCAGTGGTGCAGGCGAGTTTTCCAAAGAAGGGAACAAAAACTCCTTCGCGCGTTTGTGTATTCAGATCCGAAAGGACGCCAAGCGTGCCACCTTCACGCAACACCCGTAGCGACTGCCGGGCTGCACTCTGTTTGTCTATCGCGCGATTGCCAAAGCGAGTCCTGACGCGCTCGATCATCTCTTCTATGCGTGGGTTGTCGAGCGGGCGAACGAGGAAACTGATGGGATACTCGAGTGCTGACCAACCGAAGCTGTGCAGTTCCCAAGCGCCCAAATGTCCGGTTAAGAAAATAACCCCTCGCTTATTTCTCTCCGCTTCTCTCAGGTGGGCCAGACCAACTTCGTCGTATTCGATGAGCTTGCGTAGTTTCTCTGGAGTGGCGCGGGGTAGTTGACTAAACTCACCGAGGAGCCTGCCAAGACTCGCAAAGCAGCCACGCAGCAGGAGGTTTCGATCTGCCTCAGCCATTTCGGGAAAGGCAATCTCGAGATTACGCCGGCCCGTGCGCCGCAGGTTTCCGGGCAGATGATACGCCAGGCGTCCCATTGATAGACCAATAGCCAGGGCGAGGGGACGCGGCAGCACTCCGAGGCTGCAGAGAATTGCCCGCGCAAGTGCGTATTCAAGCGCTATCTGAAGTTTGCCGTGTTTGGCCATCTAGGACAGGGCGCGAGTGTAACACGGGAAAGAGCGACCGAAGACCGGTGACCGTGCTGGTGCATTTTGAAGGCTCGGAGTTTCCGCCAGCGCCAACGTCTTTACTGGGACCGCGGGCGTCTCGCCCGCTCCGAGGTACTTTGACTTTAACTCCCGACGCTTGCGCCTGCCGCACGCGGGCGGGCGTGACGCCCGCGGTCCCAGTGAAAACATTGATCGTGGAAGCCAACTGCACCAGTACGCCGGAGACGAAGACCACCAGCGACCGAACACCAACCGCCGGTGACGCGCATAATCAGTAAGATCCCTGTCGCCAACCGTTGTCCGTCTTCGGTCGGCCGTCGCTTACGTGATATATTTCGAACGCGGCACTCAGAAATATCGTAAAGTGGTGTTGAAAGCGGGCGAGCGCCAATATTCGGGCGCTTCCACCTCTCCCTTAAATATCACCGCCAGATTGGAGTAGGATGCAGAAACGTAGGATTCTCATCGTCGACAATAACGATGATCTGCGTGCCATACTCGAAAACGTGCTCGGCAGCCTTGGCTATGATGCTGTGGTGACCGGTGACCGGGACGAAGCCCTCAGCCGCGACGATCTGGACCAATTTGATGTCATCATCAGCGACCTTACCGAAGAAGACACTCACGCAAACGATCAGTCACTCGTAGAGTCAAACGGAAAACCAGAACGTGAACTGCATCGTCGCTGCCTGCTGACGCCAGTCAGTGCAAACGCAGTGGAGCCCGTCATCGTGAAGGCTTTCAAGATGGTTGCGGCAAATTACCTCCGGCTCCCCTACAACAAAGACGAGTTGCGCGAGATAGTTGAACAAACCCTGGCTTACAAGCTGCGCTACGTGGACGATCCCAGTTTGCTTTCCCACACTCACGAGAAAATCGAATTTGAGCTGCCCAGCGATCTCGCCCTGATGAATGGTGTGCTGCAGTACCTGCTCGAACGCGTTGCCAAACTGGGTTTGATTGCGCCTGAAAGATCTAATTTGTTCATTGCGCTCGATGAAGCATTTGTAAATGCCGTCAAGCACGGAAACAAAAACGATCCGACAAAGCTTGTGCGCGTTAGCGCCGAGCTCTCTCCCAAGGAAGCCTGTTTCACGATTGAAGATGAAGGGGAAGGTTTCAACGTGCAGACGATACCTGATCCGTGCGATCCGGCTAATCTATTTAAGTCTTCCGGGCGCGGAGTCCTGCTCATCTACAACATCATGGATGAAGTTGAGTACAATGCGCAGGGTAATCGCGTAAAGATGGTAAAGAGACCGGAACCTTCGGTGGAAACTCAACTCGTTGAACCAGGCACACCCAACGACAAACACGCCGGTAACGTCTGAAAGACTCTCCAAACGCCCAGCAACCGTGGCGGTAGCAAGCCCTGCGTCATCGTCGCTCTCATTCTGGCGAGCATGGCCGTGGTGGCTTGTGCCGGCCCTCACCGGGCTCCTGCTGGTCCTTTATTTCGTCGATCCTTTCATTGGCGATTGGGATGGCATGGACTACACAATGCTGTCATTGGCCGGTTATCCGTCCTCAATGGCTCTTGGTCGGAATCTGTTTATCTTCGAAAATTATGCTCTCTACCGGCTGGCCCACGCGCTCTTCAATGTGCAACCGGAACACGCCTACCTGCTTTTTAAATACGCTGTCGTGGCGCAAGCGCCGCTCACGGTGATTGCTTGTTGGGTCCTCGCGCGCGACTTTTCCCGCTCTGTTCATAGCGCGACACTGGCCGCGCTGTTCCTTGTCTTCTCGCCGGTGTTTGTGCTCTACAGCGGGCAGGTGATGACGGATGTTCCGTCGGTGCTCCTTCTGGTCGTCGCTTTGATAGTCCACTATCGAGGAGTGCGACAGGAGCGCGTTTGGCTGGTGCTCCTGGGCGCGGCGTTGCTGGGTTTAGGCGTAAATCTTCGCGAAACGATTGGGTTTTATGTGCCCTGGTTGATAGTGGCCCCCTTCGTTTGTGGTTGGAAATTTCGACGCCGTCAAGTTCTCATAGTCGCATTCTCATGTTTGATCTTTTTTCTGTGCGCCGGCGGCTGGTTTGCATTTTGGTTCATCACAGACGCGCACTATCGCTGGATTTGGTTTGGCTGGCGTGAATCATTGCGCCAGGAAACGTCGCGACATCCGGTTACGTTGCATAACATCCGGCCGTATTTCGCTTACTTCTTTGTTACTGCCCCGCTGCTGCTGGTGTCGCTTCCATTCGCTTTATGGAATGAGTGGCGCGAGCGAAAACTGTCGCCGTTACTGCTATTGGGAGCGACTGGCTTGTTAGCTGATCTGATGCTGTATCTCAACTACAGCACCGCGGTTAACTGGCGCTACTTCTTGACTGGGTTGCCCGCAATCGCTCCGGTGTCGGCGAACTTTCTGCTGCGCATTCTTACCCGGCGACTGGGCAGCGCCCGAGTTGCTTTCGGGACCTGCGTTGCTGCGGTGCTGATGCTGGCGTTCATATTTAGTCTCTTGATCCGGCCAGCCAGCCAGCAATTCATCGCACGACGAGCAATGAGCAAAGAGTATCGCCATCAGCTCGCAAAGCTGCCCCGGGATGCCGTCATGATCTCCGGCTCCCAGACAATTGCCGTCACTTACTGGAAGGCGATAGGGGCAGGCGACTGGAAAACAATCGGGACGGGTGGCGGTTGGCCCGGGGACGATTTCGTGCCGTTGATTGAAAACTATCTGAAGGAAAATCGGCGGGTATTTCTCGATGCCGACCGGCGCTGGTGGCTGCCGTGTGGGTGGCAACGAGATGAGATTCCGGCAATAGTTGGTCTTCAGGAGCGTTTTAGTTTTCGCCGGGTGACGGATACGATTTACGAAATACGACCACGTCAGGAACCAGGAGCTACAGATTCACCAAACCTGGAAAGATTGCTGCCGGAGAACAGGCCGGAAGACACAAAGAAGTGTCCTCCGATCAGCTCGTGAGATCAGAGGTCAGAAGTCGGAGATCAGATATCAGACTTGAAATTTCAAATCCAGAGCTGAGCCTAACGCCTAAGTACAGAGTAGAAAGCTCAAAGTACAAAAGCTCAAACTACGAAGCACCAGTCCAACTGTAGACCATGCCTTACGAAATCTTCCTGGCTCTTCGTCATCTGCGTTCGCGTCAAAGGCGACGCCTGGCGCGGGTTACTGCGTTCATCGCGGTGGTCGGTATCGCTGTTGGAGTGGCGGCGCTGATTGTGGCGCTTGCACTGGCGGGCGGCTTTCGCGATGAGATGCGCGACAAAATACTGCGCGGCACAGCCCACCTCACGGTGATGCGCAGCGATGGTCAACCGATGCCGGACTACGAGGACATCGCCTCGCGAGTTGCGAAGGTCGAAGGTGTGACTAGCGCGTCGGGAACCACTTATGACGGCGCCATGGTCATCGGTCCAAAAGGATCGGCTTACGCAGTGCTCCGCGGGATCGATGGAAAATCCGGCCAGGCAACAGCTGCAATCGCGCGCTCGCTCATCAGCGGGTCTGTTGATCATGTTTTTGAGGAGGGCAAGCAAGAGCAAGACTTTCCCGCCGTCGTGCTGGGAGCTGAGCTGGCGACCCGAACTGGACTCGATGTGGGCAATGCGGTCCAGATTATTGCTGCAGGTCCTGGTTTCTCGTCGTCCAGTGGAAGCAAGCGACATGTTCGCGTCGTTGGAATTTTTCGCTCGGGATTATTCGAATACGACTCAACCTGGATCTACCTGCCACTCGATACCGCGGCAGCTTTTTCTGGTAACGTCCACGCCGCCTCTGTGATCAGCGTACAGGTGAGAGATATTTACGACGTGAAGCAAACGACGGCAAAAGTTAGGGAATTGCTCGGGAGTTCCTACACGACAGTTGATTGGCAGGAGGCCAATCGTCCGCTGTTTACCGCACTAGCGTTTGAGCGTCGCATTGGGGTAATTATCATTGGTCTAATAATCCTGATTGCTGCACTCAACATCACAACCACGCTGATCCTGATTGTCATGGAGCGTCGCCGGGAGATTGCCATCCTCAACACAATAGGCGCCACGCCCGGAAGTATCATGGGCATCTTCGTGATTGAGGGTGCGATAGTAGGCGTGCTGGGTGCGACGACCGGCATTGCGCTTGGAGCAATCGCGATTATCATCGCAAATCGGTATCACCTCGTTAGTTTGCCGGCCGACGTCTACTCCATCAGCAATGTACCTTTGAATTTGCATTTTCGCGACATGGCTCTAGCCGCGCTGGTGGCATTCGTGCTCAGTATTGTTGCCACGATCTACCCTGCGCTCGCGGCGGCCCGCATCCGACCCGCGGAGATGCTGCGCGACGCGGGATAGTCTGAGTTTCACAGGATAGTCTCAATTTCAAATTCGAGATCTGAGACTTGAGATCTAAGTATTTGAGATCTGAGACTTGAGATCTGAGTATTTGAGATCTGAGATCTCAGATCTGAGATCTCAGATTTAGGATTGAACTCCATCTTAAGACATGGAACTAATCGTTTCCGATCTTCGAAAAAGTTTTTCCTCGCCAGCCGGGGAGCAAATTGAAGTCCTCCGTAGCGTTTCGTTTTCTGCAGTTCCCGGCGAAGCGGTAGCAATCGTCGGAGCGTCGGGCGCCGGCAAATCAACTTTGTTACATTTGTTGGTAGGGCTTGAAGTCGCAGATCATGGAAGCATCCTCGCCGGGCAGCTTGCGATCGAGGGCGCAACTTCTTCGGCGCTGGCGCGTTTTCGAAACAGGCAAGTGGGTTTCGTCTTTCAGTTTCATAATCTTCTGCCTGACCTTACTGCGGCGGAAAATGTCAGTTTGCCCCTGCTAATCACCAGAGCCAACCCCCAACAGGCCAGGCGCCACGCGAGCCAGATGCTTGCCGATTTTGGCCTGGATAACCGCGTTTCAGATTCTCTCGTGGGACAGCTTTCAGGCGGCGAGCAACAGCGAGTGGCTGTTTGCAGGGCCTTGATTACGCGGCCTGCACTGGTGTTGGCTGACGAGCCTACTGGTAATCTTGATACAGCAATTGGAGATGAGATTGCGCGTTCACTGGTTTCATATGCCAGAGACAACCGGACTTTGGTCATTTTAGCCACGCACAACCACGCCCTCGCCGCGCTTTGCGATCGCACGCTGGTTCTGCGGGATGGTAGGCTTTGTAACATCTGAAAGAACTCGTTAAACTGACCAGAACCGATCAAATTCTGCCTGGCGGCGGCCGCAATGTGTCGCCACTGTAATCAATGCGAACGACGCGGCAATTGAAATATTTCCCAAGTTGCAACTTTTCTTACTAGAAAACCATGCGAGCCTTTTGGCGCTCTCATTGATAGGTTATAATGCGGCGCAGTTGCCGGGCGAGCTGAGTCCTTAGCCCGGCATGGTAATCATAAGAGCCTAATTCGAAGATAAAACGAATGTTCGAACGCTATACCGAAAAAGCCCGCCGTGTAATTTTCTTTGCACGCTACGAAGCATCACAGTTTGGTGCTCCGGCAATCGAACCGGAACATCTGCTGCTGGGACTGATGCGCGAGGATAAAACATTGACCGGGCGGTTTTTCCCGCGCGCGCAAGTGTCAATTGAATCAATCCGTAAGGAAATCGAAGGCCGGACGCTTCTCCGCGAGAAAATCTCCACTTCTGTTGAGCTGCCACTGGCTCCTGAAACCAAGCGAGTGCTCGCCTACGCTCATGAAGAAAGCGATCGACTGCAGCACCGGCACATCGGCACTGAACATCTTCTGCTTGGACTGCTCAGAGAAGACCGTTCCATGGCGGCCGAAATTCTGTACGAACGAGGTCTGCGGCTGAATGCGGTGCGTGATGAGATTGCGCGGCAGTCGGGAACGGACTCACGCGGCTCACAGAAGAAAGACACTCCGCATTTAGTCGAGTTTTCGCGCGACCTGACTGATGATGCCTCCAACGACAAGCTTGATCCGCTAATCGGTCGCGAGGCCGAGATTGAGAGAGTGGTTCAGATACTTTGCCGCCGCACCAAGAATAACCCGGTGTTGATTGGCGAGCCGGGCGTAGGAAAGACTGCCATCGTTGAAGGTCTGGCGCAGAGAATCGTGCGTGGAGACGTTCCTTCGTTTCTGGAGAACAAGCGCATTCTTTCACTCGATCTTTCATTGATAGTTGCCGGCACCAAATATCGCGGACAGTTTGAAGAACGCTTGAAACAGATCATGCGTGAGTTGGTTGAGAATCCGCAGTACATAGTTTTTATTGACGAGCTTCACACCTTAGTTGGCGCCGGTTCCGCCGAAGGTTCGTTGGATGCCGCAAACATTTTGAAGCCGGCTCTTTCGCGCGGAGAAATCCAGTGCATCGGCGCCACCACGCCGGCGGAGTTTCGCAAGTCGATTGAAAAGGATCGCTCGCTTGAGCGACGCTTTCAGGCCGTCAAAGTCCCGCCTCCGACGGAAGAAGAGGCTGTTGAAATTCTCTCCGGCGTGCGCGAGCGCTACGAAAGTTTTCATCAGGTTCGGTATACCGATGAAGCGCTGGAAGCAGCTGTTTACCAGTCTCATCGTTACATTCCGGACCGGTTCCTGCCTGATAAAGCAATAGACGTGATTGATGAAGCCGGTGCGCGCGTGAAACTGCGCATTCGACGCGAACAGGGGAACCTTTCCGATTGGAGCCAGATAAACGAGTGGTCGCAGGAAGCAGGCCATGGTTCGGGAATAGGATCTCTTATCAATGAGACCAGCGATGACGATGATCTCGTTTCCGCGGAAGTAACGCGTGATGACGTCGAAGAAGTAATAGCTCGCTGGACGGGAATTCCGGTAACTTCGCTTAAAGAAGGCGAGACCCAAAAACTCTTGCGGATCGAATTGGAACTTCATGAGCGCGTAGTTTCACAACGCCCAGCCATCTCGGCGCTGGCGCGAGCGATCCGCCGATCGCGAGCCGGTTTGAAGAATCCCATGCGGCCCGTTGGCTCGTTCCTTTTTCTCGGGCCCACGGGCGTGGGTAAAACCGAAGTTGCACGTTCATTAGCGCAAGTGCTGTTTGGCAGCGAGCGCTCCATGATTCGCTTCGACATGTCGGAGTTCATGGAGAAGCACTCCGTGTCGAAGCTGATTGGCTCTCCTCCCGGATATGTCGGGCACGAAGAGGGCGGCCAGTTAACGGAACGGATCAAGCGAGCGCCGTATTCAGTCTTGCTGTTTGATGAAATCGAAAAGGCGCACCCCGACATTTTTAATGTCCTGCTTCAAGTTTTTGAGGATGGGCTTCTGACTGATGCTCTCGGCAACGCCGTGGATTTCAAGAACGCCATCATCATCATGACTTCGAACATCGGCGCTCGCTTCATTCAGAAGAAGGCCACGATGGGTTTCCAGGGAACAAACGAAGCGTCGCGAGAAAAGATGGAAGAGATGGTGATGTCAGCGGTGCGCCAGACCTTCAACCCGGAATTTATTAATCGTCTCGATGAAATCATTATTTTTGATGAACTGTTTACTCATGAGTTGCTTGATGTTATCCAGCTCCAGATCGAACAGATTAACAAGACAATGTTAAGGCACGGATTTGAAGTTAGGTTAACCGACGAAGCCAAGCAATGGATTGTCGAGAAGACCTGCGCTGATCGCTCCTATGGGGCTCGACCATTGCGTCGCGCGCTGCAAAAGTATGTTGAAGATCCTCTGTCTGAGGCGCTGATTCAGGGGCACCTGGGTGATGCCTCGTTAATTGAAGTGTTCCTTGATGGGGATGAGCTAAACTACCGCCCGGTTGGCGTTGAAGCACCGGACGATGCTCTTCTAATCCACTGAACGTTCTAAATATTGCGTCTGAGTCCAAGAGGCCGAAAGAAAAAGGCAAAGGCGAGAACCGGGCAATATCCTAATTAGCCCCGTTTTCCTTTTGCCTTTTTACTTTTACGGCGCTGGTTCGGTATAATGCGCGACTTTGCTGGACAAGCTTTAAGAAGCGTTGGCAACGAGACCGTCGCACTTAGGAATCAAAGCGTTCCAAACAGCCTTTGAGTTGCTGGACGCAGGCCGTTAGCTGGTTTTTGCCTTTTATTTTCGACAAGATAAATTTACAGCCCATTTTAGACTCCCCGAAGTATCCGAGATCCGGTAAGAACCTCTGAGGGAAAAGGCGCTTATGCACTTATATCGCGGGCTTTTGCTCATACTTGTGAGCGGACTCGTCCTGCTGCATTCCATCTCCGCACCGCGCCCGGTAAATGCGCAGCAGGGTCAACGCCTGGTCGAATCAGTCGACATCACGGGCAATCGACGTCTTCGGGAAGACGACATCCTTTATTACGTCCAGACCCGTCCTGGCGACCCCTTTAGCGAACAACAAGTTCAGCGCGATCTTCAGACAATTCTGGGGCTGGGATTCTTTGATAAGACCGCTACCCGCGTTCTGACGGAAGAAGGGTCGCGCGGAGGGATTAACGTTATATTTGAGGTTAAAGAATTGCCAATCATTCGTGATTTGCAGTTTGAGGGCCTCAAGAGCGTTCCCGAGTCAGATGTGCTTAAGGCCTTTCGCGAAAGGCGCGTGGGCGTTTCCAAGGAAAGCATCTACGATCCCGTGAAGGCCCGGAATGCGACCCGCGTTCTGAAGGAACTGCTTGCCGCTCACGGTCATCCCAACGCGATAATTGAGGAAAGACGTGACGAGGTTTCGGCCACGTCGACGGCCCTCACTTTCGTTATCAATGAAGGTGAAAGGGTACGAGTCGTTGAGATTCAGTTTGAAGGTAACAATGTTTTTAGTGACGGAAAACTTCGCAGCGCCATGAAGTATGTTAAAGAGGCTGGTCTGATCACTCGTTTTAAGGGACAGGACATACTCGATCGCGAGAAACTGGATTTCGACCTAAAACACGTCGACAATTACATGCGCTCGAAGGGTTACCTGCAAGCCCGGCACGGTGAGCCGAGAGTTGAAAGCGTGGGACCAAGGCGTACAGGATTTCCCATTCTTCCGCTTCCGTTTCTTTCCTCGGTTGATGAGGGACTGCGCGTGATAGTCCCCATTAATGAAGGTCGGATTTATCGCATTGGCGAGATGAAGATCGAAGGTAACTCCATTTTTTCCGAGGAAACAATTAGAGCCATCATCGGGCTCAACAAGGGGGATATCGCAAATGGAGAAAGGATCGGCAAGGCCTTATTTGAGAATCTGAAGAAATATTATGGCGCGCAGGGTTTTATTGAGTATACGGCCGAACCAACACCGACCTTTAAAGACAATCCGCAAAAGCCCGACGAAGGCGTCGTTGACTTCGTGATAACCATCGAGGAAGGTAAACAGTTTTCATTGCGTCGTCTCGAGTTCATCGGCAACACCTTTACCCGCGACAACGTTCTGCGTCGGGAAGTGTTGCTCAACGAAGGCGACATCTATAACCAGACAAACTGGGAATACTCGATAATCAAACTCAATCAGCTCGGTTACTTTGATCCCATTGACAAAGATAAGGACGCTGATTTCAAGACCAACGAAGAAGAGGCACAGGTTGATATTAATCTGAAAGTGTCAGAACGCGGCCGGCAACAGATCTCCTTCAACGGCGGTCTTTCGGGAATTGGCGGATCGTTCTTTGGGCTCGAGTATTCAACCAACAACTTGTTGGGTCGCGGTGAAATCTTGTCGCTTAACCTTTCCGCAGGCAACCGGCAGAAATATCTCCAGTTCTCTTTTACGGAGCCTTACATCAAAAATCGGCCGATTACGGCAGGTTTCTCGTTGTTTGGTTACACCCAGAAGTTTTTCGGTGAGGGAACATTTCTCTCCCAGAATACCGAAGCGCAGCAGGGACTTTCGGGATCGACTTTGGATTTCCTGAATGTGAGCGATGAGAACCTTTTCACGCGCACATCCTACGGTGGCTCTCTTTTCGCGAGTGCGCCTCTGTCCGAGTTCTATCGCAAGCGTCGCTTCACGCAGTTTTCGCGCGTGGGAGCCTCGTATCAGTTTTCCACCTCGAGCGTTGAGGATCCGCAGGTCAACCAGGGAACCACGTGCGGCACGGCAGGGAGTAGCACGGTCTCAGACAACCCGAAATTCATTCCGGTTGTTTACTGCCAGCCCGGCATCATCACCAGTCGGGGCACGGTCAGTTTTGCTTACGACACTCGTAATGCCAGTGTCGATCCGACAACCGGCCGGGAGCTATCGCTTCAGGTTGCCCTGGCTGGTCTGGGCGGAGATGTCCGAACTTACCAGCCGACACTTTCTTACACGCAGTTTTTCCCGATCCGGCGGAAGAAGTCGGAACACCCTGAGGTTTTTGGTTTTCGTATCATCGCCGGCACCGTCGGCAGTTTTGCTACTTCCGCCAAAGTCAGGAACACAAATTCACTGGCCTTTGTTGATGGCGTGCCCATCTACGAACGCTACTTCCTCGGTGGCGAAACCGATATTCGCGGCTATAGCGTTCGTTCCATCACGCCGTTCGCTCCAGTCGATACCTTTATTACGTCGAAGAATGTCGTTGTAGCAGCTAATGCCTCAGGAACCCCCGAGAGAATAGTGGGCATTCCCGATTCGGCGGCCCTCATCGGCACCTTTACCGGCAGGAGCGGCACAAATGTCGCACAGATATCGAGTTCCTTTAATGCGATTGGCGCTGATACACAGTTGCTCGGCAACTTTGAATACCGCATTCCGGTTATAGGCAACACAGTCGGGTTGGCCGCCTTTGCCGACATAGGCTCCGCATTCAACATCCGAAGTAAGACGGATCAGTTTTTCAATAGCAATTTTCTTCCTGACCAGCCGTTTTTGACCTCAGTTGGCTTCATCCGTTGCCCCAGAGCCAGCGGTGGTGCGGTCTTCGCAAGCTTGTCCGCTCTGGCCGCCTGCACTGCGGATACAGATCTCGCGTTTGTAGGCGTCGAAAGCGGGGTTCCCGGACTGGTTCTACGCGACAGGCGTTTGGTTACCACCACGGAGCTCGACAACGCCCGTGACCTGGGTGTGGTCGATCCCAGTACCGGGTTGCCGTTTGGCTTCCAGAAGGTTTTCCTGCGCGGCGAGGCGCAAACCAACACCGCCGTTCGCATCTCCCAGAGCATCTTTTCGAAGCTGGGAGACTATCGAGCGAGCCTGGGAATGGAAGTTCGCGTGCAGGTACCGGTGATCAACGTGCCTTTTCGCTTGATCTTTGCGTATAATCCCAATGCTCGGAAAGACCAATTCATCAATGGAGTTCCGTTCGTATTTAATGAGAAAAAGTGGACTCCTCGCTTTAGCGTCGGTCGCACCTTTTGATATCCAAAGCCAACCACTGCGGTGGTTTGAACAACTAAGAGAGTTGACCAACCGCCTTTTATTTTGAAGGAGCAATACAAGAAAGTTATGAAGATAGATCGATTAATAGCCGCCTTTGCTTTTGTCCTGGCCATGACTGTTTCACCCGTGTTGGCGCAGACGAGACCAGCTGCTGGCGCCTCGACGCAGACTCCGCCGACGTCGGCAACGGTGCCCGAAAGTAAGATCGCCCTGATCTACTCGGATGCGTTCCTCGACGCCAAAACCGGTATCGCCCGATTCAATAATTTGGTGACTACCTTGAACCGCGAATTCCAGCCGCGTCAGACGGATCTACAGGCGATGCAGCAAAAAATTCAAGCGCTTACTGACGACATTACCAAGACGGCGGCCGTTGCCGATCCTAAAACACTGCAAACGAAACAGGACCAACTGGATCAGTTGAAGAAAGAGTTTCAGCGCAAAGGCGAAGACGCTCAGGCCGCTTACGATCGACGTCGCAAGGAAATGTTTACTCCGCTGCAGGATGACATCGGCAAAGCGCTCGAGGTTTATGCCAAGGGCCATAACATCAACGTGATCATTGATGGCAGCCAGGTACCGCTGGTCTACGCCGCGGATACGCTGGATATCACCCGTGCTTTCATTAACGACTTCAACAGCAAGAATCCGGCGACTGCAGCCGTGTCGCCGGGAACGCCGCCACAGTAACTTCAAGCCGGAAACTTCTCATTTAAGGCGCGGCGATGCGGCAGTTTGGTTCCGCGTCCCGCGTCTCTTTATTCGTTCATGGAAACCATTCTCGATTCACAGGCGATACAGAAGCTGCTGCCACATCGTTTTCCGTTTCTCCTCGTGGATCGAATCATAGAGTTGGTTCCCCGAGTAAGAATCGTCGGCATTAAGCAAGTTAGCATCAACGAGTCTTTCTTTCAGGGACACTTTCCCGGAGCGCCGGTGATGCCCGGCGTGCTTGTCGTTGAAGCGCTGGCGCAGGTGGGAGCAGTGCTTGCCTTGCGTGAAATTGAAAACCGGGACGAGAAACTCGTCATGTTCACCGGCATTAAAGAGGCGCGTTTTCGCCGCCCGGTTGTGCCGGGAGATACGTTGACGTTGGAAGTAACAGCCCTGCGCATTGGGTCGCGTGTTCAGCGCATGCGAGGCGAAGCTAAAGTCGAGGGACAGCTCGTTGCCGATGCCGACATTATGAGCGTGATTGCCGATCGCGCATCGGCGGTCTAGAAAAGAAGGGAAAGGTGTAGGGGTAAGGGGAAAAGAGCAAAAGGCAACTCAGCTTTTTCCGCTTTACCCTTGCCCCTCTTACCTTATTTGTTCATGTCTGTAGCCACCAAGCCTACTAACGTTCATCCGAGTGCCGTTGTCAGCCCGCGCGCCCGGATTGGAGCGGGCTGCTTTATCGGTCCTTTCTCAATTGTCGGCGACGATGTGGAGTTGCAGGACGGTGTTCGTCTCGAATCGCACGTGGTCATTGACGGTCGCACAGTAATCGGGCAGGACACGCGGGTGTTTCCTTTCGTTTCCATTGGTCTTCCCGCCCAGGATTTGAAATACAAGGGCGAACATTCCGAAACGCGCATCGGCCGGCGCAACCTGATCCGAGAGTTTGTGACAATCCATCGTGGCACCGCGGGCGGTGGAATGTTGACGCAGATTGGCGACGACTGCTTGCTCATGGCGCAGGCCCACGTCGCCCATGACTGCATTATCGGAAACGGCGTGATCATGGCGAATGCGGCGACGCTCGCTGGTCACGTAATCATTCAAGACAACGCGAACATTGGAGCTTACTCCGGTGTACATCAATTTTGCCGTATCGGCAGGGAGGCATACATTGGTGGCTATTCAGTGGTGGTGAAGGATGCGTTGCCATTTGCACTCACCGTAGGAAATCATGCGCACTGTTATGGTTTGAATACCACCGGAATGAAACGGCGCGGTTATCCGGCGCCGGCGATTCGCGCCCTGCATCGTGCGTTTCATCTGCTTCTTTCCGCCAAACTAAACACTTCTCAAGCCCTGGAGAGAATCAAGGATGAGCTTAAAGAATCAGCGGAAGTCGACTCGCTGGTCGAGTTTATCGAGTCATCCAGGCGGGGCGTCATTAAATAGGGATGAAGGATGAAGGCGGAAGGATGAAAGAAAGTCGGGATAGAAACTTGCAGCGGGTGAACGAAGCGGCGTGCCATTTTTCATTTTCCATTCGTCATTTGTCATTTGTTATCGCTGATTCTTCATCCTTCATCCTTCATCCTTCATCCCTCCGAAATTCCTCATCCTTTATCCTTTTCTAATGCGTTACGGTCTAATCGCAGGCAACGGTCGGTTTCCTTTCATGGTTGTCGAAGGGGCGCGGCAAGCAGGTGTTTCTCTGTCAGTTGCTGCCATTCGAGAAGAAACGGATCCGCGGATCGAGCAGGAAGTTGAGCGACTTACCTGGGTCGGCGTTGGCCAGCTTGGCAAGATGATTCGCTTCTTCAAAGGCGAGGGAGTGGAAAAGGCAATCATGGCGGGACAGGTAAAGCACGTACAAATTTTTAGTGGTGCGGTGCCGGACGCTCGCATGTTGAAAATGCTGCTCAAATTGCCCCGCCGCAATACCAACTCGCTGATCGGCGCTATAGCAGCGGAACTTGCCAGCGAAGGCATCGACCTGGTCGACTCGACCTGCTTTCTTCAGGATCAGCTGCCCGCTGCAGGGACACTGACGCATCGCAAGCCAAACGCCGCCGAACGTGCCGACGTTGAATACGGACTCGAGATCGCGCGGGAAATGGCCCAGCTTGACCTGGGTCAGACTATTGTGGTGAGGGGAAAGGCTTGTGTGGCTATTGAAGCTATGGAAGGCACCGACGCAACCATCAGGCGGGCCGGCGAGCTTATGCGAGGGAAGGAAGCGCGGAAGAAAATAAAACTTACCAGTGGGCCACTGACGGTATTGAAGCTGTCAAAGCCCGATCAGGACATGAGATTTGATGTGCCGGTCGTCGGGGTGCCGACCATCGAAACCATGATTGAAGCGGGTGCCACTTGTCTCTGTCTTAGTGCCGGCAAGACACTGATGTTTGATCGAAAGGAAATGATTGCCCTGTCCGATAAGAATAAGATCACGATCGTCGCTGTCTAGCCCGCAGTTGAAAGTCGGTCTTCAAAACAAGCATTGCTATCCACCCATAGTTTACAGTTCCAGCTTTAGCTTGCCATGTATCGAACTAGCATACTAAAAATTGAAGCCTGAACTACTTGAGTTTGAATCTCGATGATCTTCACCGTTCTCAATACCTTCCGCAGGTGCGGGTTTGCCAGGCACGCGATATTCTTCACTCACCCACTTGCTCAAATCGACAAGCTTGCAGCGTTCAGAACAAAACGGCCGAAAGGGATTATCCTGCCACTCGACAGGTTTGTTGCAGGTGGGACACTTTTTCATGACCAATAGGATGCGCGTTTAGTTAACCAGTGGGACCTCGTTAACTGGACGCAAGAGCCACTCCGGGCGCTTGACCAGAATCCGTCGATTAACAAATTCGATCGTACCTTCACGACGCATTGCATTCAAGCGAACCGTGACGCTTTCACGCGTGGATCCTACGATGGAGGCGATTTCCCGGTGGGGCAAGGGAATGTCGATTAATACGCCGGCTGATTCAAGCACGCCATAGCGGTGGGAAAAATCCGCGAGCAATCTATCAAGCCGGGCCGGAATTGCGTTGAGTGCAAAATCAGCGAGACGTTGTTCGGCATGTTCCAGCCGGTGGCCAATGAGACGAAAAGTATAATCATGAAGCGACGGTTCTTCAGCCATCGCCACCTTAAACTGGTCCGCGGGAATCTTCATTAGTGTGCTGGCCTCGTAGGCGACGGCCCAGTTTTCGCGGCGACCGGCTGTTGAGTAAAGCGCCGATTCACCGAACAGGGAACCTTGCGGAAGAATGTCAATAACCGCTTCACGATCAGTGTGGGGCTCAATGCGGCAGAGCTTGATGCGCCCTTTCACAATGGCATACAGAGCATCCGCCTGTTCGCCGGCCCGATAGACAAAGCGACGGCGGCGAATGTCCATCACCGTGGAGTGCTCTGCAAACTGAGCAACGATCCGCTCACTCAGACTGGAAGCAAGCTCGAGTTGACGGATAATCGTGGCTCGATCTGCGGAGGTTAAGTCTTGTGCGCGGCGGACGGTCTTTGGTTTCTTGTCGATTTGCCTCATTGGGGGTCTCTCATGGCGTCACACATGACGAATCTGGGCTAAACGTTTCAAAGTTCAATTGAGTATGCGAAGGTCTTACTCCCCCTGGTGGCCCACTCGCTGGATAGTATCTGGTAATGTAAGGAAACTATGATGAACTGCCCGAGGTCTGGAACTTCTTCAACTATTGTTCTGGCTCGATAACGAGGCGAGTTGTTGGGTTGCGCGGACAATTACTCAATAGCCGGACTTTAGCATGAAGCCAGTGGCCGCGCAAGACCAATGGTCTAATAAAATGAGAATCTGATAATACGATGAACCGAAAGGCAGTCCGAGACGTACTACGGTTCAGGGTCAGGCATCCAGAGGTCGGGTGGGGGACCCCACTATTCTGGGCCCAAGCGCTTGGCGAGCGAAGCCAATATCCGACCTCCCAACCCCTGTCTTCTGTTTTCCAGGATGTGTTGTTATGGCTGATTACAAGGAAAAAATTGACGAGTGGCAAAAGACTGTACGCCGAAAGGCACGCGAGTTGGATGAGAGGTACGCAATCTCGGACCTGATGGACGAGGGTTCCCGTGTCGCCGGCGAAGCGGCCAAACGCGGCGCGGAAACGATAACGTCAGGGGCAGAAAGGTTGCGTTCTGAAGCTGATCGGTTGGCCGCCAATGGCGACCTTGCAGATACAGCAAGACGAGCCGGCGATGAAGCTGTGCGCGGGGCGCATAAAGCGGGCAAGGCTATTCGCCAGGCGGCGGGCGATGCCGGCAAAAAGGCCGGTGAGGTATTTGACGATGCGAAGACTTATTACGATCATGCCTCGCAGTTTTATGACACCAGCGCGAAAGTAACGCGGGCTTCAACCGCCGCTACTGCCGGTGTACTGAAAGCTCGTGAGTGGATCAAGGAGAACCCGGGGAAGGCGGCTCTGGTTTCATTTTCTCTGGTGATGGGTGTGCGCATGGGCGCGGCTTTGCCCGGTATTGACGCGGTATTGCTTGGCGTACATCCACACTGGCTAACCCACTCCGCGCTGCCCATTTTTGGCGCGCGAAAGTTGAGCGAAAAGTTTGACGACTACGTGCGCAAACAGGAAGAACTGATTGCCGCAGGACAACTTGATGAAGCCGAGCGAAAACGCGTGGAGTTTCAACGCAACATCGCCAAGTATGTTGGCGCACCCTTATTGGGAGCTGTTAGTTGCGCCGCGGGGGCAGCGATGTTCGCGCAGATTCTTCAACCCGGGAGCATCGCAGGAGCGCCGGTAAGTTGGCTGGTGGGCGGTAATCCATTTCTTGGCGGCGTCTGGTTATTTGCCAACGGCGTCATCTGCTTCCACGAAGGCTATAAGTTTTTCATGATTGCGCTGGCCGATCAGCATGAAGTGAATCGCGTCGTACGGGAGATCAAAGGCTTGCTCCCGAGTCCTAAGTCAGCGTAATCGGAAAGGGAACGAAGGAGAGCACGAAAATGATCACGGTAACGATGGCCACGATCATGCGGCCGCGGCCCAACGGTTCCATCTCATCAGGCGCCGGATGACGCACCTTTAACATCACTGCCAGGAGTGCTGTGTAAAGAAAACCGCTCGGGCTGCCATGCCAGATGAATCCTAAAACAGAAGTCACCGCGACCGTCACAAAGGCCAGCCGTCCGATTAAACGGTGCGCGCGCTGCCCGAATATAGCAAACGTTCCGTGTCCGCCATCGAGTTGACCTACCGGCATCAGGTTCAGACTGGTCACCAATAGTCCAATCCACGCCGCCATATAGAACGGATTTGCGAGCGCGTCTGTGAGTTGGGCGCCAGTGAGCGTCGCGATTATCTTAAACAGCAGCGGGTCGTTAAATATTATGACGGAACCGCTCTGCGGCGGCGCCGCTTGCAGCGTTAACAATCCTGCCAGGGAGATTGGAAGCAGTGCAACAAAACCTGCCAGCGGTCCCGCCAGACCAATATCAAAGAGCGAGCGGCGTGAGGGAATAGGTGACTTCATCTTAATGAACGCGCCAAACGTCCCGGCCAGGAACAGCGGCGGAGCGGGGATGAAGAAAGGCAATGTGGCGCTAACGCCATAATAGCGGCAAGCGAGATAGTGGCCCATCTCATGGGCCGTAAGTATTGTCAGCAGCGCTGTGGAAAAAGTTAATCCCGATCTGAGAAGACTGGGATTAGCGATAGCTAACGAGAGCAGCGCGCCAACGATCCTTGCGTAGTACTCTGGTATATATAAGACATAGCCAATGATGCCGGAAACAACGGGCGCCGGTGGGTCTACGCCGGGAGCGGCTATCACAATCCCGGCGAAGGTTGCAGTGGTAAAAGTGAGCAGAAAGAGGGCCGAGTGTTTTATCCACTCGCCCGTGCTGGGACCGGCAGCTCGCCGCGTTAACGTCAGTTCTCGGGAGCGCGCAAAAGGTGAAACTACTTGAACGGATTCTGACATGGTAGTCTCGTCGATATTAGAGGCCAGAGTGTGGATAATCATGGTCCACGATCTCTGGCCTCAGGAACTCACTCGCCAATATTAAGCTTGCGAAACTCTAATCTTGCGAATCGCTTTCAGCTCCGGCTCCGCCGTCTTCGCTAACCTGTAAGTCTTTCCCTGGTTTGAAACGTATGGTCTTACCGGAGGGAATTGCCACTTCTTCGCCGGTTCTTGGATTCCTGCCCACGCCGCGCTTCCTTGGTTTGACGACAAATACGCCGAAACCACGCAGCTCAATTCGTTCTCCCCGTGTAAGCGCTTCCTTCATCGAATGAAAAAGAGCATCCACGGCCTGCTCCGCTTTCATCTTGGGAACTCCGGTCTTTTCTGCCACGCGGTTGATAATGTCTAGTTTAATCACGGCTTTCAGCCTCCGTTCGAATCTCAGCGGGAGAATTTTTCGAGTCGAACTTGTAGGGAGCGATGATAGAGATGGCCAGCAAAGACTGTCAACTGTTACCGCGTCTCTCATTCAGTCTTCTTTTGCAATGGTAGGACTTCAGGCGGGTTGCAAAACGTATAAGTGGCCGCAACTTATACTGTTTGACAAGCAACTAAGTGAAAGCTAACCTCAACTATTATTCGGGGGTAGTGATTTTGATATTCTCGAACTCTTACAAATCTAAGTTTACAAGCGGGGGAGCGCCAGTCGGAACATGATAGGAATTAGAACTCGTCGTCCGCCGCCCTTTGGCGGTATTCACATTAACGACGACAAAGACATTCAAGTTCATCGGCCTGAAGAAGCCTCGCGAAACAGTCTTTGGGCTGAGGGCCGTCTGCTTCTTCGCGATCTGGTGTTTGCGCTGATGATCGCGGCGCTGGTAGTTGTTTTTATTGTGCAGCCGGTGAAGGTGGAAGGCACGTCAATGCTGCCGCGACTGCACGACGGCGAACGAATTTTCGTTAACAAACTAATCTACTACGACGAATATCGTTGGGCGCCAAAGATTGAGCGTGGCGACATCGTTGTGTTTTGGTATCCGGATGATCCGTCCAAGAGCTATATCAAACGTGTGGTCGGCTTGCCCGGAGAGAGAGTGGAGGTGCGGGACGGCATCGTGCGCATAAACGGCAGTGTGCTCGATGAGAAGTACCTTGATCCGCAGTTGAATCTCAATCCCAAGAGCCAGGAGCCACTGAGTGTCAGGGCAAACTACTATTTCGTAATGGGTGACAATCGCGACAATTCGAGCGACTCGCGAATCTGGGGGTTAGTGCCCAAGAAGTACATTTATGGAAAGGCACTGTTTCGGTATTGGCCGCTGAGCGCGGCGAGCGTCATCCATCATGAAAACATCTCGCCACTGATGCCGCCCCCTCCCGGATACCAACCGAGCCCTCAGGAGATGCCGGGCGTAGCTCCGGAAGAATAATTCGGAAACAGATCTGAGAACTTTGATTTGAACACACTCGATTGGTTACGCCTGCTGTTGATGATTTTTTACGCGCCGGCGCGCGCCCTTCGAGAAGTGCGCGACCGCGCGACGCTGGCCCCTGCTGCGTTGGTGGCCCTGATTGCACACGCGATCTTTTTCTTCTGTATTACTCTTCTCTATCTCGGATATCTGTCTAACCCTCGCAGCGTCTCCACCATCTTTTCTGTGATCTTACAGTCCGCGGGTTCGCTCGTGATTATCGCACTCGTTTTTTGTCCGCTGGCCCTGTTCTTATCCAACTTGTTTGAGCGCCGTGCGAGTTTCCGGCTTCGACTACAGCAGGAATATGCGCCTTTGGCGGCTACGATGTTTTACGCCCTGACCGCATCCAGCCTGAGCGCAACGATCCTGACGATTGCAGCAACCGTTACTGGCGTGCAACAGACGCTGGCTAACCGGATGTTCGACACTGTGCTAACGCAACGCGGTCAAATTCCTCCCGAACTCCTTCCCCTAATTGAACAGGGAATAGTAAGACCAGGATTGGTTGCTGTTATGCTGTCGGTGACGGCTTTACTGGCGATTTTTTCTATCTGGGCGGTTATCGGAATACGCATCGTATTTCGCCTATCGTGGCTTCGGTCCGCAATTGTGGTGGTCATCAGCAGCACGCTTCTCATTCCAGCTTCTAAATTGATTCCAATCATAGGCATGATTCTGGCCTCGCCGTTTTTGCTCGTAATGGTTTTTCTTTTGCTGCGAGGATACTTTAATGAAATCACGCGCACGCAACGCGCGCGCGAATCGTTCAAACAAAATTTGGAGGCGGCAACGCTGAACCCGGCTGATGCTTCGGCCCATTACAACCTTGGGCTCATTCATCAACAACGAGGCGAACTCGATGCAGCGCGAGAACGTTTTGAACGGGCCATTCAGATCGACGACGATGAGATCGATGCCCACTATCAGCTCGGGCGTATTGCGCTGCAGCAAAAACGACTCGCTGACGCCGTGAAAAACTTCGAACAAGTAGTGTCCCGCGATCCGGCACACAGCCAACATGAAATCTGGCGCGAAGTTGGGACGACCTATATAGGCGCCGGTCAGTTTGAAGATGCTCGCGATGCATTGGCACGATTCCTTGAGCAGCGGCCGTCTGATCCGGAAGCGTTGTATTTGATGGGCCGCGCGCACGCCGGTCTGGGCCATCGCCGCGAGGCGGCCAGCTCGATGCAAGCCTGTATCGAGGCTGTTAAGACCGCGCCGGCTTATAAATACCGCGCCGATAAAAGATGGCTCAATGAGGCGCAGCAGTTTATTAAGAGTAGCCAGTAGTTTTGAGAAAACTCCAAGGCGCAATGTCCGAAAGGCAATTTAGATTTCGACCTTAGGGTTGTTCCCGGGAAGAACATGAAAGCTAAAACTTGAACTTTGAACCACTGGAACGCGTTCGACGTTGAGCTCTGGACAATGAAAAAGGATTTGGATCGATGACAAATCTGATCCCAGCGATTTTGTCCCTGGAAGACGGCCGCACTTTTCGTGGCCGCTCATGGGCTGCGGAAGGCGAGAGCGTCGGCGAGATGGTGTTCAACACCTCGATGACCGGTTATCAGGAAGTGCTCACTGATCCGTCATACGCCGGACAGATTGTTTGCATGACCTATCCGCTGATTGGCAACTACGGCGTCAACAGCGAGGATGAGGAGTCGTCGAAGCCGTGGGTCCAAGGTTTTGTTGTCCGCGAGGCTAGCCGCGTGGCTTCCAGTTGGCGCGCGGAGGAACCCCTCGATGCCTACCTAAAGCGCTGGAATATTGTCGCGATTGACGGCATTGATACGCGGGCGCTGGTGAGGCATATTCGCGACAAAGGGGCAATGCGCGCCTGCATCTCTACGACCGATCTCAATGAGGAAAGCGTGATTGAAAAAGCGCGCCAGTCGCCTTCAATGGAAAACCGTGAGCTGGCGAGCGTCGTCACGACCAAACAGCCCTATGAAGTCGGGCCCGAAGGTAATGAGCGTTTCCATGTGGTCTGTTACGATTTCGGCGTCAAGCGCAATTCGCTGCGCGAGTTGTCGCGTTTAGGTTGTCGGATTACGGTGGTGCCGGCTTCGACCGCGGCCTCGGATGTCGTGGCCATGAATCCCGACGGAGTCTTTCTTTCCAATGGTCCCGGCGATCCGGCTTCGATGAACAGGGAAGTGGAGGAGATCAAGGAGCTCCTTCATGCAAAGGTACCAACCTTCGGAATTTGTTTTGGACATCAGTTGCTCGGCCGCGCGTTTGGCGGGAAGACCTTCAAACTTGTCTTCGGTCATCGTGGCGGAAATCAGCCGGTGAAAGATTTAAAAGATGGCGGAGTGGAAATCACTTCACACAATCATGGTTTCGCGGTGGCAGCCGATAGCCTTCCCGGCGAAGTAGAAGTAACACACCTCAACCTGAATGATCGCTGCGTCGAAGGTATGCGTCACAGAACGCTTCCTATTATCTCGGTGCAGTATCATCCCGAAGCGGCGCCCGGCCCTCACGATGCCGAGCACCATTTCCAACGTTTCATCGAATTGATGGAACAACGTGCTTAGAAGGAATCTTACGGTCGAGTTCTGCAGGATCAGGTTCTGTCAGTCTTCCAGCGGCATCTTCAATTCACCAGTCGTGAGATCAGGTCGCTCGCGCGCCATGTCCTGCGGGGTCGTGTCAGTGTCGGGATGCCCAGCCCGCCGATCCTTAGGAGGAAGAGTTCGCTGGTCAGTGGTTACTCCTTCCGCCATCCCTTCGGCTACAGCCTCTACTGGCGTCGGTTCCAAAAGGTCAGCAAGACCTTCACTGCCACGATGTTCGAGCCAGTGCCGGTAGCTGACGGTCAGGATCGCCACCACGGGAATCGCGAGAAAAATTCCGGCTACGCCTGCCAGTTCCGCCCCGGAGAGAATCGCGAGGATTACCGCGAGTGGATGCAAGTGTATTCCCTGGCCAATCAAACGCGGATACACAAAATAGTCCTGAGCGACGCGCAGGACGGCCAGGAATAAAAGCACCAGGAAGGCCGAGAAGAGGCCGCCGTGAAGCACCGCTGCCACAGCGGCTAACATCGCGACCAGCAAAGGTCCAAGCAGGGGAACGAATTCGCAAACACCTGCGATAATGCCCAGAACGAGTGGACTGGGTAGTCCCAGCAGGGTGAAGCCGAGGGCACAAACCACGCCGATAAAAAGGCAGGCGGTGAGCTGAGCGCGAATGTAGGCAGCAAGAGTGCTGTTAATGTCCTGGAAAAACTCGTCACCGCGCCAGCGCCATCGTCCGCGCGGCAACATCTGCAAAGCGGAGCGGCGAAAAGTTTCCGCGTCCTTCAGAAAGAAGAAGCTCAGGATCGGAATAAGGACCAGCCACGGAATATAGATTACCCAGCCTGCGATACTCGCCAGTACCTCGCTCACGGTCTGACTCACCCTTTCGATCACGCTGGGAATGGCGCCGTTAATCGCGTCAAGTAGTGGTCCGGGCATTTGATGAGAGCGAAAGTATTCGACCCAACTCTGCATTTTGGTGCCGAGCGCGATCCAGTAGGCGCGTGCCTGTTGAGCAAACTCCGGGAACTGGCTTCCCAGGCGCGGCGCCAGCACATAGATTCCAATCACGATTGCGGCGATAAGAATCAAGTAGGAAAGGACAATAGCCAGCGCGCGGGGAACGGCAAATTTTCGACCTGCGATACGAATCGGGCGGCTCAAGAATTCGACCAGCGGGGCAACAAAATAAGCGAAGAAGATCGATAAAATCAATAGCAGGATAACGCCGGTTAGTTTTACTATTATCCAAAGCGTGACCGCGACCGTAAGCACAATAAGGATCACGCGGAGCACGGCACGCGTTTGCGGCCAGGATGCTTCCACAGCTGTCCTTGCGGCTGTGCGGGCGACATCTTTGCTTTCCGAGTTTCCCACTATTGTGACTGTGCTAGTTGTGAAGCCGCCGGATTATTCCGCCAACCGCAAGTTGCTGAAGGGGAGAGATGCTTCGAAATTCAACGCCAAAAGTATCTGGAGTAGCGTGATGGACGACCTCGCCATACAAAGATAAAGCATCTTCCTGGTCCACCAGCAATAGCCCAAGTCGGTCACCAACTCTCACGTTTGGAGATGCCGGTAGGTTGCATACCCGCGGGCCACCAAGACTGATATCGGAAGGTTCGCCGAGTCCGATCGATTCCTTCAGCCTCTCGTCTTCGATCGCCAGCGTCAATCGCGTCCTGACGTAGTACCGGGGAAACCTGCGTCGCTCATGATCACGCAATGTCATGTCGGGTGGTCATCGTAAGACTTCTTTTCAGTGAGCTAGCTCATCCTCCTCGTCATCATCATCTTCTTCTTCTACTATGGGTGGAGGCGGTGGAGTGACGCGCGGCGCCGCCGGCTCCCAAATTAATCCCTTCCATTCATCCGTCTCACCGAGAAGTTGTAGCGCCGCGAGCGGATGGCCCGGGTTGCGCTCAATGCGCAACACTTCCGCTATTACCTGTAGCTTCTTTCCATCCTCTCCCTGCACTTCCAGGCGCACGCGACTGCCAACGTCAGGTAACCTTCGCGGCAGGTGAACGAGCGTGCCTTCCGGGCCCACATTTTCCGTTGTGCCCTCAGACAAGACGTGTGTGCCACCCGGTTCGTCCCATTCAGCGCGTACTTCAAATGATACTAAATAGCGTGGTCCCGAACGAATCTCTGTATCTATCTGGCGAGCCATAATTCAAACTCCTTGTCGGACAAGAGCGGCCGCAGTTTATAACGTTTACGATCAAAAGTCGTAGTGTTTTACCAGTTTCGGGTTTCGAGTCTCGAGTTCGAGGGTCTACCCTTGACTAACGGCTCAGTTTAACGCACTGAGAGAGGCAGAACGAAGTAACGATCGGTTTGTTTCGCCCGAAACTCGAAACCCGAAACTTGGGACTATTCTTCCTCAGTCCTCAGTCTTTCCAGAACTGAAAAGTCTTCGAGGGTGGTGACATCGCCAGCGACTGTGCCGCTGGTGGCAATCTCGCGCAATAGCCGGCGCATAATTTTTCCGGACCTCGTTTTAGGCAAGGCATCGCTGAATCGTATTTCGTCCGGGCGCGCCAGGGCGCCTATTTCTTTGGTCACATGCGCGCGCAACTCTTCATTCAATTGCGGCGATGGACTGTGCGAACCCTCCAGTGTCACAAAAGCCACTATCGCGGATCCTTTCAAATCATCAGGACGGGCGACTACCGCAGCTTCGGCAACGGCCTCGTGCGAAACCAGCGCACTTTCCACCTCGGCCGTGCCCAGCCGGTGACCGCTGACGTTGATGACGTCGTCGATGCGGCCCATTATCCAAAAATAACCATCTTCGTCGCGCCGCGCTCCGTCGCCGGCAAAGTAGATATTTTCGATCTGAGACCAGTACTGTTGCCGATAGCGTTCATCGTCACCCCAGATCGTTCGCAACATCGAGGGCCAGGGACGCTTGATCACGAGATAACCACCCTCGTTTGCGCCGACAGTTTTACCGTCGCGTGTCATGACATCGGCTTCAATCCCAGGAAATGGTTTGGTAGCGGATCCGGGTTTAGTAGGGGTGGCGCCGGGCAGCGGCGTAATCATAATTGCGCCCGTCTCGGTCTGCCACCAGGTGTCAACTATCGGACAAACCTCACGCCCGATCAGCTTGTGATACCACATCCAGGCTTCTGGATTGATGGGCTCGCCGACAGTGCCCAACAGACGCAGGCTCGAAAGATCGTGTTTGAGCGGCCACTGCTCGCCCCACTTTATGAAGGCGCGAATCGCAGTCGGAGCGGTGTAGAGAATGTTGACGCGGTGCCGCTCGATGATGTCCCAGAAGCGATCCGGTTCCGGAAAGTTTGGCGCGCCTTCATACATCAATACGGTCACGCCATTTGAGAGAGGACCGTAGACGACGTAGCTGTGACCGGTTACCCAGCCGATGTCGGCAGTACACCAATAAAGATCTTCGTCCTTGATATCGAAGATCCATTTGGTTGTGAGGTGCGTCTGCAAAAGATAACCCGCGGTCGTATGCAGAATGCCTTTCGGTTTCCCGGTCGTGCCCGAGGTGTAAAGAATGTAAAGGGGATGTTCACTGTCCAACTCCGCAGCCGGGCATTCAGCGTTGATGATGGCCACCGATTCGTGCCACCAGTGATCACGGCCCGCTTCCATATTGATTGGCAAACCCGTGCGACGTACGACAATGCAGTTTTTCACAGACGGCGTTTCTTTCAGCGCCTCGTCTACCGCGGCCTTTAGTTTAACTTCACTGCCACGTCGCCAGCTGCCGTCGGCTGTCACTACAAGTTTGCAGCTCGCATCGTTTATGCGGTCAATCAAAGCCGTGCTGGAAAAACCGCCGAAGATGACAGAGTGAGTTGCGCCAATACGTGCGCAGGCGAGCATTGCGATCGCCAGCTCGGGAATCAATGGCATGTAGAGGGCGACGCGATCCCCTTTTTCGATTCCGAAGCGCTTGAGCACGTTTGCGAACTTGCAAACTTCGGAATGGAGTTGTTGATAGGTGAGTGTGCGTTGATCGCCAGGCTCTCCTTCCCAGATCAGTGCCGCCTTATTGCGTCGCCATGTGGTCAGATGGCGATCGAGGCAGTTGTACGAGATATTAATTTTGGCGCCAACAAACCATTCGGCATGTGGCGGTTGCCACTGCAAGACCGTATCCCACTTCTTAAACCAGTGAAGCTCTTCCGCCATACGTCCCCAGAAGCCGTCCGGGTCAGCGGTCGCCTCGGCGCGTAAGCGCTCCAGTTCTGCCATCGACTTGAGGTGGGCCTTCTCAGCCAAAGCCGGCGGCGGTGGAAAGATTCGATCTTCCTGCTGCAGGGATTCAATGTTCGTAGTGGTTGACGACATACCCTTAGCCTTGGCGATAGCAAAAGTTGTTGTAATTTGTGGCAGCCTTGTGTACCACAAATTTGCTTGACCCCACAACAACTCACCAACAAACTTGTCAGTCATCATCATCGCCGGATGAAATGAATGTTCGTGCCGAGATGTGTTACTCTATCTTCTCCCTAAAAACTTGACTCAGTCTTCAGGAGGTATCATGGCAGACGATCAAGAAAAACAATGCAAAAACCCACCCTGTACTTGTCCGCCGCAACCCGGCGGCAAATACTGCAGCGCCTCATGTGAGGGCACGGGCGACACAGTTGAGATTGATTGTGATTGTGGTCACCCGGAGTGTGGTGGAAATTTCTAACAGCTTGCGATTACGGTGAGTGAGACGAGTTGAGGAACCGCGAGCGGTAGCGACCGGATGCTACAGTCAACCGCCATCTTTCTATTGTGTCGGATTACCTCGTTGGGATTATTGAAGTGACAAGTTGATTGTAGCATCCGGTCGCTACCGCTCACGGTTCTGCAAAACTCGGCCATGCGAGCTTTTTTGACAGGCGAGGGGCGCATCTGGCGCCCTTTTTCTGCAATCGACAAAAGCAACGCGAGCCCGCCTTCCTAACTGGAGACTGAGCAACAGACTCCGTAACTCCAACCTTCAAGGCCTCTCAAGCACGAATTAACAACTCAAGTTGGGCAGGCGGGCTGCCGCCGCTGTTGGCTAGCGAAGAGAAAAGGAAAACTATTCTGCCTTCCGTGCCAGGTCCAAAAACTGCGCGGCCAGTTTTGGTCCGGTGCCGGCGTCTTCGTGTTTGAAGAACAGAAACGTCTCTTTCCAGTTCTGATCGCGAATGCGTTGATGCCACTCAGCAAGATTCTCCTCCGAGTAATTCACCCGGCGTAACCGCAAGTAGCCCCAGTCAGCAGTCTTGTCGATATGGGTGGTGGGCATGTCGTCAGTATCCGAAACGACAAGCGGGCGGTTCTGGCTGCGTAGTAGATTCAGAACATCATCATCAAACCAGGTGGGGTGGCGAAATTCGAAGGCGGCGCGTGCTGACTGCGGCAGTTGCGCGAGAAAAGTTTCCAATCGCGCCAGATCCTTCTTCATGTTTGGCGGAAGCTGGTAAAGCACTACCCCCAGTTGATCGCTCAGGACTGAAGCTGTTTCCAGAAAATACTTCGTCTCTTCTTCAGTCTCTTTCAGTCTTTTAAAATGCGTGATACGTTGCGGCGCCTTGAGCGAAAAGCGAAAAGTGTTCGGCACCTGTTCCTTCCAGTTTTCAAGCAGGCTCCGCTGCGGCATGCGATAGAAGGTGGCATTGATCTCTACCGTGCTGAGCCGTTCGGAATAGAAACGAAGCATCTCTTTCGCCGGAATCTTTTCCGGGTAGAAGTTCCCCTTCCATTCTTTGTAGCTGTAGCCGCTGGTTCCGACGTAGATGTTCATTTACGAAGATTAAGGAGAATAGAAAATGAGAGCATCACAGGAAGTTGGAGTTAGGCTACTTTTGACTTTGAGTAATGGCCCCCACGAATAAGCAGAGCCCTTGCCAGGATTCCTGTTATAGACATAAATCAACCAAAATATTCTCTGTCTTTCCAGCTTCAATCAACTTAGCGAGCCCTTCATAGCCGTTGTCGGAGTTCAGGATATAAGCTCGGACGCTGGGATGACGTCTCAGACAGCCTAGATAATAGCCGAACAGATCGTCAACTTCAGACTCTTGCAACTGTTTGGAATTTTTCAAAAACGCTATGTACTCGTCTCCACGAAGGCGATTCACCTGACAACAAACGTCGCCGGCACGACCAGGGCTCGAGCTTCCGGATTGTAGTAGTCATAGACAACCGATGGCGCAGTTTTCGCGGTCAGCGCAAGGCGGGGGCGAAACTTGAAATCAAACTCGGCGCCACCTGCGCGCGGCCAAAGGTAGACTACAAGCCGATCCGGCAAAACGTCATACTGATTAATGGACCATTCGGAGCTTTTAATGGCTTTGTCCAGGGAGGCGCGATCGACGTCAGCGCCAGGAGGCAAGCCAATTTCCGCGAGCATCATCCCGTAACCGTGGAAGCCCACCCGCTCTGCTTTAACGTGGCAAGAAATCTCTTCGTTGATCTTCGCGGTGTTCTTGTCGAACGTTGCTGCCAGGTGTAGCAAGTTTGCCCCTCCGGTAATCGGACCAGAGTTTTGCGTGGCAGCCGCAGACCATGGCACATAATAGTTTGCGACCAGTTGGAGCGAAGCAAAGGCTGAGCCGGGAGTGCGCCTTAACTCGATCCGGTTTGCGCCGTTATGCAAAAAACTTGAGATGTCGACGCGAGTCAGGCCGGCAGCTAGCTCGCCGGCCGGCAAACCCACCGAAGTTGCCAGTTGCCCATTGATGATTATCTCAATCGGAGCAGCGATCCCGGCTGTTTGTCGATTCGGAACGACCTCTGTAGCCAGTAACGTTACGAGCGTGTCCAGCACGTTAATCGTGGCTTGCGTCGAATACCAAACTCCGTAGCGATCTTTTTGTCTTAGCAGAAACAGCAAGCCGGTGCGGATCAGTGGGTCACCAGATTGCAGGCTCGTCGCCTTCCCTGATTGAACTTCTGCAGTTCGTTTCAGAGCTTGAAGCGCGAGCGCGGTAGTTTCCACTCGTCCAGCGAGACCCCAACCATAGAACGGCGTGTTTGTTTCCAGCGCCCAATAAGTCGTATCACCTTCGGTGTGGGCCAGAGTGCGCAGCTTTGCGGCGGCGCGCATCGCAGCCGGTTTATCCCCGCCATCCATCGCGGCTAGCGTATAGGACGCGATCATGTGCGGCTCGTCTATCTGTTCAATCTGGTTCGAAAGATACGAAAGTGCTCGGCGCAGTTCTGGTGAAACAGCCCTGGCAGGTTGCGTTTTAGCAGTGATGCCGTCAAGCCTGGGATCCGATTCAGTCAGCGCCAGCACGCGCGCAACAAAGGCAGTAAGCAAGGCAGTGCGCCGCTGATTCGCACCGCTCCCGGCATAATAGTCCTGTGCGGGCCAACTGCCGTCTGGGCGTTGCTGCTTGATCAACCACTGGCGAGCATCCTGAATCACTTCGTCATCGACTGCCACAAACTCGGCGGCATCGTGCAGGAACCGCAGTGCGTACGCCGTCAGCGGCAGGTCCGCTTCCCCGCG
>JBKOZZ010000043.1:0-3487 GCA_046726155.1 Acidobacteriota bacterium
CCGGATGTTTTCCCCTCACCGCCACCGTGTGGATGGTCTACTGGGTTCATCGCCACACCGCGCACGTGCGGACGAATGCCTTTCCAACGTGACCTTCCGGCTTTACCAAACGAAACGTTTTCGTGCTCGATGTTGCCAACCTGTCCAATCGTCGCCTTACAAACCAGCGGCACGCGCCGAACTTCGCCTGAGGGCATGCGGAGTTGAGCGTAGTCGCCTTCCTTGGCAACCAACTGAGCAAATGCGCCGGCGGAGCGCGCCATCTGTCCACCTTTTCCGGGCCGCAACTCGATGTTGTGAATCTGCGTTCCCAGCGGAATATTAATCAGCGGCAGAGAGTTGCCGGGCAAAATATCGGCCTCGGCGCCACTCATTATCGTCTTACCAACTTCAATACCGATGGGAGCGATGATGTAGCGCTTCTCGCCATCGAGGTAGGTAACCAGAGCGATGTGGGCGGACCGGTTCGGGTCGTATTCAATCTGCGTAATACGGCCGGGCACGCCTTCCTTGTCGCGCTTGAAATCAACAATGCGATAGAAGCGCTTATGGCCGCCGCCACGTCTCCGCACGGTGATGCGCCCATCGCTGTTTCGCCCGGAGATTCGCTTCCTCGGCTCCAGGAGCGACTTTTCGGGAACGGCGCCGGCGGTTAACTCATCTCGCGTCAGATAAGTCTGATACCGGCGCGCCGGAGAGGTTGGTGTTAGCTTCTTTATTCCCATAGCTTTCTAAGGATGAAGGCGGAAGGATGAAGGATGAACCCTACTCTTATTCAGCCTTCAGCCCTCATCCTTCATCCTTCATATCGATTCACCGTAGTCGACAGGCTTCTCACCGTGCTTCAACGTCACGTAAGCTTTTTTCCACGACGGCTTCCGTCCTTCGAAGCGACCGCGCCGCGCCGTCTTGCCCATATAATTGATGGTGCGCACGTGGTCCACCTTCACCTGAAAAATAGACTCGACTGCCGACTTTATCTCGGGCTTGGTCGCGCGCCGATCAACTCGAAACGTCAACAACTGGTTCGTGTCCTGCGACTCTTCCTTGGCAACCAGCGCCTTTTCCGTAATCACGGGCGACTTGATGATGTCCCAGACTGTTCTCATTATTCGGCTGCCTCCTTTTTAGCTCTCTTCGCAGGTTTCGAAGGCTTTGCTGTTTTCTCTGAAGGCTTCGCAGTTTTCTGCGCTGGCTTGCGCGCGCGCTTTGGCTTTGCCGGCTCTGCCACCTCGGCAGCCTCAGCTTTCTCTGCCGGCACCGACTCATCCACCGGGCTGGCTTCCTTCTTTGGCCCCAACAGCTGCTCGAGCTCTTTAACTGCCGCCTCGGAAATAATTAGTTTCTCGTGATACAGCAGGTCATAAATATTCAGACCGAAACTGTTAACTACCTTGGCGCTTTGCACGTTCCTGGTTGACAGCCTCAGGTTCTCGTTATCCAGCGAATCGACAATCAGCGTCTTGCCCTCGAGGCCCAACTGCTTTAGCGAGGCGACAAACTCTTTCGTCTTGGGCTTATCGAATGCCCAGCCATCGACGAGAACCACCCTACCCTCGCGCACGCGTTCGGATAGCGCCGACCGCAAAGCTCCCTGACGCATTTTCCTGGGCATGTTGTATGACCAGTCGTGCGGCTGCGGACCGTGTACGTTGCCGCCGCCTTTCCAAAGCGGTGAACGAAGCGAGGCGATACGCGCACGGCCGGTGCCCTTCTGCTTCCATAGCTTGCGGCCGGAGCCGGAAACATCGCCGCGTGTTTTAGTGGCTGATGTTCCCTGGCGGGCGTTGGCCATGAAGTTTCTAACGGCCGCATGAATCAGCGCCTCATTTAACGGCGCGCCAAACACGGCGTCAGACAGTTCGACTTCGCCGACTTCTTCGTTTTTTAAGTTGCGCACCTTAACGGTAGGCATAATCAACTCCCAAACCGACCAATGACCGCGTACCGACGACCGAAGTTACGCTCTTCGGTCTTCCGTCGTCGGTCGTCCGTCATTTCTTTTTCTGCTTCTCGGCCTTCTGAACTACTACCACGCTGCCGTTTGCACCGGGAACTGCGCCGCGGATCATCAGAAGGTTGTTCTCCGCGTCGACCCTGGCAACCGTTAGCCCTTTTACCGTAACCCGCGCGTCGCCCATGTGGCCCGACGACCGCGTGCCTTTGATAACTCGCGATGGATATGCGGAAGCACCGATCGAGCCGGGCGCGCGCACGTTCATCGAGCCGTGAGACTCCGGTCCACGATTAAAATTGTGGCGCTTGACGGTGCCGGCAAAACCGCGACCTTTGGATTTACCCACCACGTCCACGACATCGCCATCCGCAAACTGATCAACAAGAATTTTGTCGCCAACATTCAGCTCGGTTGAAGATCCATCAAAACGAAATTCTTTAAGAACGCGGGTGGGCGGAATTCCGCCACCTGTCTTCTCGAAGTGCCCACGCATTGGCTTGGTCACGTTCTTCAACTTTGGCGGCCGCTCGTCAACCAGTCCAACCTGGACAGCGTTATAACGATCGGGACCTGTCGCCAACTTCTTGTGCACGACCACGCATGGCCCAGCCTTAATTACGGTGACCGGCGTAACCATGCCGTCTGCCGAAAAAATCTGCGTCATGCCGATTTTTCTTCCGATGATTCCGTTAATCATTGGCTCAATTCCAATCTCAATAGCCGAATGCCACTCAGCAAGTTTAGAGTTCAACCTTTAGGTTGTGCTTTTCAGACAGCAAGCTAAAGCTCGAACTCTCAACTGCTGGCCTATTGCCGACCGAACGCTTTAATTTCCACATCAACGCCGGCTGGTAGATCCAGTTTCATTAGCGCGTCAACTGTCTGCGGCGTTGGGTCGAGAATGTCCATCAGTCGCTTGTGCGTTCTGATCTCAAACTGCTCACGCGATTTCTTGTCCACGTGCGGCGAGCGAAGCACGGTCCACTTGTTCTTCACCGTCGGTAAGGGGATCGGCCCGGCCACGCGGGCGCCGGTGCGCTTCGCTGTTTCCACAATCTCTGCGGTCGACTGATCCAACACGCGGTGATCGTAGGCTTTCAGTCTGATTCTGATCTTTTCGTTCAGCATTCTTAGTTGGCCTTTGGTCTTGTTCTTTGGTCTTGGCAAGATCAAAGGCCCGCGGCCTAAGACCCAAGCCCTAAGTTCTATTCCACTACTTCCGACACGGTGCCGGCGCCGACCGTGCGACCGCCTTCGCGAATCGCGAACCGCAAGCCCTTCTCCATCGCTATCGGCGCGATCAACTCGATCTCCATCGCTACATTGTCTCCCGGCATCACCATCTCCACTCCCTCCGGCAGGTGCGCCACTCCCGTCACGTCCGTCGTCCGAAAGTAAAACTGCGGCCGGTACCCGGTGAAAAACGGCGTGTGCCTGCCGCCCTCCTCCTTCGTCAACACATAGGCCTCAGCCTTGAACTTCGTGTGCGGCGTGATCGACCCCGGCTTCGCTATTACCTGGCCCCGCTCG
>JBKOZZ010000044.1:0-41916 GCA_046726155.1 Acidobacteriota bacterium
TTCACTATTCACTATTCACTATTTACCATTTACTATTTACCCATCATGGGCCTCCTCGAATCAATAAGAAGATGGATCGACGGCGAGCAGGGTGAAGACCTGCTGGAATCAGCGGACGAACACGCCAAGCCACGCCGCATCTGGGAAGAGTTCCTTGTAAAAATCGCGCGTGAGGTTGAAGCGGTAATGCAGCGTGAGATGTTTACACCTCCCGGTGGCCTGACCTACATACCACGCGAATACGTCGTTTACTTGAGCGCCGAGGACGACAAGGATTGGCAGGGTGACAAACGGCGCGGACTTGAGCAGGGTTTGTTTCACGTTCTCTCCGAACGCGCCCGGGAAATAGCCGGCGCAACTGCGCTGGCCGCGAAATCTTTTGCGGTTGAACTGCGGGTGGACGGCACGCTGGAAAAAGGTCAGTTTCGCGTTCAGGCTGTATGGGACGAAACTGAGAGCGGTCACACGCAGGTTAATCCCCGCGTTGGCGCTTCGCAACCGGGAGTTTTCGGACAGGGCAGCGGCGTAAACTTTAGCGACACCGTGCGGGAGCGGGCAGATGGCAGCACCGGCGACAGTGAACCAGGTGCGCAGGGCGAGCCAGGCGAACAGACTGTCGTGCGACCGCGCATCAAGGAGCTTTATTCAGTTGAGGTTTGGAAACAGGGTGTGCGCGAAGCGGTCGTCCCCATTACCAAAGCCGAGATCACGATCGGACGCGGCTCGCGAAGCATTACGGTTGACCTGCCGCTGAAAGGTGATCCCGAAATAAGTCGAGTGCATGCGTTGCTCAGCCGCGAAAATGATGGCCGCTACTGGCTCACTTCGAAAGGCCGCAACCCCACGCTGCTGGCCGGTCGCGAGCTGCCGCGCGAGGAGCGCACCGAAGTCCTACCCGATCAAAAGATCGCAATCTGTAACTTTGTCCTCCGCATCCAGCCGCGGTAACTCGTGACCTATCGAGATCGTTCCAATCTAACGCAGCGACATCCTTAGTTACCTTCAGACAAGCGATGCATGAGTAAAGAGGATCGTGCCTTACGCGCCGCCGGTGGCTGCTGTCGTGGTATTCGGATCGAGTTCGGTGAGGAGTTCTCGAAGTAGCGGAGCATCCTTTTCAGCATTGAGGTAATTCTTGCCGAGCATCTTCAGGAAGCGGCGTTCTTTAGTTTCACCGTTCAATTCTTTCAACAGCGCGCGGCAAAAAGCAGACACCACGACCGGGTCAAACTGCGACCCCGTGTTACTTCGGAAATCTCTAATTACTGCGTCAAACGAGCGACGCGTCTTGTAAGGCCTATCGGTCGTCATGGCATCAAACGAGTCGGCGACAGTAACAATCTTGGCGCCCAGAGGAATTTGCGTGCCTGTTAAGCCGTCGGGATAGCCATGGCCGTCCATGCGCTCGTGGTGATACTTGGCCATCAAAGGTATGTCGGCATAGGGATGATGAATGGGCGAGAGTATTTCGAAGCCGGCCACCGGATGGCGGTTTAGTTCGCTCGACTGCTTCGCATCAATGTGATAAGGCGCGTTGATGATGTCGCGCTCAACTACCAGCTTGCCAACGTCGTGAAGATAGCCCGCGATGGCCATGCCCTCGGCTTCTTCTTCCCCGAACCCCAATTCGCGCGCAATGATCTCGCTATACTTGCCGACGCGCTCCGAGTGCCCCTGCGTATACTTATCCTTGATGTCAATCGCGGCAGCGAACGCTCGCACCGTGTCACGGTAGATCCCGCGCAAATCGAAATACAACCGGCGGTTCTCATCCGCTTGTTGTTTCACTTCCGCGAGCAAACGATGTGTGTGAATGCCGACGCCGATGTGTCGCACCATCGCGCGAATCACTTCAATGTCGTCCGACCTGAAAGGTTTGCCACTAGCTTTCCCGCCAAGCAAGACCAGTCCGGTCAGATTTCCGCGAACGATCATCGGAACTATCAACTCGATCAACAGAACGCGATATTCCGGGCGATGCGTCTCGAGGAAACTCTGGAGCGCCGGCTCCGTAACCGCGCCTTCTTCAGCCACTTCAAAGGCGCCTTTATCGGAACTAAGAAATGCATCCCTGGTTGCCGCATCGATAAGAAATCGCGCCTCATAGTCATTGCTCAAACCCCAAAGCGCCAGCGGGTTTGTGGTCTCCAATTGCGCAGGACACTCGACTATGGCGCCACGGCGGATTGCCAGCGTGCCCAGTAGCAAACGCAGAGATGTGCGCACCATCTCGATGAAGTCGCCGGCCTCCGCTATTTCCTGGCCCAGGTCGGCCAGCGCGCCGAAGGAGTGGACAAGTTTTTGCGTGTTTGGCTCCATGCTCAGAAACTATGACCCTGATGTAAGACTTGACTGTCGCGCTACTGCCCGTCTAATGACCGATGGCCCGGGTTTGGGTGAGGAGAGAGGAAAGACCGGAGAGAGCTTCCTGTTCATCTTTGGCAAGCACGACATGGAGCGTTAGCCCCAGCATATCGAATAGTTGAACGATCTTATCGTTTACATCGGAAAACACAACCGGGGCGCCGCTCTTTTCCGCAATGTCGATGATGCCGAGGAGGATGGATATGCCGATGCTATTGACTAATTCAGTATCCCTGAAATCAATCACCAGCGCGCGCGCGCCGGAATCGAGTTGCTTCTTACATTCGTGCTCAATTCTTTCGCCGGTGAGCTTGTTTAGATAGTCGCTGGCATAAACGACGGCCGTCGTCCCAACGCAGTGTGAGCGCACGTTTGACCTAATTGATTCCCCCACGAAGTCCCTTTCTTAAGAAGCCTTACGCAAATACTTGGTCATACGCAAGCTGGTCCCCTCGTCAACCCGTTCAAACTCGACTTCGTCCATCAGCGTCTTGATCAGCTTGAGTCCCCAGCCGCGGCGCTGCTCAGTATCTTCGCCGTTGTACTCGTGGCGAAGCTGCTCGCGTTGCCTCTCTTCAATATGCCCTTGAATGTTGGGGGGTACGATACCACGGCTCGAAATAGTAATCACCAATTTATCACTTTCGACTCGAAAGCGTTGATATATTTTTCGATCAGGACTCAGGCTGTGTTCGGCGGCGTTGATGCAGGCCTCAACCACTGCGGTCTTAATCTGGTTAATGGCTTCTGGACTGAAGTTGAGCCGGCGGGCCAGTTGCTCGACAGTCGTAGCCGCCAGCAGCTCATTGTCGCCGCCCATTGGCAGAATCAGTGTGAATTCGTTGGCCTCAACTGATTGCTGCAGGGCGCCGGCGGCGTCCCTCAATCGGTCGCTCAAAAGCTCGAATTGTTGTTGACTGGAACCATAAGCGTTGCGTTCCCGAAGCAGCCCGGTGGCTTCCGCGGAGAAGCCTTCGTTTGCGATTAGCCAGGTTTGCGCACGTGGGAAACCCGACTGTCGCGCCAAACTCTCTAACCGATCTAACCACGTTGCAGTTACATTTCTATCTGCCTCGAGTTTACTATCCACCTTTGCCACCAACCAGACAATCTCGTTGGCGTCTGTGTAGTTCCCGCCTTCAAAAGCGTGGGCCACAACAGAGCTTTCCTCGCCAAATTGTCGGAGGTCCGGGCTAAACGAAACTCCGCTTGCAGTATGAAAAACTTGCGGCAGGCGCAGCAGCTCCGTGTCAGCATCCAGCCCGGCGGCGATCTCTTCGGCCGTCGCCCCCTTGTAGCTGGAAGCGAACTCAGCAGAATCAAATAGACGTTTTGGCACAAGTTGGAAATTGAACTTGTCGAGCAGCCCGCGCAAACGCAGACCGGCGGATTTGCGATAGTGGCGAGCAATGGTTTGCGGTGCGCGCTTGAGCGCGTCGGCCATCACGTCTGCAACGACGAGGGCTCGCGGTTCGCGTAAGGCGTCCAGGCGAAACCGGCTTTTTAGATAATCTTTCCAGAGACTCGAAGAACCACTGGCATCGACAGTCTGGCCATCCCAGTTAATCAGCTCCTGAATATGCAAGGCCCGCAAAAGCTGTTCAGCTTCAATACTGTCCAGATTCAATCGCTTGCGCCAGGCTTCGAGAGAAGAGGTCCGACCACCCGTTGGCACTGCTTCGCAGAGCAAACGAATCACTGCTGCCCTGGTCTCAGTTTCGGGCGCGAGGTGCTCGAGCACGGAGCTAAAATAGCGATTCAGCCGACCGCCCATAAGCTCGTCAACATACAACCGCTCGCAAGCCAGGTAAGAATCGAGCGTTAAATTTCTTTCCTGCGCCGCTTGTAACATCGCGGTAATGAAAAACGGGCTGCCCTCGAATTGCTGCACCATTAGATCTCTGGTTTCCTCGTTTATCGCGACCTGGTGCCGGCTTGCCGCCGAGACGACCAGGTCGCGGGCTTCGTCTTCTTTAAGTGGATCCAGCCGCGTCACCTCGAGTGAGCCGGAGTTACGGCCGGCACGCGCCACTGCATCGAGAACTTCGCGGCGCAACCCGGCCAGGGCAAAAGGAAGGTTGGAAAATAATAGTGCCCTGACAATCTCGGTGGCGAGCGGCACGGCTGAGTCGAGGTAGTTTGCCAACTGCACAGCGTCAAACATTACGAAAGGACGGGCGTTGCGCGCCGGCACTCTGTTTGGCACGGTCAGGCAGAAGCGCACCAACTCTCGATCGTCTTTGCCGAAGCGTTGCAGGTTGTAGGCTTCGATTAGCTCCTCGATCCAGGGAAGATCGCCGGCGGGAGCAAGTTGGACCAGGTCATTCAACGTGAGCGAAAGCCGGCAAAGCGACGGCTCATCTCGTCGATAGGCTATGTATTGCAGTAGAAATGTATTGAGGAATTCGATTGCCGCGCTAACGGCAGTGGTTTCAGTTTGCGGTAACGCAAAATAGATGGGCACCACTTCGCGCTGGTTGAAAAGCTCGTCGTAGGCCTGCCGCAGTAATTCTGAAACTCCGGCAAGCGGAGCTAATAACATGAGAAGGCCGCGCGCACCGCCACGATGGCCAGCGCCTTCAAAGGCCTTCCACCGCATGGCGTGAGACACCAGCCGTTGAAGTTCGGTGGCCCTGCCAATAAACTCGTCGCGCTTTACGCGTCCGAGAACCTGACGTATTTCCTGATGTGAATTCTGATTCATCTAGCGGGCGAGCGGTATGGTGATGTTGTCCAGGTAAAACTCGACGCGGTTTTTGCCCAGTCGTTTGGCGCTGTAGAGGGCCCGGTCGGCGGCGGCAATTATGCTTTCGGAGGTATCAATGTGTTTCGCGAAAGTCGAAACACCAATGCTGATGCTTACTGTTCCCAACGGTTGCGACTTGCCATAGGGGTAATCCGTATCCGTTACGCGCTGTCGCATTCGTTCCGCGATGACTCCGGCTTCGCTAAGGGTGGTCTGGGGTAACAGGATGCAAAACTCTTCACCGCCGTACCGACAAGCGACGTCGGCGGAACGCAAAGTAGCTTTCAGCGCGTGCGCCGTGATCTTAAGGGCAACGTCGCCTGCCTGGTGGCCATTTTGATCGTTGTAGTTCTTGAAGTCGTCAATATCGATCATCAGGCAACTCATAGAATAGTTGTAACGATGTGATCGGTTCAGCTCTTCAGTCAGACGTTCCTCGAGATAGCGTCGATTGAGTAACCCCGTCAGCGGATCAGTGATCGACATCAGTTGGAATTGCGTGGCGCGCTCCTGCCATTCGGCACGCTCCAGTGCGACGGCGATTTGCGGACCAATAAGTTCGAGCAAGCTAAGATCGACATCCTCAAAATTTCCACCGCTTGTTTTGTCAGCGACGTTGAGCACGCCGATTTTCCGCCCGCCCATAGTGATGGGATAGCTAATAAAAGACTTTGTTCGGTAATTTCGCTCTGCGGGCGCCGGCGTGAGACCAGCCTTTTCGAGATTCTCAACAATCAGGGGTCGCTCGGATTCAAGCACTCGTCCGGAGATTCCCTCGCCAAGCCGGGTCGGGCTCACTTCGAACTCACTTGTCGCAAAGCCCGTCGCAGCCTTCAGACTGATCTCATTCGAAGTTTCATCGAAGACCCACAGTGAACCGCGTTCAGCCTGGAGCAATTCTTTTGAATGCATAAGAATTGCGTTATAAGTCTGGGCGGGGTCGCGGGAACTTATGCGCTCCAGAAACCGCTGCAGTGAATCCGCCAGGTGGGAACGGTGTTCAAGTTCAACGCGGAGCCGATCCACTTCCCGCTGCAGATCGGGCGCCTGAACAATCGAATCGATATCGATGTCAGCACCGCCAGATTCGCCGCCCTCCAGCGCGGAAAGGCTTTCTCTTTGATTAACAGAACTACGATTTGCCTTAGCCGGCGAGACGCTCGCCTTCTCGGAAGGCTGGTCGTTACTACCACCAGGGCCGGGCCGCCCGACTGGTGAATCAGGTCCGCGACCGATCCTGCCGGGATGAGTCTCGAGCGCGCGAGCGTCAAAGTTACGGGCGGCTTTTTGTAAGCGTTCAGAGAGCTGATCGAGCTTTTGTGCTTCGGCAAAGATCACGTTGTCGAATGGGTTGCGGTTAAGCAGATCATTCAGCTCGCCGGCCCGAAAGCGATCAACCAGCGCGCGGTAATCAGCCCCGCTAACAAAAGCGCGCCCACCTATGGCCGCGAGGTTTTGTTCCGTACCAATTTGCACCGGCGTTGTGAAGCACTGGAGGCCGGCATGGCACTTATATTGAACCGTCGAGCCGGCAGTGAGGGCCCGACGATGTGCTTCGCCGCAAAAGGGATCGCAAAGTCTGACGTATTCGAGCGACGACTGAAAGGCGTGACAGATTGAATTGTTGTTTGAAGCAACCAACGCCGGCGGCTGGCGACCATCGACAAGCAGGACAGAAAGACCCGAAGAGGCCGCGAGTTGTTCCTGCACTTCAGCCCAACCGGTGGGCGCATCTTGCGGGTGTTCCTGGACAATGTCAGTCAGGAGGCCTGGCGCAACGACGTTGGGAGTCGCAGCGGCTGGTTGCGAATCCTTCGTCATCAAAGTCTCGCCTTCCTTTGACGGCTCTTTTCGACGTGGCATCTGTGGACGATTTTTTGAAGGCATCTGCTGTAAATCATCTAAGGCCCGGCGCCTAAACTAAATTAAGAAGTCAGCCGGCTTGCCCAAGGCAGTGATCCCACCCAATTTGCTGTTACAAGTCAGTATAGATTCGGCTAATAGCGCCAACAAGTTAGCATTAGATCACCCACTTAAGGGCCTTACGGCTACGTACAAAAGAACTTATCCTATGCTATACGACCAATAACGACCGCATTTCATCCAGGGGAGCGGCGATTGAGGGCTCACATATCAGAACCGGGAGCGGTGGTAACCGGCCTCAGGCTCAACCAGACAGAACCTTGAGGCTTTTGCCGGTCGATACCGCTTCCAGTTCTGATGCGGGTTGATCCCAGCGTTTTTCGCCAGCGTTGGATCGGGCTAGGCACTGATTGGATGGTCAGTTGCGGCCTCGGCGGCAACGAGGCCGGGCGCCTGCCCGGAAGCGACCTGCTCGATATCGGGTTGCTCGGGACTAATTCGAATGCAGGCGGCAAAGTGATTGGGTCTGATTTCAACCAGAGGTGGAACTACTTCCTTGCAAGCCTGAATCATGTAGGGACAGCGTGTATGAAACCGGCAACCCTGCGGCGGATTAATAGGCGAGGGCACGTCGCCCTCCAGGACGATTCGCTGACGCATTAACTCAACCTCGGGATCCGGCACGGGAACGGCAGAGATTAGTGACCTGGTGTAGGGCATTAGCGGATCCGCATAGATCATTTTCGCATCGGCAATTTCAACCAGTTTGCCCAGGTACATTACGGCAACTCTATCGGAAACATGTCGAATCGCGCGCAGGTCATGAGAGATGAACAGATAAGTCAGATTCTTTTCGCGTTGTAACTTCTCCAGAAGGTTCATGATCTGCGCCTGAATCGAAACATCGAGCGCTGAGATTGGTTCGTCTGCAACTATAAAATCAGGATCGACAGCCAGTGCGCGTGCGATACCGATGCGCTGGCGCTGGCCGCCTGAGAACTCATGTGGGTAGCGTTTGATGAAGCGCTTGCTGAGACCGACTGTTTCCAGTAGATCCTGTACCCTTTGCTCTGCTTCCCTGCCTCGGGCAAGTCTAAATGTCTCGAGAGGCTCGCCAACAATCTGACCAACAGTCATCCGCGGATTTAGCGAAGCGTATGGGTCCTGAAAGATTATCTGCAGATGGCGACGGTGCTCTCGCATGGCCATCTTCGATAGCTTTGCCAAATCATCATTGCGATAGAGTACTTGCCCCGAGGTAGGTTCGTTTAGGCGAAGAATAGCGCGGCCCAGTGTTGACTTCCCGCAACCGGATTCGCCAACCAGGCCAAGCGTCTCGCCAGGGTAGATATCGATCGTCACACCATCAACGGCCTTAACTACATGACTGCCTCTTCCCGAAAGATCGAAATGAACTTTGAGATCGCGTATAGCAAGCAGCGGCTCACCAGTCCTGCCGGCCATTGGCTGCGGGATTTGGGGGAACCCGGATAGATTTGTTTCCTGAGTGCTCATTGTTTATCTGTTAAGCCCTTTCCCTGATGGTTGTACTGCTAACTGCCCGCCGGCTGCCAGCCTCTACACGTGACTCTTCATAAACTTCGTTTGCGAAATGACACAGCGAGAAGTGCTCGGCAGTCAGTTGCACAAACGGAGGAAATTCCCGCTGACAGATTTGTTCGGCGCGATCGCATCGGGGCGCAAAAGGACAACCGGGCGGGAGATGCGCGACATCGGGCGGCAAGCCACGGATCTGGTACAGCCAATTTTGTTCGCTGGTTGGATCGGGAACCGATCGAAGCAGTCCTTTGGTATACGGATTACCAGGCAACGCGAACAATTCAGTTGTCGGTGCCTGCTCGAAAATCTTTCCCGCGTACATCACGATCAGGTGATCGGTCATGCCCGCTACCACACCGAGGTCATGCGTGATCAAAATGACGCTGGCGCCAGTGGCGCGCTTGAGTGTTTTTATCAACTCCAGAATCTGCGCCTGGATAGTTACGTCAAGCGCTGTTGTTGGCTCGTCGGCAATAAGCAGTTCGGGCTCGCATGAAAGCGCCATAGCGATCATCACTCGCTGTCTCATCCCTCCGGAAAACTCATGCGGATAGCCGTCAACGCGCGAACGCGCATCGGGAATGCCGACGGTCTCTAACATCTTGATGGCGTGATCGTACGCCTCCTTTTTCGTGTGCCCGAGATGTAGTTGAGTCATCTCCATCAACTGTCGCGAGATCTTCATAAACGGATTTAGAGACGTCATCGGATCCTGAAAGATCATCGCTATGCGCCGGCCCCGAATCCGGCGCACATCGTCTTCCTTGAGCGCGAGGATATCGATACCGTCAAACAACACCTGTCCGGAAACTATTTGACCTGGCGGCGTTGGTATCAGTCGGATGATCGAAAGATTCGTGACCGACTTGCCCGAGCCCGACTCGCCCACAATCCCAAGGGTCTCGCCACGTTTCAGCTGAAACGAAATGCCATCAACGGCTTTCACCTCGCCGTCTTCGGTGTTGAAGTAAGTGCGCAGGTCTTTGACTTCGAGAAGGTTGCCGTTATCCATATCTGGGATCTCAAATTTCAAATCCGAAATGTTTACTGAAACCCAAACCCTGGAACGTGAACTCTAAAACCTTGAGATTCGAAGTTTGACATTTCATTCTCAAAGTTTCCGCATCTGGGGATCGAGCGCGTCGCGCAATCCATCGCCGAGAAAGTTAAGTGACAAAAGTGTTAGCGCCATGGTCACTCCTGGAAAAACCATTTGCCAGGGAAAGATGCCAATATTTTGAATGCCATCAGTCGCCAGGGTGCCCCACGACGCCAGCGGTGCCTGCACACCAAACCCCAGGAACGAAAGAAAGGCTTCTGTGAGCATGACCGTGGGAATAGTAAGCGTGGCATAGACAATCACCGGGCCGAGTGTGTTAGGCACGATGTGCCGAAAAATTATTCGCGGTGTGGAAACGCCAGTGGCTCGTGCGGCCAGGACGAATTCCTGATTTTTCAGCGACAACACCTGCCCGCGAACAATTCGCGCCATCGTCAACCACGACACCGAGCCAAGCGCGACAAAAAGCAGCAGGAGTTGGCCCATCGGTGTGTTTCTGCGAAACATTGCGAGTAACACGATGACAAGAATGATGTAAGGCAGTGAATAAAGTATATCCACAACTCGCATCATCAGATTATCAATGCGACCGCCGAGATAGCCTGCGACGGCGCCGTACGTGACGCCGATGAGCAACGAGACGAGAGTGGCAATAATGCCCACCATCAGAGAGATCTGGCCGCCCTGGAGCACCCGCGCCAGCATGTCCCGGCCCTGGTTGTCAGTGCCCATGGGATGTAACCACGAAAAGGATCCATCCGGCGTCTTGAACGGAGGATACGATTTGATTAGCTTCGCATCGCTCGGAACAGAGTCAGGCGCGAAACCGGCAGTCTTCTTGATGATCATCGGGCCGAAGATCGAGGCGATGGCGACTATAGATACCACTATCATGCCAAAGACCGCGAGCTTGTTCTTGAGCAAACGGCGCCAGGCGTCGCGCCAAAGAGAAGTCCCCGGGATAACGTCGCCTCTTTCCGGAGCAAGCACATCTGCATCGGCAATCGCAAACTCCGGCGCAGTATGGATAAGGTCGCCTTCCCGATAAGTGGTTGCCGGGTCCGGCGTTAATCCGGGTTCGGGCTCATCAAGGTCACCCGGAATAATTGGTTTGTTGTCGTTCATTTGTAACGCAAACTGTTGTTTGCGAATGGCTAGTTAGCATTCGCTGAGTGTTATCCACGTAACGCAAACTAACAGTTTGCATTACGGTTCAATAACGGATACGCGGATCCATGTAACCGTAGGCAATGTCTACCAGCAAATTCATGAGCAGGAGCGTGATGGCGATGAAAGCTACGATGCCAATGATCAGCGGTTCATCGCGATTGAGCGAGGCCTGGATGAAATAGTTGCCCAGACCCGGCAAGGCGAAGATGCGCTCAACCACCACAGTACCAGTTAGCAGAAAGGCGAGGGCCGGGCCGGTAAAAGAAACCACCGGCATCAAGCCCCCGCGCAAGGCATGACGAATCACGACCTGACGTTCACTTAATCCTTTTGCGCGAGCGGTCCGAATGTAGTCCGAACGAAGCACTTCCAACATGCCGGCCCGCGTCAGCCGGGCGATGTACGCCATGTAAAGCGCCGACAGAGTCAGTATGGGCAAGATTACGCCGCGGCTGGGGAAACCATACCAACGGGCCGGCGGAAACCAGTAGAGCGAAAGCGAGAACACCAAAACCAGAATGGGACCAAGGACGAAGTTGGGAATGGATATGCCAAGCATTGCCAGGGCCATCGAGGCATAGTCCGCCTTCGAGTTTTGCTTGAGCGCGGCAATCGAACCGAGAGAGATTCCGACGATCAGAGCCAGCCCGTAAGCCGATAATCCAATCGCGGCTGAAACTGGTAGCGAGCGTCCAATAATTTCGTTTACTGACCGGCCTTCGTACTTCAGTGAGTTACCAAAATCCAACCGCACAACATGGCCCATCATCTTGCCGTATTGAACATACCAGGGTTTGTTGAGACCATACTTTTCGCGAATGTTGTTTTCAATAGCCTTCGGAATTGTTTTCTCGCCGGTATAGAAGTTTCCCGGCGCCAGCCTTATCAGTCCCCAGGTAAGCGTAATCACGACGAGGATCGTCGGAATAGTGATGAGCAGCCGTCGGATGATGAATGAAATCATTTTTGCAGGACAAGGCAAGAATGCCTGTCTTCAATAGGACTGAAACGCTTGTCTGTCATTTAACAAAGCGGCAAAATGAGACAGGCACCAATGCCCGTCCTACTCTAGTCAACCAGGCTTGGCGTGGCGTAATCCCACTTGGCAGGATCTCGCTCAATGTATACAAACTTCCAGGGGAACAGTGCGCCCGCATTCGGATACATACCCTTTACATAGGGCTTCTTCACGAAATTCACAGCCAGCGTTTCAATAGGAATAATCGGCTGCGCATCAAGTAAATATTTTTCTGCCTTCGCCAGCAGCTCGTAGCGCTTTTGCTGATCAAGCGTAAGGTTTGCTTGGTTGAGCATGTCGGCGTATTTCTTATCCCACCAACCACTACTATTATCTCCGCCGGGAGTGGAGAAGATGCCTAGAAATGTAAACGGGTCCATGTAGTCAGCCCCCCAGATTCCGAGGGCGAACCCTTTATACTCCAGCTTCGCCCGGGAGTTCATGTAAGTCTTAAACTCCATGCTTCGCAGAGGCACTGTAATTCCCAGGTTCTGTTTCCATTGAGCCTGCATAAACTCAGCCGTTGATCTGTTGGATGATGCAGTGTTGAATATGTATTCAACTTGATCGACTGGGAACTTTGGGCATAAGAAGCTGCCATCCCCTCGTGCGGTAACCGGAAATCCCGCCTCTCCGAGCAGTTGCCGCGCCTTCTCAGGATTAAAGCCATCGCCTTGCGGTTGCGGGTAACCCTTGAAGATACCCTCCGGCGTAAACGCGGTCAGCGGCTTAACCACCTTTCGTGAGATGGCCCAGGCATTTCGATCGATGGCCATATTGAAAGCCTTCCGCACACGCACATCGTTCATCGGAGCCTTGGTGACGTTAATGTAAATGTAAGTGATCGCCGCCTCGGAACCCTCCATGTAGTCCTTCTTTGGTCTCACTACATCAAGCCATGTATTCGGCACGCAGTGATACAATGCCGACTCCAGTTCGCCCACCTTGTAGAGATTCATCGTGGTGGGTAAGTCATTCATGGGATAGAAATATATTTCATCGAGATGAACGTTCGCAGCGTCCCAGTACATCGGATCGCGTTCGACAACAATCTCAGCGTAGGGCGTCCACGATCTCAATTTAAAGGGACCACAAGTAAGGATGTGCTCAGGGTCTGTCCAGTGGCTGCCGTACTGCTCGACGGCCTTGCGCGGCACCAACCGGAAAAACTGATTAGCCAACATGCCAACGAAAAAAGGTGCGGGTTGGCTGAGGGAGATTCGCAACGTGTAATCATCCACAGCCTCGACGCCGATATCCTCGGCGCTTACTTTGACAAACTCTTTTCCGGCAACCGCAGCCTGGAGTTTGGGGTTGCTTGCCAGCAATATGTTTCGCTGCTGCTCGTCGGCCGGCAAGGTTAACCGGGAAGGCGAATGCATAAATTGATGGAAGGGAGTGTCCGGATCGGCCTCCGGCTCTTCAACGGTAGTCTGGTACTCATCGGCCGGGGTTTTCAATGGCCTCTGGCTGAGCGCCTCCGTTTGGGGGGCGCCCTCAGAGAAGTCCTTTTCGAGCAGAAACTGATTGGTCCTCGGATCCTTGACGAAAACCGATCCGGAATTAAAAGCCGGCGCGTACTTTATGTAGTTTGCCAGGCTGGCATTGCGCGAAGCCGTTTCCGGGGCCACACCACGACGAAAGGTGTAAAGAAAATCATTGGCGTTAATGCCATCACCGTTGGACCAGCGCGCATTCTTTCGCAGGTGGAAGACGAATTCCGATGAGTCGTTGTTTACACGCCAGCGCTCGGCGATGGCCGGCATGGGCGCCATCGTCTTGGGATGGTATTCAACCAGGCCTTCGTATATAGCCATGAAAATGCGTCCCTCAGGTTGTCCAGTGGTCCCCTGAGGATCGAGCGATTCAGGCTCATCGCCTGATACATAACGGAAGATGTTCCGCTTTGGTGGCGTAGTGCTGCCGTAGAACTCACCGCTGCTGGTGACAACGCGACAGGAGATTCCGCCGCACAGCAGTGAAACGATGACCACTCCGACCAGTAGTAAATTTATGTAGACTCTTACCATAGCTGTGCTTAGCAGGAAACGCAACTTCAAACGGAACTTAACATGCGAAAACTCAATTGAGCAAGATTGTTAATTCGGCGATGCGCTTACCAGAACCGGGAGCAGTTTGATTGGGTTGAGGCGTAGCACATACGGGAACCGGGTGAAGTTTCTGACCTGTAGCAGGTTCAGTCACCCCTGAGCCGGCAAAGCACGATCGCACCCAGATCCGATCGCCTACTGCTCCGGTTTTAATTTAGTCGCCTTGTTATCGATTTCCACCGCCGGGAGAAGTATTGGATTGCTTCCAATTGGTGTTTATGCGAACAGTTTTTAGCGAAGGAGAGTCGAGCACGTTAGAGTCAAAACCGGTAACGTAGGGCTTCACCAGCGAATAAGACGACGCAAAATATATCGGCATAGCGCTCAAATCGTTGAGAGCCTGGGCTTCTGTTTCGATCGGCGGCAGCTTTTGCAACTCCCTCTCTTTTACAGCCGGTAACTTGTCTTTAGTAACATCGGCTGGCGATGCCGGCTCTTGTCCGGCGCCCGGAGCCTGACTTGGTTGAGTGCTTTCCTGGAAGAGCATGCGAATGTTTGTAAGCTCGTCGGTTGTTTGCATGACGATTCCGCGCCGCACTACATCATACTCACCAGCGCGAATGGCCGCTTCGTAGTCGTCCCAGTTTTTCACGACAATCTCGGTCTCGATGTTCAGCACGCTTCGCCAGGTGGCGGCAATCGACTGGGCCACCACGCGCTGCTGCTCGTTGCGGTTGATAAGCAAACGGATCTTCGGAAAGTCCTGGCCTCCCGGAAATCCGGCCTCCGCAAGCAGCTCCCTGGCGCGCTCATACTCTTTCTCCAGCATTTCCGACTTGTTGACTACAGGATTGTGTGTGTTTGGCGTCGTCTCGGGGAGGAAGCGCTTCGCGGGCTCAGTTGCTCCTCCCATTTCGTCGGCGCTGAGGCGGTCGCGATCAATCCCGATAGCCAGCGCCTCACGCACGCGCACGTCGTCAAAAGGCGCACGAGTTGTATTGAAACTGTAGTAAGTCAAAGCGCCGTAGGTCGTGCGACGAAAATCTTCATACGGCGTCAATAGTTTTATTGCTAATGGTTCAAAAGCGGCGTTGGTCAGCGCATCAACCTGGCCAGCGCGATAAGCAGCCAGCGCCGATTCGGCGTCCTTCTGACCGACGAATGCAACCTTCTGGAGAGTTACCTGGTCCTTGTCCCAGTAGTTTTCCGCGCGCTCCAACAACACGCGCTCGCTTTCGGTCTTTGCCAGGGAGAAAGCGCCGTTGGATACCAGATCGTCCGCTGCTAACTTACTGGTATTTTCGTCTTTGAGTTTCACTGGACGAAAGACAGGGTGCGCCACCAGCGCGGGAAAGTTCATGTCAGGCCGTCGCAGTCGAACGCGCAACACGCGATCGGATATAGCCTCCACGCCGAAATGATCGCGCGCGCCACTTGTATTCGATGTCTCTGCGGTTGTGTTATCGGCCAGAGGCTTTGCCTGTTTCGCTGATGTAGGCGCCGCGGGCTCGCGCGTCGCGACCGCAACTGCGGGGGTTTCGCTGTTGGCCCCTTCGATATTGGCAAGCAGCTCCGTGTGAGGCGCCAACTCTCCAATCTTCATCGTACGACGCCATGAACGCACAAAATCGGAGGCTGTAACCAACTCTCCATTTGACCAGCGAGCGTTGTCGCGCAAATAGAATGTCCAGACGCGGCCGCCATTGGATGGTTCCCAGCTTGTAGCGACGGCAGGAACAGGAGTCAGAGTGCGCGGATCATAATCTGTCAGTCCTTCGAAGATTGCTCTAACTAAATCGGTGTCAGGGGGCGCCGCGGCAAATGCCGGGTCGAAGGTTTGCGGCAGTCCGCCGTCACTCCAATGAAACTCCTGAGAGCGCGGCACCACAACGCGGCCGTAGTAAGGTTCGATCGTCTCGTCAAGGAAACAGCCGGCGTGGCTGAGCATTAAGGCGAGCAGAAGCGCACTCCCTACGACCACGCGCAGCTTCCTTTGTTGTCTGAAGATGTTTTTAGCGGACGCCATCAAATCGCACACTGCACCGTTTTTGAACTCGGCACGCGCTTACTTCTTCACCGCCTTACGTAGCTCCCGGTAGACTTCAGCAGCACGCTTGCGCCCCGCTTCAAATCCGTCCGAGGTATCTATCAGGTAGTCGGCAAACTTCTTTTTCTCTTCCTGGGACATTTGAGCCGAAATGCGTTTTTCCGCCTCGTCGCGATTCAGTTTGTTTCGCTCCATCACGCGCTGGAGTTGAACTTCATGGCTACAATGAACGACGATTAGTTTATCAAAGCGCTTGTAGCCCCCCGACTCGATCATCAATGCTGCGTCGACAACGGCAATCCCGTCAGGATCTATTGCTTCCCATTCGCGTAATCGCTCATCCTGTTTCGCGATGATGTAAGGATGCAATATCGAGTTCAACTTCGCCAGTTTCTCTGGATCCGCGAAAACGAGCGCGCCCAGCTTTGAACGATCAAGACTGCCATCGTCTCGAACAACTCCTGGCCCAAAGGCCGTTACAACGTCTCGCAACCCGGGCGAACCAGGCTGCACAACCTCACGTGCTGTCGCGTCTGCATCGAGTACGCGGCAGCCAAGCTCAGCCAGCACGTCCGAAATGAACGACTTCCCTACCGCAATCGATCCTGTTAAGCCAACGCGCAGCATTAATCAGACGTGGCTACGGGTTCTTGCTGTTGAATTCGGCAATGAACGCCTGCGTGACATCCATGGCCGGGTTCACTGTTAAGACCGCCGGCAGCAGCTTGCTGATATCAAGGATCATTGTTAAGCCATGCTGAGTCGCATATTGGTCCAGCGCTTTGCCAATATCTGCCGAAACGGGGCTAACGAGTTCATTGTAGCGCTTCTCAACGTCGGCATCGGCCTGTTCCTTCTTATATTTTAGTTCACGTTGCAGGCGCTCACCTTCTTCCCGCTTAGCTTGAATCGTCTGCGGACTCACGACGGAACTGTTGTTGAGTTTGGCAAGCTCGTCCGCAATCGCCTTAATTCGATTCTGAAGTCCAGCAAGTTCGGAGTTTACTGGTTGGAATTGACGCTGCACCGCCTTGACCGCATTGAGATAGCGCGTGATCCCGGCTTTCTCATCGCCGAACATGCTTGTATCGACGAGGGCAATCTTCGTGTCTGGCACTGTCGCGCTAACTCTTGGGCTTGGTTGCGTCGCGACCGGTTTGGAGCTCGGTGTAGTGGGGCGCGTCTGGGCCAGAACGGAAGCAGAAGCGGTCAAAAGCGCGAATACCGATGCAATAACAAGAAGTCTTTTCATGTTTGTTTAGTTACTCCTTACCGAAAGACTAATTCATTTCTCACTGCTTAGTGGTTAGCCGAGATCCCTCCGTTGCCGGGCCGCTTTTACAGTATTTCGCATCAACATTGCGACGGTCAGCAGACCCACGCCCCCAGGTACAGGGGTGCGCTTACCCGCTACCTCATCAGCCTCCGCCGGATTAACGTCGCCCACGAGTGTGTAGCCGCGTTTCGCAATGCTCGCCAACCTCTTGTCAGTTTCAGCGCCAAACAATTTTCGCGCAACCGCCTCATCGGTAATCTTGTTCATGCCAACGTCGATCACCGTGGCGCCCGGCTTTATGTGTTCCCGCCCAATTAGACCAGGCCGGCCAATCGCGACCACCAGAATCTCTGCCTGGCGCGTCACCGCAGCCAGATCGCGCGTTCGGGAATGGCAGATCGTCACTGTGGCATCCCTTTGCAAAAGCAATTGCGCCACCGGCCGGCCAACGATCTGGCTGCGACCAACGACACAAGCACTGGCGCCACTAATTGGAATCCCGCAGCGATCCAGAAGTTCGACGATGCCCGCGGGCGTACAAGGCACAAACGTGGGATGGCCCATTGATAGCTTTCCGATAGTTACAGGATGAAAACCATCCACGTCCTTTTCTGGATCGATCGCTTCAATTATTCTCGCCTCGTCTATTTCCCTGGGAAGAGGCAACTGGACCAGAATTCCATCCACCTCGCCGCGCGCGTTTAGTGAGTTAATCAGGTCCGTTAACTCAATCGCAGTAGTGGTCGCCGGTAATGCGTGTAGTTCTGAGCGTATTCCCACTTCTTCACACGCTCGGATCTTGTTTCTTACGTATACCGCCGAGGCCGCGTCATCGCCCACGCGCACCGCCGCCAGGCATGGTCGTAATTGATGCTCAGCGACTAACCGCTCCACGTCTTGCGCGACTTCCTGCTTGATTTGATTGGCGATCGCGGCGCCGTCAAGTAGATCCGCTCTGCGAGTGATTTTGGTATCGCTGTCTTTTGCTGGTTGCATGATGTCCGTTATGAAGAGTGCGAATTCAAGTTTGAAATGCAACAGCTCGCCCACTCGTCACCATAATTGAGACCCGAGACAGTAACAGTCGACAAACATTGGCGTGCCAAGGAGTCAATCTTACTCGGTGGAGTATTTCAATGGCTGATCGCGGTCACTCAGGTGCCACCAACTAGGGTTGAGTCCCTAGCCGGTCGCTACCGCTTCCGGTTCTGATTCGGGATGTTACACGTGCCGCCGCGGTCCACGGTCTACATCGTCACTGCTAGGTTACACCGAGATCGCTTGAACTCGTTAGCGACGGCTCGGCGCGGTAACCGAATGGCGAAGACGACCGGCTGGCCCACCGGACGACTTCTCTATGCAACCTCAGTGTTCTCTGTGAAACAAGGTTCTGAGTTGTTGTTTTTGACAAAGTTTTGACCATATCCGGCAGTCCCGGAGGGACGAAATGTTTATAGAACTCCAGGTCTATAAGATTCCCCGCTCCGGAGGAGCGGAATGTTTTCGATCAGATCTACTCGGTGGTCGAAACGCTCAAGCGGCGATGGGTCTTTGACCTCCGGTGGGCGGTAAGTCTGTGACTTACCGCGGAAGTGTCCAACAAAACTTTTCCCGTCTATGACCGGAATGCAAGGTCGGAGACCTTAAGAATCTCAAAGGTTAGTCTCAGACACCACGGTTTTGCCTGCGCATCTCCCGATTAGGAGAATCCGCACCGCTGACCGATAATTTTGCTTGTTTCAATTCATAAAAGTTCATAGCGACTTCAAATAGCATTTCTGAACATAACGAATGATGAACGCCAAGAAAGTTTTTCCGCCGGTCCTGCTTGCTTTTTCTATCTTTGTTTTGCTCAACCTATCAGGTTGCCAACCACATGAGCGCGTGCGCTCACCAACCGAAAAACAGTATGAGCTGAAAGGCAAGGTTGTCCTCGTTGAGAAGGACAAGCGGCTTTTAACAGTTGAACACGAAGACATCAAGGATTATATGCCTGGCATGACAATGCCGTTCACCGTGGGCGAACAATCGGCCTGGGTGTTTGAGCCGCCGCATGAAGTTACTCCAGGCGATCAGATCACAGCGACGCTGATTGTTGACGGCGCTAAGTTGTGGCTTGAAGACGTTGTGCTGACGAAGGAGAGTTCTGACACCGGAAGCATAGCGAGCACCGAAGGTTTAGGGCCAAAGCCTGGCGACGAGGTGCCGGACTATCGCCTCGTCAATCAGGATGGGAAGGCCATTCGCGTTCACGACTATAAGGGCAAGGCGGTCGTGTTGACCTTTATCTACACGCGCTGCCAGGACCCGGGCCAGTGCACCTTAATGAGCAGTAACTTCGCCACTATCGATCAGGAATTGCAAAAACAGCCAGAGCTCTACCAGAAGACGCATCTGCTTAGTATCAGCTTCGATCCGGAATACGACACGCCAAAGGTGCTGAGGAGCTACGGGGCTGCATATACGGGCAAGTATTCGGATGAAAATTTCGCACACTGGGAGTTTGCTTCCGGAAGCGCGGATGAAGTGAAAGGAATCGCGCAGTTTTTTGGCATGCGCTATTACACTGACTCATCGAAAGGTACTGAGCAGGTCATACACTCGCTGCGCACGGCGGTCATCGGTCCGGACAGTAAGGTCATCAAGGTCTATCGTGGAAATGAATGGAAACCGGATGAGATTCTGAAGGATATTCAAGGACTGCTTGCGCCGAAATAGTCGCTATGAATCCAAGAGCGGGGGCAAGCCCGCCTTCCTAACCTAAGAGCCGCTCTTAGTCGATGGGTTGGCTCTCTCTTGAAAGCCTTTCCAGCAAAGACTACTTGTTCAACTGAAATCAGCTCTGGGTTAGGAAGGTGGGCTTGCCCCCGCTCATCGCCTCACAAGGGAGCCTTAACTCAGACCTTTGATCTTTTTGATCTCTTCCGTCAGCACCGGCACAGCCTCAAAAAGATCGCCAACGATTCCGTAGTCGGCAATATCGAAAATGGGAGCTTCGGGGTCTTTGTTAATGGCCACTATAGTTCCGGAGTTTTTCATGCCGACCAGATGCTGGATGGCGCCGGAGATGCCAAGCGCTACGTAGAGTTTCGGCGCTACAGTCTGGCCTGACGATCCGATTTGCCGATCAATCGGCAACCACTCGGCATCACAGATGGGTCGCGATGCAGCCAAATCTCCGCCGAGCGCTTCCGCCAGCTTCTCGACCAATGCGAGATTGTCTTTGCTCTTGATGCCGCGACCAACGGCAACAATTATGTCTGCCTTGCTCAAATCGACGGCTTGTTTGACTTCCTGGAACGGCGCCTCAGGCGTCATGCGAATCTCACCAACCTCCACTTCCATGGGTTCCACCGCTGCGCCCCCTCCCTTAGCAGCCTGATCCGGCCGGTAAGCGCCTGATTGGAAGGTCGCAAAAACTGGAGCCTCGCTATCTGAAACCACATCCGCGTCAAGTTTGCCGAGAAAAATGCGACGCGTAAACGTGATCGAACTGCCGCTCACCTGGGCCCGAATACAATCGCTGATCGGAGATTTCCCAAAACGCGCCGCCAGCTTAGGCGCGAAGTCGCGCACGAGATAAGTGTGCGGCATCACGATTAGTTGGGGATCGAGTTGTCTGACAACAAGTTCCATTGCGTCGGTATACCCATCAGGCGTGTACTCTGCCAGCTTCGCGTTGGTGGCCGTTATGACTTTCGCCACATCATAGGCGACTATCTCCTGAGCGAGGGCACTCACATCAGCGCCAGGGATTACCGCGCTGATTGGTTGTTGCAGTTGCGAGCCAAGATTCTGCGCCGCGGCAATTGCCTCGAGCGAAGTCTTGTTGAGGACTCCGTTACGATGTTCTATGAAAACTAAGATGCCTTCACTCATTGACTGTCTTCTCGATCAAAACACGCGCGCTTCTGTATGTAGCTTTTGCGCCAGTTCAACTGCCCCGGCCTTAGCATCGCCCTTTCCCAGAAGCTGTGTCTGCTTGGTTTTCTGCGGCAAGTAAATCTTTTCGATTCGCTGGTGCGATGGGCGACTCAAGGCCTCAGCCGCAGGTGCGACTTCCTTTATCTCCTTCTTCTTGGCCGCCATGATGCCCTTCAAAGTAGCATAACGAATCTGGCTGATGCCCGACTGAATTGTCAGCAACGCCGGAGTCGGCATCGTGTACCACTGGTACCATCCGCTCTCCAGTTCACGTTTTACGCGGAGCTTGTCGCCGGAGGCATCGACTTCGATAACAATTGTTGCGTGTGGCAGTCGGAGTAGTTCCGCGAGGATGACTCCCGTTTGTCCGTAACCATAGTCGTCCGACTGCAAACCCGTGAACACCAGATCGGGCTTCTCGTCGCGGATGGCGTCAGCTAACGCGCTCGCCCCGGCATATGGAGAAAGGGATCCCAGATTGTCTCCCACGACATGAATCGCTCGATCGGCGCCACGCGCCAGCGCGTCTTTGATAACGCTCTTCACGCGCTGCGGACCCATTGAACAAACAATTACTTCGCCGCCAAGCTTTTCCCTGACCCGCAATGCTTCTTCGAGCGCATAGCCGTCAGACTCGCTGACCTCAAACGACAAGTCGCCCTCTTCGATCCACGTGCCTTCTTTGTTAATACGCAGAATCGCATCTTTGTTTGCGACCTGCTTCATCATCACTACGATTTTCATTTTAGTCAGTGGTCAGTTGTCAGTGGTCAGTGGTCAGTTGTTCAGCCTTTTGTTCCGGACAACGGACTACGGACTACTGACTATTCGTCATATCGCTTAAACAACAACGCTGCATTTGTTCCGCCAAAACCAAAACTATTCGAAAGCGCATATCCAACTTCGGCTTTGCGCGGCTTGTTGGGCACGTAGTCAAGATCACACTCTGGGTCCGAATTGACGTAGTTAATTGTCGGCGGCAGAATGCTGCGATAGAGACTGAGAACCGAAAACACTCCCTCAATTCCGCCGGCGGCGCCAAGCAGGTGACCCGTCATCGACTTTGTCGAACTTACCGCGAGCTTGTATGCGTGCGCGCCAAAAGTCTGTTTGATGGCCAGGGTCTCAAACTTGTCGTTGTAGGGCGTAGACGTTCCGTGGGCATTGATGTAGCCCACCTGCTCCGGCTGAATTCCGGCGTCGCGGATTGTCTTCTGCATCACGCGAATCGCGCCGGAACCAGTTTCGTCAGGCATGGTCAGATGAAAGGCATCGGCCGTCATTCCGTAGCCAACCAACTCCGCGTAGATTCGCGCGCCGCGGCGCCTGGCCAGTTCCAGTTCTTCCAGGATCAGGATGCCGGCGCCCTCGCCGATAACAAAACCATCGCGGTCGCGTTCAAAAGGGCGAGACGCGTGTTGCGGATCATCGTTGCGAGTAGAAAGCGCTCTCATCGAAGCGAATCCCGCAACGCTCATCGGTGTGATCGCCGACTCGGCCCCACCGCAAATCATTACGTCCGCGTCACCGCGCTGAATGATCTTGAAACTATCTCCGATTGCGTGCGCCCCGGCTGAGCAGGCAGTAGCGGTTGCCGAATTAGGGCCCTTGGCACCGTAGCGAATTGAGACCTGGCCAGCGGCCAAATTAACGATCGCCGAAACGATAAAGAAAGGTGAAACCCGGTCCGGCCCTTCCTGCAAGAGTTTCGAGTGCTCGCGCTCGATGGCCCAGAAATCGCCGATGCCACTACTGATATAGGTTCCGGCGTTTTCGGCAATGTCATCGGGAAACTTTCCGGACTCGGTAAGCTCAAAGCCGCTATCCGCCATCGCTTCGGTTGCGGCCGCGATGGCGTAATGAATAAAGGCGCCCATTTTGCGCGCCTCTTTTTTTGCTATGAACTTTAGCGGGTCGAAGTCTTTAATTTCGGCGGCAAACTTGACGGAAAAGTCCTCTGTGTCAAACTTCTTGATGAAGTCCACGCCGTTGCGGCCGCTCATCAACGCGGACCACGTTGCTTCAACTGAATTGCCAACCGGTGTTACTAGACCGAGCCCTGTGACAACTACACGTCGTGTCAAATCAACACTCCTTGAAAAGTAGTGCGACCGCCGGCTGGAGACCGATGACGGCGGCTAAACACTATGCGACCGATGACTGATGTCTGGTGGGCGCCGCCTAGCGTCTGCAGTCGTCTGTCGTCGATCGTTGGTCTTCTGTCTTTCGCCTCATCACTTCTTATGCTGGTCGATGTAGTTGTAGGCATCGCGCACGCTCTGGATCTTCTCCGCGTCTTCGTCAGGAATCTCGATGCCAAATTCCTCTTCGAAACGCATCACGAGTTCGACAGTGTCCAAAGAGTCTGCGCCTAAGTCGTCGATGAATCGAGCGTTCGGCGTAACTTCATTTTCATCCACTCCTAATTCGTCGACGATAATCTGTTTGACCTTATTCTCGATTTCTGGATCGGGCATTTCGTTTTGCTCCTCTGTGATGAAATATCGATAACCACTCAAGAACCACCAAGGCTCGCGCCGGCGCTCTTCAGGCTGGCCGAGTCCTCGACGTTAAAGCACTTCACTTCCCGGTTTATCTGTCGCATTAAGCCGGTCAGGACTTTGCCCGGACCCACTTCCACGAACCTATCAACCCCTTCCTTAATCAACAACTCTATCGACTCGAGCCACCGTACCGGCGATGAAACTTGTCTGACAAGAGATTCGCGGGCTTCAAGACCCGTTCGTATAACGGCCGCATCGACATTGGTAACGAGCGGTGTATTAAGCTTCGCGAATTCGATTCGTTCAAGATCTAAAGCCAACCGCTGCTGCGCCGGCATCATTAGCGCCGAATGAAAAGGCGCGCTGACATTCAACTTCAAAACCCGTTTGGCGCCACGGCTCCGCAGTAATTCGGAGGCTCTCTCAACAGCTTCCGCGTTGCCGGCAATCACCACCTGGTTTCCGGAATTAATGTTCGCGGGAGCGCAAACCTGACCCTGACCAGCTTCAGCACACGCCTTCTTGATGTCTTCGAGTTCGGCCCCAACCACAGCGGCCATCGCTCCGGTTCCTACAGGTACTGCTTCCTGCATGTAACGGCCGCGCGAGCGAACCGTTTGAATTGCGTCAGTCAACGACAGCGAGCGGGCGGCAAACAACGCGGAATACTCGCCCAGGCTGTGTCCCGCAACGTAATCCGCCTGCGGAAACCCTTCTGACTCCATTGTGCTAAGCGCCGCCACTGAAACAGCCAGAATCGCCGGCTGCGTATTTTCAGTCAGTTGCAATTCTGCCGGCGACCCTTCGAAACACAGACGCGAAACCGGAAAGTTTAGCGCATCGTCTAGTTCTTCAAAGATCCGCGCCGCCACGGGAAAGTTCTCTACCAGATTCTTCCCCATTCCCGGATATTGTGATCCCTGTCCGGGAAAAATGTACGCTAGAGACATGCTGGTAAATAGTAAATGGTAAATAGTAACGAATTAATCCTTACGCTGACTTTCGCTGTCGTCTAATGGTCAAGCCTGTCAAGTGTCACGACTATTTACTATTTACCAATTACGATTTACCGCCTTCACCTACCAGCGAATCAATACGCCACCCCACGTGACACCGCCGCCAAACGAGGCCAACAGTATCAGGTCGCCGGCGCTGATTCGCCCGGCCTCTACACACTCATCCAGCCCAATTGGGATCGAGGCGGACGAAGTGTTGCCGTGCATCTCGATATTTGAATAGACGCGCTCATTGCCAAAGTTAAGTTTGCTGGCGACGGCATCTGTAATTCTTTGGTTCGCCTGGTGTGGAATAAAAAGATTGACGTCTTCCGCGTTCAACCCGGCATCTTCTAGAACCTCGCGCGAAATCTCGGCCATCGAACGAACCGCGACCTTGAAGAGTTCGTTACCCTTCATCTTAAAAAAGTGGTCACCGGCCGCTAGTGTTTCGGCACTGGGAGGGCGTCGCGTGCCCCCGCCAGGAGAGAAAAGCTGTTCCAGATATCTGCCGTCGGACCGGATCCGCGCAGACAGGATTCCACGGTCCCCATTAACCGCGCCGAGAACAGCCGCGCCGGCTCCGTCGCCAAACAGAACGCAGGTTTGTCGATCCGTGTAATCGACGTACTGCGTCAGGATCTCCGCCCCAATGACGAGCGCATACTTCGACTGGCCCGTCCGTACCATGGTATCGGCAACCGTCAGACCATACAGAAAACCCGAGCATGCGGCGACTAAGTCCATGGCCGCTGCTCTATTAGCGCCCAGGTCTGCCTGGATTATGCATCCAGTCGAAGGAAGTATTTGATCCGGTGTAACAGTCGCGCAAAGTATCAGGTCGATATCTTCAGGTTGCAAACCGGCGCGTTCAATCGCCTGGCGCGCGGCGCGAACCGCAAACTGCGAGGTGTATTCACCGGGCGCCGCTTTGCGTCGTTGTTTAATGCCGGTTCGAGTGGTGATCCACTCGTCCGAGGTTTCGACCATCTTTTCCAGTTGGGCATTGGTCAGAATACCTTCCGGATAAGAATGTCCTGTGCCAAGAATGGCAGCGCGCATATTACCCATCTATTCCTCGATTGTTAATTTGTGGACCGTAATACTATCCACTCGCCCCCGGAAATCCAAGCAGGAGCGACCACGATGCAGTTTGGAGTTCAACCTTTAACTTCTCGCCTCAGCACTCACAACCTGAAGGTTGAGCTCTGGCCTGCTTGAGTCCGTCGTCAAACGTCTCAGGCGTTTCGCAAACTAACACTTTGCATTACCGCCTGGAGCGCATTCGTTTCTGCTATTCCCTTTTCGATTCGCTCGCTTGCTCGGTTTTCCGAGAATTCCTTAACACTGCGAATCGCATTCCGAATGGCCCGAGCATTCGAGCTTCCATGTCCGATTACAACTATCTTTCGCACCCCAAGCAGTGGAGCACCGCCGTGCTCCGAATAATCGAGCCGCTTCTTAATGCTTCGGAAGGCGGGTTTCGCGAGCATTGCCCCTGCCTTGGTCACGGCGGAAACCGTAAGTTCCCGCTTGATCATCGATAACATTGCGTCGGTGAGGCCTTCGGAAAGCTTGAGCATGACGTTTCCGGTAAAGCCGTCAGTAACAATCACGTCAACTGCACCGGAAAACACATCGCGACCTTCGACGTTTCCCATAAAGTTAAGGCTCGTCATTTCGCGCAGGAGTGGGAATGCCTCTTTGGTCAAGTCGTTTCCTTTGGCTTCTTCCTCTCCAATGCTCATCAGGCCGACAACCGGACTGATGGTGCCGAGCACAGCTCGCGAGTAAGCGTCGCCCATGATAGCAAACTGGGCCAGGTGCTGAGGTTTGCACTCGGAATTGGCGCCAACGTCCAGCAACAATGTGGGCTTAGGCGATTTCGTGGGAATCAGGGCCGCAAGCGCCGGACGATCGACACCAGGCAACATGCCAATCACCATCTTTGCAGTGGCCATCGCTGCGCCTGTATTGCCTGCTGAAACAAAGCCGTCGGCCTTCCCATCAATTACCAACCGCGTACCGATTCTCAAGGAACTTTTCTTCTTGCGCCTCACGGAAATCATCACCGGTTCACCCATGCCGATGACTTCGGCTGCTTCAACCAGCTCGATGCCCCGGTCGCCGTCGCCACGCCAGCCACAACGTTTCAGTTCCGGCTCAACGATCTCCGGCTGGCCCACCAGAATTACCCTGACTCCCAGATCGCGCGCAGCCGCCAGCGCGCCGTCAATCTCTGCGTGCGGCGCGTGGTCGCTACCCATCGCGTCGAGAACGACTTTTCCCGTAAGACGGGCCTCATCCTTCGACTGATTTCGCACGGACGATAGTTTTGATCAGGTTAACTTTGTTCTACCCGTACTACTTGCCGGTCCTTGTAGTATCCACACTTCAGGCAGACGCGGTGCTGCAGGCGGGGCTCCTGGCAATTCGGACAGAGGGTTGTTTGCGGAACTCGCAGCGCATCATGCGCGCGGCGTTTGCCGCGGCGAGCTTTTGAATGTCGTCGCTTAGGATTTGGCATAATTGCTCCAATTCGTAAATGGTTAACGGTAAATGGTCAATGGAAACTGACACAACGGCCACGCCGCGCGCATTTACCATTCACTATTTACTATTCACCAGTTTCTTCAAACCCGCCCAGCGGGGATCCACTTCTGCGGTCCGGCAGCCGCAGTCAACCGAGTTTTGATCTGCCCCACAAACCGGACAAATGCCTTTGCAGTCGTCGTTGCAAAGGACATGATCGGGCACAGCGAGTAATATCTCTTCAGTTACCAGTTCGTCGATGTCGATTACTTCCCCGTCAAAAACGGATAGATCCAGATCCTCCTGGGTAAGTTCGACGGCCTGCTGCGCCTCGTAGTCCTCCGCTGTCACATACTCGAGCTTAAATCGGGAATCGACTGGAATCTCGACCGGTTTCAGACAACGATCGCATTCGACCTGCACCCGAGCAGCAAGGCGCCCACTTACGTGCACCCGTCGTCCTTCCTGACGGAGTTGCCCAGAGACGGTGGGCGGATCTATCAGCCGCAATCGTTCGTCTTCGAGAACAACTTCCCCTGATGTATAGGCATGGGCGAACGCGCCCCGTCCACTTTCCAGACCTGCAAGCTCAATCCGCATTGCCTACCACCCTATTGCGAATAGCACATTTTAGCCGCTAAAACGCAAAAGGCCATTATAACTACGACCAGCGGAGTGTCAACGCGAGGCGCGGTGCTGATGCAGTTTGAACGATGCGCATATCAGTAACGTACTGTGCGATGAGGTCAGTACCACCAGGCGGTAGCTGGTGGGTCGCAGTCGCCACAAGCATTTAACCCAACGCTTCGGTGGTTTCCATATTAGATTTATTCGTTACGATAACCCACCCGCTACCGCGTGGTGGTACCTCATGGGACCGACACTTTTGCCATCTCTAAACTTCATTTTCCTACCGGCTCGCGACATCTGCCGCATTACAGGCGCTCAACGCGTCTTGTCGCAGCGCTTCTGCCAGCCGCCGATCGCCTCCAGTAATAAGTTTGCGGGAGTTTGCGGGCGAGGGACGAAAGAGGGGCGCAGCCAATTTGGTCCCGGAATTGTGCCGCCTACTCCTGGCCGTATTTGTCTTGCGGACTACTGTTCTGGGACCGGCCTTCTCGAAATACTTATCGGCAAGCTCCTTTTCTCCGGCACGTTCTGAAATCAGACCGAGCACGTAAAACGCTTCACCGTAGTCCTCGTCCATCTGCAACGCTTTTCGGAGATGACGCGTAGCCAGTGCGTCGCGACAAAGTTCATAATAAAGACAACCAAGCGCGTAATGGGCCTCCGGCGAAGCCTTGCTGGCGAGCGCCAACTTAAACTCCTGAAGCGCCTTGCGCCACTTTTCTTCCGCCACAAAGAGTCGGCCCAAGCCATAGTGGGCTGCGAACGAAGAGCCGCCCAGACGCGTGGCGCTATGCAACAACTTCTTGGCCCGCTCGGAGTCGCCTTCGTCGGCACAAGTCAGCCCCAGCAATAAAGAAACGCGCCGATCCTGCGGCGATAACTCGTAAGCTCGGGCAAGATAGCTCTTAGCACGATGCATCTTACCGGTCTTAAAAAAATGTTCGCCGACAAAATAGAGCAAGGGGGCATTGTTCTGCGCCATCTCGGCAGCACGCTGGAGTGAACGAATTCCACGACCGAGCTGGTCATCGTCAATAAAAAGAAACCCTTCATTAACCAACTGCTCAAAAGCGATGCTCTCCTGGCCGTGGTAATTTGCCAGAATCTTTAAGCGCAACTCCTCACGGCGCTCGCTCTCCAACTGTTCCTCGGCATCTTTCTGGCACCTGTCGAGCCAGAGTTGCTCAAGTCTTTCGCCCTGTATCAGACCGTCGTCACTCAGCAGACCAACGAGTGCTTTGACCAGCGCGCGATCGAAATGTGCGTTTTGTGCCTGACGGAGAAGCAGATCGAGCCCGCGTTCCAGCTTTGCTGTCAATCGACCCAGCCGGTTTTCAAGCGCTGAGATTCTCTCGAGCAAGTGGTCTTCATTCGAGGGCGCCGACTCCGCCGATTCGTAACGCGCGGCTGCGGGCTCAACGACGATCATCAGTCTCGTCCCGCAGCGAGCACAAAACTCCTGACCCAGCGGATTTGCCGCCAAACACTTTTGGCAATAATGAACGACCTGCGACATCTAGATTTGCCCGTTTGAGTAACGCAAACTGTTAGTTTGCGTGGTTTCCGCCAGAGCTGGTTCGTTAAATAACAATCGGCTTGTAACCCATTTTGCGCCGACCGCTGGCGTCAGATCGCAAACTAACGGTTTGCGTTACGAAGAGTTGCAACTCAATACTCGTAAAAGCCGCGCCCTGTTTTTCGCCCCAGCCAGCCCGCGTCCACATATCGTCTGAGCAAAGGACAGGCGCGATACTTCGGATCTCCGAAGCCATCGTACAACACATTGAGTATTGCCAGACAGACGTCGAGACCAATAAAGTCTGCGAGCTGCAATGGTCCCATGGGATGGTTCATACCCAATTTCATTATTCCGTCGATACTCTCGCGTGTTGCGACACCTTCATGCAAGGCGAAAATTGCCTCGTTAATCATCGGCAGCAATATGCGGTTTGAAACAAAGCCCGGTGAATCGTTGCAGTCAAGCGCTGTCTTCCCCAGTTTTCCGGTGAGACCACGAACCCGCTCGTAAGTCTCATTGGAAGTGGCAAGGCCGCGGATGACTTCAACCAGTTTCATCACCGGCACGGGATTCATGAAGTGCATGCCGATGACTTTATCGGGCCGGCTTGTCGTCGCCCCGAGCCTCGTGATTGAAATTGAAGACGTGTTTGAAGCTAAGACCGCCGCCGGTGGAGTTATTCGATCCAGTTCTTTGAAGAGATTAGTCTTCACGTCCAGATCTTCAGTGACCGCCTCGATCACGAAAGCGGCGTCACTCAATGCCTCGACAGCTGTGGTAGTTTTAATTCGTCCGACAGTTGCGGTCTTCTCTTCAACGGCTAACCTTTCTTTGTCTACGTCTCGCTGCAGGCTCCTATCGATCGCGCTCATGCCTCGTTGCAAAAACTCTTCCTTCACGTCGCACATAATGACGTCATAGCCTGCTCGCGCCGCCACTTGCGCAATGCCATTCCCCATCGTACCGGAACCTACCACGCCAATGGTTTCACTCATGGGAATATTTTCTACGTGTCATTTTTGATGAATGACGAATGGAAAATCGTTTCTGTCCTAAGCCCGCGAGCGCGCTTATCGCTCGATCGCCATTGCTACTGCGTTGCCGCCACCGAGACAAAGCGAGATAAGTCCTCGATGCGCATCCCGACGTTTCAACTCATAGAGCATCGTGGTCAATAGTCGCGAGCCCGATTGACCGATAGCATGACCAAGCGCAACCGCGCCGCCGTTAACGTTAAGGCGCGCCGGATCAAGACCCAATTCTCTTGTTATTGCGACGAGCTGCACGGAAAACGCTTCGTTCAACTCGATCAAATCAACCTCCCCAAGCGACCAACCGGCCTTTTTTAATACCTTCCTGATTGCTTCGAGCGGGGCCATCATGACCAGCGCCGGCTCAACACCCGAACTCGCCTGGGCAACAATGCGCGCCATCGGCTCAACTCCTAGTGATTTCGCCCTATCCATCGACGTGACCACCACGGCAGAAGCTCCGTCATTAACTCCAGGCGCGTTTCCTGCGGTCACGGTACCACCGTCCTTTTTGAACGCTGGGTTTAGTTTGGCAAGCGCCTCAAGCGAAGTGTCTTCGCGAACGGTTTCATCCGTATCGAAGATCACAGGCGGCCCCTTCCTTTGCGGAATCTCCACCGGAACAATTTCTTCTTTGAATTTTCCCGCTTTGATTGCCGCCGCGGCTTTACGATGAGAGTTGAACGCATACTCGTCTTGTTCTGCTCGGGTCACGCTAAACTTTTCCGAGACAACCTCACCAGTGCAACCCATGTGATAATCGTTGAAAGCATCCCAAAGACCGTCCTTAATCATCGCGTCAACCAAAATACCGTTTCCCAAACGATAACCTTCGCGCGCTTTGGGAATCAGATATGGCGCGTTGGACATCGACTCCATGCCGCCTGCAACCACTATATCCGTGTCGCCGAGTTGAATGCCCTGAGCCGCCAGCATCACCGCCTTTAGACCAGAACCGCAGACCTTGTTCACCGTTACCGCAGACACAGCCGGCAGCAAGCCGCCACGCAAAGCCGCTTGCCGCGCCGGGTTTTGGCCCAGGCCCGCTAGAATAACGCAGCCCATAATCACTTCGTCTACGTCTTCGGGCGCCAGGCCCGCTCGCTTAACGCTTTCGCGCACGACGATCGCGCCAAGGTCCGTGGCCGCGAACGTTTTCAAGGAACCCAACAACTTACCGACTGGTGTTCTAACCGCGCTTACAATCACTGCCTCACGAATTTCAGTCATCAATACTCCGTTTACTACGAGAAACTTTGCTGTTTACGATTACTATTTACCTGTTAGGGTGTCAAGGAAGGCGAATCGTGGGCACTGATGCAGTTTGAACGATGCGCACTTAGCGACATGCGGTGCGATGAGGTCAGTACCACCAGGCGGTACTGCATCAGTACCAAATCGAGTAGGTAGCGCCCGCAGTTTAGAGTTCAAGCTCTAGCTTGCCGATTAGCGAAAGCGAAACCTAAAGGTTGAACTCTGAACTGCCGGCAACCATTCCAAAACGCTGAATTGAAAAGCTTCACGACCGGATGTTAGACTCGCCGTTGCTATTAAACTTCAAGATAACTTTCCCGATAATCAAACATGCAAGCTCTAATTCTTGCTGGCGGTAAAGGCACGCGCCTCCGTCCGCTCACGGTCTACACACCTAAACCGATTGTGCCGATTTGCAATCGCCCTTTCCTGCTTTATCAAATCGACACCTTACGCCGCGCCGGCATCACCGACATCACGCTCTCGCTGTCGTATCAACCAAACAAGATCGAGCAACTTCTGGGCGACGGCTCCGATTATGGAGTGAAGTTGAAATACACCTTCGAGCCGCAACCGATGGGAACCGCCGGCGCCTATAAATTCGCCGAGGATTTAATTCGCGAACCGACCGTGGTGTTCAACGGCGATATCCTTACCGACCTCGATCTCAAGGCCGTTATCCGCGAACACAGCGAACACGAGGCAACCGCGACGATTGTGTTAACGCCCGTCGACAATCCATCAGCCTATGGCCTGGTAGAAACAGAGAGCGATGGCCGCATCCGGCGGTTTATGGAAAAACCGAAGGAAGATGAGATCACTTGTAACACGATTAACGCTGGCACCTACATCCTGGAGCCCAAAGTGCTTGACCTCATTCCAGCGGGTGAAAACCACTCGTTTGAATATGGATTATTTCCCGAGCTCTTGAAACGCGAGGAGACTTTCTTTGCCCACGTTCCTGCCCGTACCTACTGGATTGACATCGGCACTCCCGAGCGATACCTGCGCGTACATCAGGACTTGCTGGGAAATCGCGTCGGGCGCATTCACATCAAGGAGCGACGCGGTGAATTTGATTCAGCAACTGCGGCGGAGGTGGATGAGCTGTCCATAATCGGTGACGACTGCCAGATCAAGCCGGGCGCGCAGATAATTAATTCGGTACTAGGCCAGGGATGTTTTGTTGAAGAGCGGGCGCGGGTAGAGAACTCAGTAATTTGGCCTCATACGCGCATCGGCACTGCGGCGGAAGTCTCAGGCGCGATCGCGGGACGCGGTTGTCACATTGGACGCTCTGCCATCGTTGGACCGGGCGCCGTTCTGGGCGACAAAACATCACTGACCGATTACACATTCACTGGCGGGGAAAAAGAGTGAGTTCGCCTCCGGCCACGATCAAGTTTGGTACTGACGGTTGGCGAGCAGTGATCGCGCGCGAATATACGTTCGCTAATCTCGAGCGAGTGGCCCAGGCCTACGCTGATTATCTGATTGCTAATCAAAAACAGTTATTGATCAATCAACTTGCCGGCGTTGGACAGATCAGCCAACGGGAAAAAGACAACAGCTTATTTACCAATGTCATCGGCAAGGCCACCGCCTCCGGGCACCTTTTGGTGATTGTAGGGTACGACAGACGTTTTCTTTCTGAGTTGTTTGCCAAACGTGCCGCGGAAGTGCTTGTTGGCAATAACCTCAGTGTGTCGCTCTTCAGCGAAGAAGCCCCTACACCACTCATTTCCTGGGCCGTGAAAGAGCTGAAGGCGGCGGGCGGGGTTGTGATCACAGCCTCCCATAATCCGGCTGATTTCAACGGCTTCAAGATCAAGGCCCCGTGGGGCGGAAGCGCCACGCCGGAAACAACTGCCACGGTTGAGGAATTGGTCGACGCTAATCCGCCAAAACGCGGCGATGTCGCTGCGGACACATACCGGCTACTTGAACCGGCCATCGAAACCTATAAAGCGCAAATCGCTTCATATATCGATCTCGATCGACTGCGTAAGTCGCCCTCGACTGTGGTTGTGGATCCAATGCATGGAGCGGGTGGCCGTTGGGTTGAGAGTTTTCTGTCAGGCGCGGATCTGAAAGTTGAAACTATCCGCGCCAATCGCGATCCGCTTTTTGGCGGCGTGAATCCGGAACCAATTGACAGCAACCTCAGCGCCCTGAAAAAGCGAGTGCTCGAAAGCAGAGCCCTGGTGGGCCTGGCCACGGACGGTGATGCCGATCGTGTGGGAGCCGTGAACGAACTGGGCGCTACGATGACGATGCACGACGTTGTGCCGCTTATCCTGCTGCACCTTGTTCGCCAACGGAAGATGAGCGGGGGCGTGGTGCGGACATTCTCGCAATCCGTGCTGTTGAAGCGGATCGCCGTCGCTCACAATCTCAAACTTTACGAGACACCAATTGGCTTCAAGTACATTGCTGAACTGATGCTTAAAGATGACATTCTCATTGGCGCTGAAGAGTCGGGTGGAATAGGCGTCAAGGGTCACATTCCCGAACGCGATGGCATACTCAATTCTCTTCTCTTTCTCGAAGCGATCGTGACTTCAGGCAAGCCACCATCGGAAATGCTGCAAGAGCTCCATCGTGAGTTTGGTGAATTTCACTTCGGCAGAAAAGACTTGCATGTTGAGACATCGGCCGGCCGGCAACTCAGGGAACGGTTGACGAAGGCAACACCGCGGGAGCTGGCGGGTTATACCGTCGCAGGCGTCGAGAGGACTGATGGCACCAAGCTGCTCTTCGACGACGAGTCGTGGTTGCTTTTTCGCCAATCTGGAACCGAACCGATGCTGCGGATCTACGCCGAAGCAACGTCGACGGCAAAGGCCGATGCGCTGTTGGTGGCGGGCGAAGGGCTTGCGCGTGGAGAATGACGACTCGGTGCGCCCGCAAGTCCTGGTTACAAATTTGTAATGAAGAAGTTATTGACTGTTGGCCCGGAAGCAGTTACCTTTTGCCGTCCCCTTACAATCAATAAGCAAGTAGGCCCCCGCTCCGAAAACGTCCCTGACGGAGGTGGTTACAAATGGGTTTGATACTGCTGATTATCTTGATTCTTCTGCTTCTTGGCGTGATTCCGACCTGGCCTTACAGCAGAAACTGGGGCTACGGACCAAGCGGCGGCATAGGTCTTATTTTGATAATCGTCTTGATCCTGTTATTGCTCAAGGTCATCTAGACGGCTGTAAAGCAAACTGTTAGTTTGCGTCTTTCCATCCACCTTCGAACCAGGCGGGTGGGGCGAACCCGCAAACTAATAGTCGCATTACGGAAGCTCGATCAACCGTTCGCCGGAAAGCTGAACGAGCAACGACACGCAGGCGCGTGAATGCCCGAACTACCTGAGGTTGAACATGTCGTGCGTGCGTTGCGCCGCGCTGTCGTCGGCCGACGCATCCTTGCCGCCGAAATTAAGCTTCCCCGGCTCCTCGCAGGCTCGTCGACCATCTCTTTAAAACGGAAACTACGCGGTGCGCGCATCGACGCCGTTGGTCGGCGCGGCAAGTACATTGCGGTCGAGTTTGACAATCAACAGGTGCTGCTGGTCCACCTGCGCATGACCGGCAAGTTTCTCTGCATCGCTAACAACACGCCACTGCCTGCTTACGCGCACGTGGTGTTTTATTTGGATGACGATCGCCGCCTGGTCTTTTGCGATATGCGGCAGTTTGGCCGGATGTGGTTGCTGCCGGCAAGGGACTTGTTGATGCTGCCGCAAGTCGAAGCACTGGCGCCCGAGCCTCTCTCCGAAGCTTTTAGTCTGGGCTATGTCGTCAAGACGCTTTCCAAGTCACGCCGCAGTTTGAAGCAACTGCTTCTGGATCAGACCAGAATTCTCGGGCTGGGAAATATCTACGCCAGTGAGGCTCTCTTCCTGGCACGCATCAGTCCTCTGAAATCGGCGCACACCCTGTCGAAGCAGCGTGCGTCGCGATTGCATCAGGCCATCCGCGACGTCCTTCAGGAAGCAATCGACGCCGGCTCGACCTTGAGAATTGATATGACGGATGCCAACGGAAGTTATTTCGGAACGACGGAGCGCTTCTGGAGAGTTTATGAACGTGCGGGTGAGCCATGCGTCAACTGCGGAACGCGCATACGCCGCGTAGTGCAAGGCGGCAGATCAACTTACTACTGTCCGAGGTGTCAACGGAGGTAGGACATCTGGAATTAACTTCACCGAAGAGCGGGGGACAAGCCGCCCTTCCCGACCTGAGAGACCTTCCCACTCGATCACTGTTCTTATCAGAAGGAAGGAATTTTCCATTTTCCATTTGACATTTATCATTTTTCATTTGCTTCGGCCCACCGGAAGTTCGCGGAACTCTGACCAATCCATGCTGTGACAGAGTTAGAAAATGTCAAATGAAAAATGGAAAATGGAAAATCTCTTCCTTCTCACAAGAATCGCTCACCCAAAAGGACCGACAAGAATGTCTGTCCTACAGATTCTACAGATTCGCGACGATGTAATCGGTCATCATCTGGCGCATGTGTTTCACTAAGAGCGGATCAATGATGCCATGGCGCGACTTGGGATAAAGCATCAACTGAATCTGCTTCCCTGCCTTCTGCAATTCATAAACAAACTGCACTGTGTTCTGCAGGTGAACGTTGTCGTCAATCGCGCCATGAATCAGCAGCAACTTCCCATGGAGATCTTTGGCAAAGTTGACAGGCGAACTTTTCTTGTAACCTTCGGGATTGTTCTGCGGCGTCTGCATATAGCGCTCGGTGTAGATCGAATCGTAGTTGCGCCAGTCGGAAACCGTGCCGCCGGCAATTCCCATCTTGAAACTCTGACTGTGGGTTAACGCGTAGCTCGTCATGAAGCCGCCATAGCTCCAACCCCAGATGCCAATGCGATCGCCATCGACGTAAGACTGACTCTTCAACCAGGCGATGCCATCTTCCAGGTCGCGCAGCTCCAGTTCGCCAAAGTTTTTGTAAACAGGCCACACGGATTCCGCGCCCTTGCCGCTCGCTGTACGGTTGTCCAGGATCCAAATGATGTAACCCTTCTGCGCCAGCAACTGGTGCCACATGTAAGTGGGACCTGCCCAGGCATTCTTTACCTGCGGTGCATGTGGCCCGCTGTAAGTGAACTCGAGCACGGGGTATTTCTTCTGCGGGTCGAAGTCGGGCGGCTTTATCATCAACGCTTCCATCGGGAAGCCGTCGCGGGTTTTCACCTGAAGCAGCTCAGTCGCGCCTAGCTTGTACTGCTTCAGTGCGTCTACTTTATTTTCCGCAATGACCCGGACCAGTTTGCCGTTAGCATCGTAGAGACGCGTCTGTGTCGGCGTGCTAACGTCACTCCAGTTGTCAATGAAGAGATTCATGGAGGGACTGACGATTATCCTGTGAGAACCTTCACTGGAAGTTAACCGCGTCAAGCCGGTTCCATCCAGCTTTACTCGATATCCATTGGGCGCTATGTGACTGTGTTCGGATCCACTGAAGTAAACCAAGCCCTTGTCCTCATCGACACCATGGATAGAGTCGGTTTCCCATTTGCCGTCAGTAACCTGCGCGATCAGCTTTCCATCAGACGCGTAATGATAAAGATGCTGCCAACCGCTGCGTTCGCTTAGCCACAAAAATGAGCCGTCTTTCAGCCAGGTCGGATTGTCGAGCACATCCACCCAAGGCTGGGAACTTTCGCGCAAAACAGTATTCGACTTTCCGTCCTGACTGTCCGCCAAATTCAAATCCAGAAAGGTTTGCTCGCGATTCTGTGCTTGATAGACCACCTTCCGACTGTCGGGCGTCCACGATACGCGCACGATCAGAAAGTCGCTCGGCTGGTATTTGTAAGTGTCTACCCACCGCGTAGCGCCGCCCGCTGCGTTCACGACTCCCAGTTGCACTATCGGATTCGGATCGCCGGCTTTTGGATAGGGTGTAACTTCGAGTGTCTGGTGATAAGGGATGTGATCGACGACTGTAAACTCCGGGACGGGATTCTCATCCAGCTTGAGATAGGCGAGCTTGGTGGAATCAGGACTCCACCAGTAGGCCTCGAAGTTTCCGCGACCGTACAACTCTTCCTGATAAACCCAGTCGAGACGGCCGTTGAGAATTTTCGGGCTGCCGTCGGTTGTTAGGCGGCGTTCGCGCTGCGCGCCAAGGTCGTAAACATAGATATTGTTGTTTCGTACAAAGCTCACCATGCGGTCGTCCGGACTAAATGTTTCACCTACCTCTTCCTCCGGATTGTTGGTCACGCGAACAGCCTTATCGCTGCCTAGTCGGTAATAGAAGAGGTCGTTATTCCAGTTGAGCAGCACGGCGGTCTCATCGTTGTTAAGCTGGTAGGAGCCGCGATTGGCGAGCTGTTTGGCGTCCTGTTCAGTCACACCGCCGAGCGTTTTCAGTGCCGCCTGCATCTTCGCGGAATCGAAAAACGGAACGGCTTCGCCGGTCACAGCATCCACCTTCTGAAGTCGCGGCACATCCCGCTTTGCAGGATCGTTCGCCAGCAGATAGTGTTTGCCGTCTTTGAGCCAGCAGATGTTTGGCACAGTGCCGCTGAAATTAACTTTTTTTACCGGATCAAAGATGTCGTCGATGGTGAGCAGCTTCTGCTGAGCAACAAGCGGAAGCGAAACAAGGAATACAAAGAGAATTGTGAAGGGAAGTTGTGGCCGATTCTTCAATAGAGTCTCTCCGCTTTATTTATTCTAATTTGCGACGCCTTTCCTGTCGGCGTCGCGAACGAACTATCGCTTATTCTTACGCTGCGCGTGGCGTCATCTTTTTGATCGATGGCGTTAACAGCGCCAGCAGTAATGCAGCGATCATCGTGATCGCGGCAAAGGTCCCAAAGGCTCGCGTTAACACCGCGGGATCGTTGCCTGCGAAGAAGCGCGTCGTTAGGCCGGCGATGTAGCTGCCAATTGAGATCGACAGGAACCAAACGCCCATCATCAATCCAACCATCCGAGCGGGAGCCAACTTCGTCACCGTGCTCAAACCGACCGGACTCAAGCAAAGCTCGCCAATGCTCTGCAGGAAATAAACGACAATTAACCAGAGCGGACTTACACGTCCGCCTCCGGTAAGCATGGAGGCGATGGTGACCACGACAAAAGCGAAACCGGCAAAAAGCAAGCCAAAAAAGAATTTACCCGGGCTTGATGGCTGACGCTCACCCATCTTTTGCCAGATCCCTGCGAATACTGGCGCCAGCAGAATAACGAAAATGGGTTGCACTGATTGAAACCAACTCGACGGATACCCCCAGCCAAAGATCGTTGTCCGCGTCAGCCGATCTGCGAAAAGCGTCAAGCTGGAACCTGCCTGCTCGAATGTCATCCAAAACACAATTGAAAACACAAAAAGAATAAAGATCACAAGCACATTCTTCAGTTCGCTGCCGGCAAGCAGCCGAACCGTTCCTAATAGATAGCCCGCAAAAAAGAAAACGACGGCGGGGAACAGTGCTGAGACAATTCCGGCACCGCCAAAGTAAAATCCAAGCGCGGCTCCAATAATTCCGCCAACAACGGCAAGGGCCCCGGTAACAAAGTCAAAACTCCCTGAGCTCGTGGTTGCGGCCTTTTTTTCGGGTCTTGCGCCAACATTTCTAAGCCGGTTGCGCCCAATCACATATTGAATAAGCCCAAGCGTCATTCCCACTCCCGCCGCGGCAAAGCCGAAGTGCCAACTGCTCTTTGGATCGAAGCCCATCGACGCGATGAAATTTCTGAACCATATGTGTTGCGCGAGAAAACCGACGACAATGGGAGAAAAGAAAGCGCCGAGATTGATTCCCATGTAGAAGATTGAAAAACCTGCGTCGCGGCGAGCGTCCTTGTCGCTGTATAACTGGCCCACCATCGCACTAATATTTGGCTTCAACAGGCCGGTACCAAGGGCAATCAGAATCAGTCCGGCATAAAAGCTTGGCAAGCTGCTGACCGCCATCGAATAGTGTCCGCAAGCTATGATGATGCCGCCTATCAACACCGCCCGACGAGCTCCCAATATTCGGTCAGCCAACCAACCACCGACCAACGGCAAATACCAGACTGATGAAACATACGTTGCGTAGATGACGCTCGCGTATTTTTCGTCGAAGCCAAGTCCACCTTCAGCCAGCGTCTTAGTCATGTAGAGCGTGAGGATAGCCCGCATCCCGTAATAGCTGAAGCGCTCCCACATCTCCGTGAAGAACAGCGTAGACAGCCCACGCGGATGTCCAAAGAATCCTCGATCCATTGCCGACGTGGAACTTCCTCCGGTGGCATCAACTGGTGTGCTCATGTCGTCTGTCCTTATTCGGAATTTTTAGGCGTGCGCAAGCCGAGACAACCGACCCGCGCCAGCCAGGCTATCAGGGAAGAGCTTACTTTCGGAGAATCTCAATGTAGGGAAACTGGAAGAACGCGAGCATTCAGCCAAAATACGCAAACTCTGTCAAGGTTGTGGGCCCTCAAATGCAAAGAACCTTTTGTAAGGAAAATACTATCCGCAGATTACACAGATTAAGCAGATTAGACACATGGCTGCTAAGATCACCGGTGATGCTGAACAGTCTGACCGAAAGCGATCCCAGGACGTACGCAATTATCGGAGCGGCAATGGAGGTGCATACCCAACTAGGCTGTGGCTTTCTTGAACCGGTTTATCAGGAAGCTCTAGCGATCGAGTTCACTACTCGAAATATTCCTTTCGTCAGAGAAGTAAAATTGCCGTTAGCGTATAAGGGACAACCTCTCGACACTCGATATTGCCCAGACTTCATATGTTTTACTTCTGTAGTCGTCGAGTTGAAAGCTCTTCAACATACCGGCGGAACAGAAGAAGCTCAAGTCATAAACTACCTGAAAGTGACCGGCTATGAGACGGGCCTTCTTATTAATTTTGGCGCGCGAACTCTACAACACCGCCGCTTTGTTTTAACAAAATCTGCGTAATCTGCGTAATCTGCGGATTTTCTGGAATTCTATGCTGAGGCCTCTGCTTGACATGCCTGTTTGCGCGGGCGTATAAGCGCAACTGGAAAACGTGGTGAGTTAAGGCGACTTGCGGCCACGTAAAACAACCCGCTAAACAGCTCGGGCAAGCCCGAAAGGACCAATCCCGAAAAACTTCAGTAGTAACGAAGTCCCGCGTTGTTTAGCGCGGGACTTGTCATTTTAGATTGCCAATTGCCAATTGTCCGGGTTTTCAGGCGCGTCATTCATTCGGCAATTGGCAATCGGCAATCGGCAATGTTCAGAATGGAACCTTTCAGAAACATCCTCGAGTCCGACCGGATTCACGTCTTTGACGGCGCGATGGGCACGATGCTCTACGCGAAGGGCATCTACATCAATCGCTGCTATGACGAGCTCAATCTCAGTAATCGCGACCTCGTTCACGAGATTCATTCAGAGTATCTACGTGCCGGGTCCGACATCCTCGAAACGAACACCTTTGGCGCCACCGCTCACAACCTCGATCAGTACGGCCTCGGTGAGAGTCTGCGCGAGATCAACATTGCCGCCGCGCGCATCGCGCGGGAAGTTGCCGGCGACCGGGCCTACGTTGCCGGCGCCATGGGACCTCTGGGTCTGCGTATCGAGCCTTATGGCCCAACCTCGCTTGAGGAAGCAAAAGAAATGTTCAAGGCCCAGGCCGCGGCACTGCTCGAGGGCGGCGTTGATCTGTTTGTGCTCGAAACGTTTTCTGATATTTCAGAGATGCGTCAGGCCATCCGCGCCGTTCGCGAGCTGGGAGACCTGCCCATCATTGCGCAGATGACCATCCTGACTGACGGCAACACATCCTTCGGTACGACGCCTGAACTCTTTACGGCGCGCCTGGATGAATGGGGTGCGGATGTTATTGGACTAAACTGCGGCGTGGGCCCGGCGATAATTCTAACTGCGCTCGAGAAGATGCGCGCGGTGACCAAGAAGAAACTATCAGCTCAGCCAAACGCCGGTTTGCCGCGGGACGTTCAGGGTCGGCAGTTTTACATGTGCTCGCCTGAGTACATGTCGAAGTTCGCGAAGCGGTTCATTCAGGCAGGCGCGAAGTTTATCGGCGGCTGCTGCGGGACTACACCTTCACACATCAAGCTTATCGCCGACGCTGTTCGCGCCGCATCTCCACGCGCGCAAAGAGTAGTGTTCTCGTCAGCCGCCCCGGCCCAGGTTACGGAAGTTACTCCCGCCGACCTCAAGGTCGTGCCGCCGGAAGAGCGTTCGGAGTGGTCGCGAAAAATTGTCAAAGGTGAGTTTGTTACTTCGGTCGAAGTGCTGCCGCCGAAAGGTGTCGATGCGCAGAAGACCCTTGATGCAATCCGGCTATTGAAGAATGCCGGGGTTGACGGCGTAAACATACCCGACGGCGCGCGAGCTCA
>JBKOZZ010000045.1:0-4948 GCA_046726155.1 Acidobacteriota bacterium
TCAAGCCTTAGCTTGTGTGTTTGCAAAGTCAGCAACCTAAAAGGTTGAACTCTAAACTATTTGGACCTTCCCTCGCTTAGTCCAGCCGTAGCAAACTTTGAAAAAATCCGGCGACATCGACAGTACGAAGACACCCGACCATGAAAACAATTATCTCCATCGCCCTATTCGGATTTCTTTACCTGCTGCCCAGCGCTGCCCAACAGGCTGATTACTCAAAACTCAAGGCTGACGCCGAACAGTTTTACGCCGCCGGCTCCTACGCGCGTGCCAACGAGGTCTACAGCAAAGTCGACAAGACGAGCCTCAAACCGGCCGATGCGCGCTGGGTAGAGTTCCGACTGGCCGACACATTGTGGCGCGCACAGGCGGCTACGGAAACCGCGGACACAACCAGGTTTGATCAGGCGCAGAAGCAACTCGAGGAACTAATCCGGGTCGTTGACAAAGATGATGAACGCGACTTCGTTTGGGCCGAAGCCCACGAATCGCTCGCGGATTTTTTCTGGACCAGACGCAATCAAATGAACTGGGGCGCAGCCTGGGCCCACTATCAGCTGGCGCTCGACTGGTGGGCGGGCCAGCGCGAGATCAACCAGGCCCGCGATCGTTACCTCAAAATTGTGTTCAAGGCCGCCGAACCGCCGCGGCCAAACGATGGGTACTTCTACACGTACTACGGCAACTATATACCGCTCAACGTTCTGGAAAATGCATTGAAGATCAGCACGAGCAACATTGACAATGCTCACCTGCATTTTCTGATCGCAATGACCATGCGATACGCGGGTGGCGACTGGGACACGCGGCAGCGTGTGCCCGACGAATTTGAGGCGGCGCTCAAGCCCGGCAAACAAACTGCCTGGTACGACGATGCGCTGTTTCATTACGCCCAATGGATGAACACCACCGGCGCGATTCGGCAATTGGAAAACGGCCAGTGGCAACAAGAGGCCGACTACGTTAAGGCGCTGGAACTATTTCGCCGCCTGACGAAGGAGTTCGCCAAAGGTGAAACGCGCTACTACGATCAAGCCCAGCAACAAATCAAGGAGATCACGGAACCGACTCTTAGTGTCAACGTCTCAAATATTTTCCTGCCCGAGTCGGAACTTCAGTTTGAATTGTCAGCCCGAAATATTAACCACGTTGACTTCGCGCTTTATAGAATCGACCTGATAAATGACGTTCGCTATACAAAATTGAGAGAAGACGATGAAGGCGAGGGCGATGTCGACAGCTGGATTCAAAGGGTACCAATATCCGGACGAGTGCCGGTCAAGGTCTGGTCCAAAAACGTCGACAGCAAAGGTGATCACAAACCCTACAGCCAGGAGGTTCGCATTGAAGGCAAATTGCCCCTCGGCTCATATTTGCTTGAAGCGAAGAGCGGCTTCCGCTCCGCTCGCGAGCTTGTTTTGATCACCGACGTCTCGCTGGTGCTGAAATCGTCCGCGAAGCAGGCGCTGGTCTATTTCTGCGATGCCATAACGGGCGCGCCCATCGCCAACGCCAACATAGCCTTGTGGGAGATTTACTACGACAACGATAAATGGCATGCTCGCAGGCAGCTAAAAACAACGGACAACGATGGTCTGGCGCCGTTTCAGCTCAACCACGTCGATACCCATCGAAACCTCTACGCGGCGGCCGTAAGCAACGCCGGTAATTCCGGCAAAGACCGCCAGGCTTTCGCTTCCGGGAATGCTAATGACACACCTGGGGTTGAGAGCGCGTGGCGTATCTACGCGTACACCGATCGCCCCGCCTATCGTCCAAACGAAACTGTCCAGTGGAAATTCACGGCGCGTCGTCATGGTAACGGAGTCTATTCAACGCCCGCGAATCAGATAGTTGAATATCTGATCAATGATCCGCGCGGCACGAAAGTGAGCGAAGGCAAGGCGACCCTCAACTCATTCGGCAGCGCCTGGGGCTCGCTTGAACTTGGCGAACAGTTACCGCTCGGTGAATACAACATTCAGTTTTGGGATCAGGGTCGGCAGAACAGTATTGGGAGCGCAAAACTGTTCCGGCTCGAGGAGTATAAACTGCCCGAATTCAAGGTTGCGGTGAAGACGCCCGAAGAGAATGGTAAGAAGAAGGCTTTCCGGCTGGGCGAGAAGGTGGAAGTAGATATCCAGGCCGATTACTACTTTGGCGGTCCGGTCAGTAACGCCGCGGTTGAAGTCGTCGTTTATCAAAGACCCTTCTTTCACTACTGGTATCCGCGCCGCGATTACTCCTGGTACTACGCTGACTTTGACGAAGAGCGAAGTCGTCAGTATTACGGCGGTCAGGGCCCAGTCATCAAACGCGAAACCATCAAGACGGATGCGAGCGGCAAGGCGACACTCACCTTCGACACGCCGCGCGAAAATTACAACCAGGATTTCGAGTATCGCATTGAGGCGCGCGTCACCGACTCGTCACGCCGCGAGATCGTCGCCGGCGACAACGTGCGCGTAACGCGGCAGCGTTACTATGTCTACCCGCGCGCGGAAGAGAACATCTATCGCCCGAAAGACAAGGTAACCGTTGATATCAAGGCGCTCGACGCCAACGAGCAGCCAGTAACCACCGAGGGCACGGTTAAGGTGACGCGGGACTACTGGTGGGAAGTTTGGCTCGATCCAAACGGTCGTGAAGTTAAAGGGAACGAGCTTCGCCTTTTGCGCGAACGGCGTATGGCGTTTCCGCCGCCAATAACTAAAGGACAAAAACCGTGGCGGCTTAAGTTTCACGGCTACCAACACGACGACATACTTACGCAGACGGTTAAAACCGATGGGGAAGGTGCGGCGCAATTGCAATTCACTCCCGAACGGGAAGGCTACTATCGTGTTGCGTGGGAAAGCAGTCAGGTTCTGCCCGGCGCTGCAAAGCGCGACCGCTTTCTGCCGTCGATCAAAGCCGAGACATACGTCTTCGTTGCCACCAATGCGACCAGCGATCTCGGTTATCGTCACAATGGCGTTGAGATCATTGTTGATAAAGACACGTTCCGCGCCGGACAGATCGCGCCAGTGATGGTGTCTGCGTTTACCAATGATCGTTATGTTCTCTTCAGCGTCGAAACGGACGATCTTTACAGCTACAAACTGGTACACCTAACCGGAACCGCCAAGCTGATCGAGCTGCCAATAGAAGAGAAGCACGTGCCCAATATCTATCTCACCGCGGCAATGGTTAGCGATGCGGAGTGGTTCGAGGATAGCAAGCAGGTCGTGGTGCCGCCGGTGCAGCAGTTCCTGGCAGTCGAAGTGAAGTCCGATCGCGAGCAGTATCAGCCGCGTGAGGAAGGGACGCTTTCAATTACAGCTAAGGACGTGAGTGGCAATCCTGTCTCAGCGGAAATAGCGCTCGGATTGATCGACCAATCAGTCACCTATATTCAACAGGACTACGCCGGTGATCCGCGCCAGTTCTATTATGGCAGCAAACGAAGTCACTCAGTTGAGACGGCAAGCACTTTCAGTCAGAAGAGCTATGCGCGCCTCGTGGAAGTCAGAAAAGGACAATTGGTTGATAGTAGAGAGCTCGGACAAGATGGCGAGGAGGAGGCTGGCGGTAACTCCGGCGGCGGTGACGCGGGCGGCGGTGAGGGCGAGGGTTATGGGCGGGGTCGCGCCGGCGCTTTAGCCGGAGAGACCGACTCGTACGCAGGCAAAGATGACTCGGCTGTTTCGCGATCTATGCTTAGGCAGTCGGCCAATGAAGTACCCCGTAGTCGTGCAGTCGATAGTCTTGAGATGCTGAAACCAGGCGTCGCACCAACGCCTCCTCCCGAACAGGAGCCAGCGGTCCAGGTGCGCAGCGATTTTCGCTCGACCATTCTTTGGTTGCCGGACGTGAAAACTGATGCGGGCGGCGCGGCCACAGTGAAGGTCAAGTATTCGGATTCACTCACTACCTGGCAGGCAACGGCGCGCGTCGCTACCGCGGGAAATCAATTCGGCATCGGCAACGCCTCTACGCGGACGAAGCAACCGCTCATCGTCCGACTCCAAGCGCCCCGCTTCTTCGTAGTCGGAGATCAAGTGACGGTCTCTGCCGTTATCAACAACAACGCGGATCAGGCGATGCGTGTTGCTTCTTCGTTAACCGCGGAGGGCGTGACTGTTTCCGGACTCGTCATTGATGGCAAGCCTGTAAAGGGAGAACAGAGTGCGATTGAGGTCAAACCCGGCGCCGAAGCAAGAGTTGACTGGCTCGTGTCGGTCACCGAGGCGCGCGAAGCGAAGTTGAAAGTGGAAGCGCGCGGGGATAAATACACCGATGCGATGGAAAAGAGTTTCACTGTTTACGAACATGGCATTGAGAAGTTTGTCTCGCGTTCCGGCAAGATGCGCGGTGATAGCGTGGCGATCAAACTCGACGTCCCCAGGGAACGGCGGCCGGAAACGACCACGTTAACGGTCCAGGTGGCGCCAAGCATGGCCACCACAATGCTCGACGCGCTGCCTTATCTAATCGACTACCCTTACGGCTGCACTGAACAGACGATGAGCCGCTTTCTTCCTGCCGCGATTACGGCGAAGACGCTGCGGGATCTCGGCCTAAAACCCGAAACCGCGATGCACAAAATCTTCGGCGGTATCGAACAGTCAACCGCCGGCGCTACCCATCCCAAAGGTGTGCATGATCTAAAGGAGCTCGACCGGATAACCAAGGCGAGCCTGGAACGTCTCTACAACTTCCAGCACCCCGACGGAGGCTGGGGCTGGTGGAAAGAGGGCGACAGCGATCACTTCATGACTGCATATGTCCTTTGGGGCATGGCGCTGGCACGTCAGGCAGGCATTGAAGTGAAACAGGATGTGGCCGAACGCGCGGCAAGTTATCTGGACAAGGAACTCGTCGAAGAAGAAACCAGCTATGACCAGCAGGCGTGGATGTTGCACGCCCTCGCGGTCTATCAGGCTAACGCTGGGACCGCGGGCGTCTC
>JBKOZZ010000046.1:0-8065 GCA_046726155.1 Acidobacteriota bacterium
CACAAACCTTTCGGCTTTGGGTTTACCGGCGACCGCAACACTGACGATAGATGATGACATAACAGAACCAGCTACGAATGTAATTGATGATCCCACCAACTTCGTTCGGCAGCATTATCACGACTTCTTGAACCGCGAACCGGACGCGGGTGGGCTCGCATTCTGGACAAACGAGATTACGAGTTGTGGCACAGACCCCCAGTGCATTGAAATCAAGCGCATCAACGTGTCGGCGGCCTTTTTCCTTTCAATCGAGTTTGAGAACACCGGTTATCTGGTCTACCGGATGTTCAAAACTGCTTACGGCGATACGACCTCGCCAAACGTGGCAGTTCCCGTTCCAATCATTCGGCTCAATGAGTTTCTGCCTGACGCGCAGAGAATTGGACAGGGAGTTCGCGTTGGGATTGGCGACTGGGAGGCGCAGTTGGAGGCCAACAAGAATGCTTATGCTCGGGAGTTTGTGGTTCGGCAACGATTCCTCAACGAGTATCCGCTGACGATGACGCCAGCGCAGTTTGTCGACAAGCTGAACCTGAATGCCGGCGGAGTGCTTTCGCAAACCGAGCGAGACCAGTTGATTGCTGCGTTGAGCATTCCAGGCGATATAACGTTCGCGCGAGCAATGGTTTTGCGTAAAATTGCGGAAGATGCCGATCTACGACAGCAGGAAACGAATCGAGCGTTTGTGTTGATGCAATATTACGGGTACATGCGCCGCAACCCAGACGATCCGCAGGATACCGATTTCCGGGGTTGGGAGTTCTGGTTGAACAAGCTGAATCAGTTCAACGGCAATTTCATACAGGCTGAAATGGTGAAGGCCTTCATTTCTTCAATCGAGTATCGTCAGCGCTTCGGGCCGTAACAACTGCCGGGGCCTATCCCACGTTGCGTTAGCGTAGCCAGATGTCGTACGTGAGGCAAAACCAAAATCCGTCATCCGCCTCGCGTGTCCAAATTGCCCCTTAATGGCTGTCCGGCAGTGAGATCGTCTCCGCATTAAGTTATTACTCAGATTGTGAACAGCTCGAAGCAAACACTTCTTCATTTGTCAAAATTGATCAATGGCAGAATTGCTCGGACTCGGTCGTCGCCTCAGACATAGTCAGACTATGCAAATCCATTACTGTGGAAACCCGATGCGGCGGAGTAGATCCGTGAAGCCACCTTTTGGCAGACTTTTGGCAGACTACGCCTTGAGACTTAATCAATTTATACAGCGTGAGCGTGACTTCTCTAGCCGCTCAAGTTAATGTTTGTCGGCTTGAGAACGATTACGCGCTATACGAGGTGTCATGTGACGGCCTTGACACGGTAGGCGTCTGGGGTTCAAATCCCCACGCGCCTACCATTTTTCTTGAGCAAAATTGCAAATTCGGAGAGTTTGTCACCCGTCTCGTTGATCCAAAATGATCCACTTAGAAGCCAGATTCATTCTGCTCAGCCCAAGCGCTCATCCGGATCTTTACGCTGAAGCTTGATCTCAGAAGGCAGTTCCTCGTCACGCAGGATCATCTGAGTAAGTCGCCGTTGTGCATCACGCTTGGCAGTGACTCGCGCTTGGCTGTAAACGTCCAGTGTGCACCGGCTGTTGGCGTGACGCATCAATTCCTGGACCACCTTCACATTCTCACCGTTCGCAATGAGCATCGTTGAGTAAGTGTGGCGGAAGGTGTGCCAGCCGATACTTTTCTTGATTCCAGCACGCTTGGCTGCCGGTCGAATTACTTTCGCCAGCACCATGTCCGGCCTGCGAGGATGTTTGCTTTTACTGCGAGGGCTTGCGAAAAGCCAATCGTCAGCTCTTGCATAGGAACTACTTTCTTTCCACAACCAGAGGTCGGCAGTGACCTCGAGTGACAACGGAACCGGTCTGCGCGAGGCTTCCGTCTTACAATTTCCAACGACGCCTTGAAAGATAGATCCAACATTCCGCATGAGCTTCTTTCTCAAGCGGTAAACTCGCGATAGGCGTTGGATCCGGATCGCCAGCGTTGGAATCAGCAGTCGGTAAGCTAATTTCGTGTCTTGATTTTCGCGTAAATTCGTGGACAGAATTTTGTGGGGAGCTGCGGGATCCACGAAAGACACGAAAAGGAAGACACTGAACTGACAACTTTTATCGGGAGGAAATCGGTATATGAAACCCCGTCATTTCGCTCTGTCTCTGATCCTTTTATTAACACTTTATGAATCAACCCGCGTATGACGAGCTCTGCTGTTACACGCTCGCTCATGGTGATCCGAGCTTTATTCACCAGCATGTCGTTGACGCATTCACGGCCCAGAATGCGAACCACAACACAAAACGAATTGCTTTAGCGTTCGCGCTGATTGGCCTGTATCTACACGTCGAGGAGCAGTTTTCCGGCAAAGAAGTGCAACGAGCGCACATGTTTCTCGCACGGCGAAAGAGAGACTGGCCCACCTTCCCTCTGCCGGGTGATCGAGGCTCGATTACTGAAGCTGAAGTACTCGCTGCTCCTGCAGGAGCGGCGCGCGATAAGGCGATTGACGACTGGTGTAAATGTGTATGGACGGCCTATCGCGAGAGTCATCAACTAGTGCGACAGCTGGCCTCCGAACTCCTTGAACGAAGGCGGAGGTAAACGGTTCGCGTAGTTCTCACGCTCGTTGCTACAGACGAGGGCAGTGGACCTTTCCTGGATAGGGGTAGGGAGAAGCAATTGGATTTGCTTCCCCTCCCTCCGAACCGGAGAAGCGGGTTTCCCGCGTGAGACTCCAGCGGGCAAGCCGCAGGCATCATTCGGGAGAAATGTTTTCCTCTGCGACGCTCGCCGCCTTTTTGGCGAAATCGTAAGTGGCCTTCAGATTCCCGCCGAAGAACCGCACCTTGCCTTCTATTTTGCGGTCCAACAACGACGTACCAGCCTGATCCCTGAACTGGCAAAGCAGCGTGATGGAGGTTGCCCCCGCGACAGTCGTAACCTGACGCATCGTCTCACTACCCTTTTTGAAGCCTGCGACTGTGCACTGCAGCGCGATCAGATCAGAGGCGGTGGCGGCTGCTCGGTCGCCGTCGCGATACACATGCTGGAAGACACCTTTCTTCTGGAGTTGATTGATCAGTTGCTCATAGAGCGAAACTTGGAATTCCGCGGGTAATGTTACCTCATCCGCCCCGATCATCTTTACTTGGATCGCCGAAGCCTTGATCTTCGCCGGCGGCTTTTCCTGCGCGCGCGCGAGCGGTCCTGCAAGTGACATCGCGATCAATAAAGAAAATGCCACTGCATTTCTGAATTTAGGCCTCATGGTTTCTTCTCCTTCGTGTCGGACTTGGTCTTATTAGGATCAGCCTGCGTTGGAATACTCGTCTTTGCTCCGTGAGCGATGAGTTCCTGCTTGATCATTTCCGCCTTGCCGAGCGGCATCGTAAAGATGACGCCGTGCAGGCCGCCGTCGGCATCACGATATTTAATCGTCAGCGTGTCAAGTTTTGTGCGAAACAAGCTCAGGATGCGCCCGGACCCGAAAGGAGCAGCAATCTGAGTCACCGTTCCCAACGTTCCACCAATGACGCGCTGGCTGTCTCTGCCGGTGACCACATCCTCGATGGACGCAGCGGTAACCTCCGCATTGCCCTTGGCATGACTAAAGCGCAGCGCTCCGTTCACCAACGACAGCGTACCTTTTGTCTTTTCTTTCACACCGACAATGCCGATGACTTGGACAGCCGCTATCGGCGTTTGAGCTTGCTGGGCCTGGCTCCGAGGAATCAGCGGATCGCACCACAATAATGTAAGTGCGATGAGTAGTACCGGTACTGTTGAAATCATTTCACTCTCCTATTCCAGAATGCCTTGAAGGCGCATTCCGGATGGTGTTGTGCTTTTCGTTTCACTCGAACACGTGATAGTAGTCACGATCGACTATTTGGTCTATCTAAATCATGCCCGTACCTGCTTTATTTTGTTTCTCCTGGTTCTCTCATTTCGTACGACAATGAACGATTGCGCGCCTCCTGCAGAACCCCTTCGGTTATGGGGAAAGCTTCGCACAAAAAGCCGAAATCCCACCAGCCACAGAAGCGGTGTAAAAGAGCGAAACGATGCCTGCGGCTCGCCCTGCGCAGGTCTAAATGTGAAGCGGTTTGCGGATGGGAAATGGCTGTTTTACTTAACGTGAGAAGGAGACATGATGAGCAAATTACTCGAAGGTAAGGTCGCTGTTATCACTGGAGGAGGACAAGGTGTCGGCTTGGGCATCGCCCAGGAGTTCGTGCAAGAAGGTGCCACCGTTGTCGTAACGGGACAGTGGGACGGATAACTATCTCGTTAACATCTACATCAGCCGGCTGCTCGATCGCGAACGCAATGGCGCGGGCAATTGCCGATCGCCATCTTGTTCATCTGATCATTAATTTGGGATTTGACCTCTGGATTTGTCATCGAGTCCGCGAGGTTCGTATTAACGAATCCCGGCGAAATGCCAGTCACTCGCAACTTATCGCCGGCTTCCTGGCGAAGCCCCTCAGTGATAGTGCGCACAGCGTTCTTCGTCCCGGCATACACCGCCATGGTCGGGTTGATTTGAATTCCGGCTGTCGAAATGACATTGACGAAATGCCCGAAACCCTGCTTGCGGAAAATCGGCAGGCCGGCGGCTATGGCGTACGGCACACCTTTGAGATTGACATCGATTATCTCCTCCCAATCCTCAACACGGAGCTCGTCTAGTAGAGAAATCGGCGCGACGCCGGCATTGTTGACGAGAACGTCGAGCTTGCCGTACCGCTCAACTGCCAACGCAACGAGGCTGGATGAGTCCTCGCGCCGTTTTACGTCTGTGGCTGCATAGGCTGCCTCGCCGCCCGCTGCCGTGATACGCTCCGCGAGAGTCTTAAGGCGGTCCAATCCGCGCGCGCCGAGTACCACCCTCGCACCGCGTTCGGCGAGCAAAAGCGCGGTCGCCTTGCCTTATGCCGCTGCTTGCTCCCGTGATTACGACGACCTTGGCTTCGATTCCTGACATGAAAGCTGTCCTTTCCAATTACTGCTAACTGGAAAAGACATTACGCCGGACGAACGAAACATTGAATACTTAGGCGTTCATGAAATCTGCTAGATCGTTCACAATGTGACAGCCGGAAGGTTTCTGTTCAGGTCGGAGGCAGGGAACGTTCAGCGACATTCGCTCAAGCTTCCTCTCTATTGACAGACTCTTTTGTGGTTGAAAGCGTCTGTGAATGATGAGGGCGCTACGCTCTTAAATTGTCTAACCAGTGCAATGTATTGGTGAGGCGTCACGCTCCGCGAACACTTGCGCACGCATCGATTGAAACTGCACGAGGCGCGGAACATCGCTGCCCAGGTCGCCGCGGCATTAGATGCAGCGCATGAAGCGCACGTCGTGCATCGCGACATCAAACCCGACAACATCATGGTGCGGCGACTCGATCACATCGTCAAAGTACTCGACTTCGGTCTTGCAAAACCGGTCGAGCAGATTCTCGAATCAGAGGCGCGGGTTGATACCGAAGCGGGAACAAAGGTTCTGGTGAACACTGAGCCAGGTGTGGTGTTGGGAACAGCCAGTTATATGTCGCCTGAGCAATCAACGGGCTCGGACCATTGTTCTTACATCCGGCAAAAATTGCCGGCGCTATTTTGGGGGAGTGCCATTGCGTTTCTCTGTGACACAATATCCGACGGATGATGAGAAGATGATGAGAATTGGTACTTCTGGTCAATGACCGAGGAGACCGTTTTAAAAAAAGGTATCTTCAATCACCCGAAAGGTTCACGGTTTGCTTGTGACGTGTTTTCCCGTCTTTCTGCGAAGTCCGAGGATAGGACCCGCTTTAGCAGCTATTTACTACATGCAAGAAATATTGCGTATATAAGATATATTCTGTATTTGACCTATACGCGAAGCTGGGCGTAAGATAGCCGCGAACCGAGCACAGCTTACTCCCTTCTCAGCTCTTCTGGAATCCATCCAGACTACCTGAAGCCAACAGCTCAACTACCAAGGAGCTAAGAAATGTTTGCACGACATGTCACTATGAAACTCAAGTCCAATTCGGTCGTAGAACTCCCGCGGATTATCGAGAGCGACGTTCTCCCGCTGCTCCGCAAGCAGAAGGGATTCCGCGATGAGATTAGCTTTGTTAGCCCAGAGCGTTCGCTAGCCGTGGGTATCAGTCTCTGGGACACAAAAGAGGACGCGGAAGCTTACAACCGCGCGGGATATCCGGACGTATTGAAGACGCTATCGAAGGTGTTGGAGGGAACACCAACGGTGGAAACGTTTGAGGTTGCCAATTCGACGCTCCACAAGATCGCGGCTAAAGCCGCTTGAAGCAGACAGATTGGTAACTGCGAAGGGGCGGACCTGGTCCGCCCCACACCTCCGCCCCCACCAACAAAGTAAAGGAGACTTATGCAGCAGTTAAGAGAGCGCGGCATCTATACCCTACCTGGGGGAGGAGAATTCGTAGCGCATGCAGTCTTTCGTGGCGGCTATGTTCTCTACACTCCGGTGGCTTGGGAATTTTTCGGCATGCACGCCTACGAATCTGATGGAGCGGGCAACATTCAATTAAATGGACGGCCCACCGGCTGGCACATCAAGGATCTAACTGATGCCGGGCGGACGGCGCACTCGCGTTCCAGGAGCGGTGCTGCCCAGCAGGCTTTTATAGGGTGAATAGGCTTAAACTGTGATCTTCCTACTTGGGCGTTGATACTAAGAGTAGGTTCAAGGAGATTCGCATGGAAACCACAGTTAATAAGATCGTGCCACACGAAGACATGGAAATGGAGGTACACATCCATTTTCTTGATGAGTCTCATCGCCCCCACCCGGAAGCAAATGTGATTGTTTTTATTGAGAAGCAGGATCATCCTCTTTCTGAGGTAAGGAGTCTTGCGATCCAGAAAGCGCTCAACTTTCTCACTCAGATAATACATTCAGAAGCTAAGGCGCATGGTATTTGAGGCGCCCCAGTCAGGCGCAAAGATGCTGAACGGTCATGCCTCGATTAGCAGGCTGAAGCAGACAGGAGCCTGCTGATCGCCGCGGAGAATTCGACGCGAAAACAAAAGGAAGCCGCTCCGCCTGTCACCCTGAATTTTCGGTGCGGACAGGATACAGAAAGGAGCACATCATGAGCGAGCAAGAGAACACGAACCTCGTGCAACTAGTCTACGAGAATTTCAAGAGTGGAGACATTAAAGCCCTACTGAATCTGCTTTCAGCTGACATCGAATGGCAACTACCGGAAATAGAGAATGTGCCATTTGCTGGCAAACGTCGAGGTCAAGAACAGATGGGGCAATTCTTCGCATCGCTGGTTGACACTCAAGAGGTTCAGCATTTTGATCCAAGAGAGTTTATCGCTCAGGGTGATAAAATTGTGGCTCTTGGTCATTACGCTTGGCTAGTCAAATCTACTGGTAGGGAGTTCGGGGGTGACTTTGCGCATGTGTTCACAGTACATAATGGTAAAGTCGTAAGATTCCACGAATACATGGATACCGCCGCTGCCGCTGCTGCTCATCGAAGAGACAAGTATGATGAAGCAGGTGCGCCGTAAGAAAAAAGCGGGCCGCTTTGAGAAGCGCGCCATATTCATTTTTGATCAGTGGCAGGTTTGCCCCTAGTCGGGGCGGAGAGCCTCATCGGCTCCGGCAGCGCTCTCCAACAAGGCGTGCATATGTTGCTTGGCCTTCCACGCGCCAGTACGATCGGCCGCCTCAATACCGTCTCTCCAAGCCTGTTGTGCCCCGGCAAGGTCACCAGCATTAGCGAGGACCGTGCCCAGCATCTGATAGGCGGCCGTATAATCCGGGTTGAGACTCACGACCTGGCGCAAAGACTTCGCTGCTTCAGTCCAGTTTTCCAGTTTGCATTGTTCACCGGCCAGGCCGTACCAGATCATGGCGTTTTCCGGCTGCTCGGCGAGCATTGCGTTGAAGATTTCGATTTTCGACTGGACCATCAGTTTGTTTACTCAATCCGGCAAATCAACTGTTACAGTCCACTAGTTAATCCCTTGGGTCATTTGTCTCCAAACAGATCCCTGGCCAACCTTGCC
>JBKOZZ010000047.1:0-61701 GCA_046726155.1 Acidobacteriota bacterium
CTCTAAGAAGATCACGGTCGATGTTAAAGGCGAGATTTTGGAATTGAAGAACACCATCAACACGATGGTGGATCAGTTGAACTCCTTCGCTTCGGAAGTTACTCGTGTGGCGCGCGAAGTCGGAACGGAAGGCAAACTCGGTGGCCAGGCCGATGTGCGCGGCGTCGCCGGAACATGGAAGGATCTCACCGACAATGTGAACTCAATGGCCAGCAACCTAACGGATCAAGTACGAGGTATTGCCCGCGTGGTTACCGCCGTCGCCAATGGCGATCTCCAACGCAAACTGACCGTCGAGGCGAAAGGGGAAATCGCTGAACTCGCCGACACCATCAACAACATGACTGACACGCTGGCGACGTTTGCCGACCAGGTTACTTCGGTGGCCCGCGAGGTAGGAGTCGAAGGCAAGCTGGGAGGACAGGCAAACGTTCCGGGCGCCGCCGGCACCTGGCGCGATCTGACTGACAACGTTAACGGTCTGGCCGCAAACCTCACGACACAAGTACGCGCCATCGCGGAAGTTTCCACGGCAGTTACCAAGGGCGACCTGACCAGATCAATTACGGTCGAAGCACAAGGCGAAGTTGCGGCATTGAAAGACAACATCAATGAGATGATTCTAAATCTCAAAGACACAACGCAGAAAAACATGGAGCAGGACTGGCTCAAAACCAACCTTGCCCGCTTCACCCGAATGCTTCAGGGACAGCGCGACATGACCACAGTCGCACAGATGGTGCTCTCAGAACTGGCACCGCTGGTTGATGCGCAACAGGGTGTCTTCTACATAAACACCAGCTCCAACGGCCAGCCTTTGATGAAGCTCCTGGGTGGTTACGCTTATAAGAAACGCAAGAATCTCGCAAATGAATTTCACGCCGGCGAGGGTCTGGTGGGCCAGTGCACGCTGGAGCGCGAACGGATTCTGGTCACCAATGTTCCGAATAATTATGTTTACGTCTCGTCCGGTCTGGGCGAAGCGCCACCCAATAACATAGTGGTGCTCCCGGTTTTGTTTGAGGGAGAGGTAAAAGCGGTAATCGAACTTTCTACTTTCCAAACCTTCAGCGATACACATCTCACTTTCCTCGATCAGTTGACCGAAAGCATCGGTATCGTGCTGAACACGATAGCGGCAAATACGCGCACGGAAGACTTGTTGCAGCAGTCGCAGTCGCTCGCGGCAGAACTACAAAGTCAGCAGGACGAGCTGAAGAAAACCAACGAGCAGCTCGAGCAGCAGGCTGAATCGCTGCGGGAGTCTGAAGAATTGTTGAAGAGTCAACAGGAAGAGTTGCAGCAAACGAACGAAGAGTTACAGGAGAAAGCGGCCTTGCTGGCGCGGCAAAAGGCGGAAGTGGAAGCAAAGAACCGCGAAGTGGAGGAGGCGCGCTGGGAGATGGAAGAAAAGGCTGAGCAACTCGCGCTTACCTCGAAATACAAATCGGAATTTCTGGCCAACATGTCCCACGAGCTGCGCACGCCGCTCAATAGCATGCTGATCCTTTCGCGCCAGCTTGCTGAAAACAACGATACAAACCTTACCGAGAAACAGGTGCAGTTTGCGGAAACGATCCACTCTTCCGGATCGGATTTGCTTTCCCTGATTAACGACATCCTCGACTTGTCGAAGATTGAATCAGGAATGATGGGCATCGAGGTTTCTGAAATCTCAGTAAGCGAAATAGCTGAACAATTGCAGCGGAGCTTTCACCAGGTTGCTCAGGATAAGAATCTCGAGTTTGTAATCGAGCGCGCGGAGAACCTGGCGCCGACCGTTTACACTGACGACAAACGTTTGCAGCAAATCCTCATGAATCTGCTTTCGAATGCCTTTAAGTTTACCCAGGAAGGCAAAGTGGTTCTCAGGACTGCGCCGGCGCCCGCGGATGAAACTTACCATCTCGAATCCCTGGCCCGAGCGGGCGACGTGGTGGCCTTCTCGGTGATAGATACGGGCATCGGCATTCCATCGGACAAGCAACGGATCATTTTCGAAGCCTTCCAGCAAGCAGATGGAACAACCAGCCGCAAATACGGCGGCACGGGCCTGGGATTATCCATCAGCCGGGAAATCGCCCGGCTGTTGGGCGGCGAGATTCGAGTGATCAGTAAGCCAGACGAGGGCAGCACGTTCACGCTTTATCTGCCTCGCAACTATACGCCGGCAGGTGCCGCGAGTGTGCCGGCAGCCCAGAGGCGGTCCCGCGTCAGCGTGAAGGATATCGAAGCCGCCTGGACGCCGGTCGAGTCGTTTGATAACGAGGCCATGGTGTTGCTCTCCAGGGAGTCGGCCGCAATTCTCGACGATCGCTACGATATTGAGAGCGGAGATCGCGTTGTTTTGATCGTTGAAGACGACATTAGCTTCGCCGGCATCCTCCTCGACCTCGCGCGCGAAAAAGGTTTCAAAGGTTTGGTGGCAACGAGTGGCACGTTGGCGCTTGCGCTGGCACAGAAATACAAGCCGGCGGCAATCACGCTGGATATTCGACTGCCCGACCGCGACGGTTGGACTGTCCTTGATCGTTTGAAGCACGACCCGCAGACGAGTCACATTCCGGTCCACATCATTACGATCGAGGAAGAGCGCCAGCGGGCGCTGAAACAGGGCGCCTTTAACCATGTGCAAAAGCCGGTTACTCATGAAGACCTGGGCAAAGCCTTCGACGACATGCGCGACTTCACGGAACGACGAATCAGAAAACTGCTGGTCGTTGAGGACGACGACGTGCAGCGCATGAGCGTAGTGGAATTGATCGGGAATGGCGACGTCAAGACGACGGCTGTGGCCACGGGCGAAGAAGCATTAAACATTTTGAAGGACGAAAGATTTGATTGCATGGTGCTGGATCTGCGGTTGCCTGACATGAGCGGCTTCGAATTGATCGAAAAGCTGCAGACAGATCTTGGCCGTTACGATCTTCCCATCATCGTCTACACCGGAAAGGAATTAACCCGGAAAGAAGAGCTGCATCTCAAGAAGGTCGCAGATGCGATCATCGTCAAGGAAGCAAGTTCTCCGGAACGGTTGCTGGCCGAAACAGCGTTGTTCCTGCATCGCGTTGAAGCCGATCTGCCTGAGCCTAAACGTCGCATGCTCGAAAAGTTTCATCGCACCGATCCCGTGTTGGCCGGTCGCAAGGTATTGGTAGTTGACGACGATGTGCGAAACATCTTCGCGCTGACCAGTGCGCTCGAGGCACACAACATGGAAGTTGTTCACGCCGAGAATGGTCAGGAGGGCATTGACCTCTTGAAAGCCACTCCCGGTGTGGAAGCAGTTCTGATGGACATCATGATGCCGGAGATGGACGGCTATGAAGCAATCACCGCGATCCGCCAGATGGAGGATTTCAAACAACTTCCAATCATCGCGCTGACCGCAAAGGCGATGAAGGCTGACCGCGATCGCTGCCTGGAGGTCGGCGCCTCAGACTACATCTCGAAGCCCCTCGACATCGATCAACTGCTCTCCCTCTTGAGGGTTTGGTTATATCGTCAGGATGAAACCACGTGAGCAGCACGCGCACAGCAGTAATTAGTTTAGAGGACATCGAGATCGGCCTGTTGCTGGAAGGGCTGTATCGTGCTCATGGCTTCGATTTCAGGGAGTATTCGCGGGCTTCGATCAAGCGGCGAATCCTCGAGCTGATGCGCGCGGAGAAGCTGGAGACTATTTCGGCATTTCAAAACAAGCTGCTCCACGATTCCGCATGTCTCGATCGTTTTCTGCTGGGCGTTGCGGTCCATGCTACCGCCATGTTTCGCGACCCGAGTTTCTACCTCACTTTTCGTAAAAAGGTTGTGCCGCTACTGAGAACTTATCCCACGGTGCAGATCTGGGTGGCGGGTTGTTCTACGGGCGAAGAGGTTTATTCGCTGGCGATCCTGCTCGAGGAAGAACGCCTTTACCCAAAGTGCCGTATCTATGCTACCGACATTAGTCAGGCCGTCTTACGCAAGGCGCGAGATGGAATTTTTCCCCTTGCCGCCATGCGAGATTACACAGCGAACTATCATCAGGCCGGCGGCACTCACGACTTTTCCGACTACTACACTGCCCAGTATGACAGCGTGATTTTCAGTGCAGCCTTGCGAAACAACATAGTCTTTTCCGAGCATAACCTTGCTACCGACGGTTCGTTCAACGAGTTTCAGGTGATCCTGTGCCGCAACGTAATGATCTACTTCAATAAGGATCTACAGGCGCGCGTTCATAATTTGTTGTACGACAGTTTGAGCATGTTTGGCGTTTTTGGTCTGGGGAATAAGGAGTCGTTGAAGTTTACGCCGAGGGCGGCGTTCTATGAGCACTTGAGTGATAATGACAAACTTTATCGAAAGGTGATGTAGGGGGGCGCGGGCAGTTTCGAGTTTCGGGTTCCGAGTTTCGAGTTTCGGGTTCCGAGTTCCGAGTTTTGGGGTTCAAGAGATTGAGGAATGCGAAGGTGTAAATCTCAAAACGATGGAACCCGACCCGACACGCAGAATCCGAACTCGAACCTCGAACCTTTAAAAGCGGGTGGCAATTGATGGCATTTGAAATCGTTGTCGTTGGCACATCCACCGGCGGCCTGAAGGCACTACAGACGTTACTTTCCACACTGCCGGCGGGATTCGCCGTGCCAATTGTCATTGTGCAGCATCGCGGTAAAGGTTCGGAAAATGGGTTGTGCGAATTCCTCAGTCAGTGGACCAGCATTCCGGTCACAGAACCCGAAGACAAAGAGCCAGTGCAGCGGGGTCACGCTTATCTGGCGCCGCGCGACTATCATTTGCTGATTCAAAACCAGAGCTTTGCTTTGTCAACGGACCCGCCGGTGGGATTTGCGCGGCCTTCAATTGATGTGCTCTTCGAGTCGGCAGCCGATGAATATCAGGAGCGGGCCATCGGTGTGATTCTGACGGGCGCCAACCGTGACGGGGCGCGCGGTCTGGCGGCAATAAAGTCTCGGGGTGGAATAACTTTAGTAGAAGATCCTGACTCCGCCGCATGCCGCGAGATGCCGGAAACGGCCATTGCGAAAACGACGCCGGACTGGATTCTGCCTCTGAAAGAAATAGCAGTGCGCCTCAACAAACTAATAGAGGCTGACAATCCACGCGTACCGCCGGAGCGGGAACAGCGCGAGGTAATTGTGCATCATGGGACCTGAAGAACAGATCAACATTCTGATGGTTGACGACAGCCCAACAAACTTGTTGGCTCTGGAATCTATCCTGCACGGCCCCGAGAGGAATCTGGTTAGTGCCTCTTCCGGCGATGATGCGCTGCGATATCTTTTGGATAATGAAGTCGCGGTAATCCTCATGGACGTTTACATGCCCGGCCTTGACGGCCTGGAAACTGCCGAGCTGATCAGAGGCCGCGATCGCTCGCGCAACATACCGATCATCTTCTTGACCGCGGACAGTACCGGCGGCCGCCATCTAAGCAGGGGATATTCACTGGGCGCAGTTGACTACATTGTCAAACCAATCGAGCCGGACATTCTGCGATCCAAGGTGGCAGTTTTTGTCGAGTTGTTTAAGAAAAACCGGGAAGTAAAACGGCAGGCCGAGTTACTGGAAGAAAAGAATCTCGAACTCGAGAACGCCAACATGGACCGGCTGAACATGCTGATCAAACTCGGGCAGGAGTTGGCGGCCGAACATCATCCCACGCGAGTTTTGGAAACCTTTTGCCGTTCGGCGAGACACATCGTCCAGGCACAGGAAGCCGCGGTCGGTGTAATAGATGTTGATCCTGAAACATTGCGTTATTTCTTCCGTTGCGCCACCACTGAAGATAACGCTCCCGGCGACGGCGTCCCGCAAGTCCTGAAACGCGCATTACGGTATTTAGTTACCAAACGTCGTCCTTTGCGCTTAAATGATGCCGACGACTTACTGCGGACTAACGGACAGACTTCTGACCTGATCCATTCGTTTCTGGGCACACCTATATGGTCGGCTACGGGAGTTTGCGGTTGGTTTTACCTGCTCAACAAACTCAATGCCGATGATTTCAGCGAAGCCGATGAGCGGCTGGCGGTTACGCTGGCCACGCAGGTAGCGATTGCTTATGAAAATGCGATGCTCTACAGCGATGCCCAACGACACGCTAGCGAGTTGCAGTTGGAGATCACAGAGCGCAAGCAGGCCGAAGAAGAACGCGCCCAACTGTTAATCCGCGAGCGGGCCGCGCGGGCCGAAGCTGAGGAAGCCAATCGCACCAAGGACGAGTTCCTCGCCACCCTTTCTCACGAACTGCGAACACCGCTATCCGCCATTCTGGGCTGGAGCCATCTGGTCCGCACCGGAAAGCTGGATGACCCGCAAATGACTCGCGCCTTCGAAACTATCGAACGCAACGCGCGCTCGCAGTCTCAATTGATCGACGACCTGCTGGACGTTTCGCGCATTATCACCGGGAAGTTGCAAATCGAACCCCGTCCGATCGATGTCTGCTCGGTGATTGAAGCTGCCAGCGACGCAGTGCGTCCGGCGATTGAGTCCAAGGAGATTCGGTTTGAAACGGTGCTGGATCCAGAGGCTTGCTTTGTCAGCGGCGATGCAAACCGTTTGCAACAGATCTTTTGGAACCTCCTTAGCAACGCCATCAAGTTTACGCCGTCGGGCGGTCTGGTCCGCGTCGAGGTAAAGCGAGACGAACCGCAAGTTCGGGTTGCGGTGAGCGATAGCGGCATTGGTATTACTCAAGAATTTCTGCCGTATATTTTCGATCGCTTTCGTCAGGCTGATGGTTCCACAACCAGAGTGCACGGCGGACTGGGACTGGGCTTGTCCATTGTGAAGCATCTGGTCGAACTCCATGACGGCTCGATTGAGGTCTTGAGTCAGGGAAAAGATCAGGGAACCACCTTTACCGTCAGCCTGGCGTTGGCGCCGGCTAAATCTTCGGACCTTATTGAAAAACCTGCGCCCGCTGACGTGGAGGGAAATGGGCTTTATGCCGGCTATTCCAAATTACTCGAAGGACTGCGCATCCTGGTGGTTGATGATGAAGCGGATTCACGTGATCTGGTCACTGCCATCCTGACGCGTTGCGGCAGCAAAGTACTGTGCTGCGAGTCGACGACGGAAGCCCTCAAGGCGTTTCGGGAGTGGAAACCCGACCTATTGGTCACTGATATCGGGATGCCGACAGAAGACGGATATGATCTGATTAAGAAACTGAGAAAGCTGAGATTGAAACGAGCTAAGGAAATCCCGGCTGTAGCTCTTACCGCTTATGCCACTGATGATGATCGCCAGCGCACGCTTTCCGCCGGTTTTCAAATGCATGTCACTAAACCAATTGAACCCGAAGCGCTGGTGCGGTCGATCGCCGGTGCGGCCGGACGCAAAGTGTAACCAGGTCGGGTTTTGTTTGGACCGCAAAACAAACATATCTGTCAACCTGTTGACGCTTGCCTGGGCGCCTTACTGGCACGGCGCGCAGAGACAAGCACTTCCCGCATGGGAATAAATACCAATCCTGAGGGCCGGGGGAATTTCCCGCTGCGTGCGCTTGCATCCACTATTCAGTCAGCGGAAGTCCGTATACAAAATTACAATCAAGTCCTCCAAAAATCCGGAGCGGTGAGCTAACGCGAGAGCGCTCCACAGACTTTTAGGTTATTTCGATTCATTTTCCCGTGCCTTCCTTGCAGGCGGGTTAGATACCTGTGCTCACTGTTAAGGAGTCGCACTGGCAAGTAGTGGTTGAACGCAACTACAATGGATTCCGCTCCGTATAAAACTCTGCAAACTGTTACCGGACCACGAGCAGTTTCATAAAATACCAATGGCAATCTCTGCCGGTACAACTCTTGGTCGCTACGAAATCCGTTCGCTGATCGGCGCGGGTGGCATGGGCGAAGTTTATCTGGCGCACGATACACAATTGCGCCGTCCGGTTGCTCTGAAGTTGTTGCCTGCAAATTTCACCCAGGATGAGGATCGCTTGCGCAGATTCGAGCAGGAAGCATATGCCGCCTCAGCGCTGAATCATCCAAACATTCTGACGATCTACGAGATTGGTCACGTCGATTCAACGCGCTTCATCGCGATGGAGTATGTGGAGGGTGAAACGCTGCGCCAGCATCTGTCGCGTTCAACAACGTCATCAGGCGAAGGCCAACCGGCCGGGGCGGGCATAAAACTGCTGGAGGCGATCGATATCGCTACCCAAATCGCTTCCGCCCTGGCAGCTTCGCAAGCTGCGGGCATCGCTCATCGCGATATCAAACCGGAGAACGTCATACTGCGGCGTGATGGTTATGTGAAGGTGCTCGATTTTGGTCTGGCAAAGCTTACCGAGCGTCCGGCCACAACCGATACCGAGGCGCCGACGCGGGCAATGGTAAACACCAGTCCCGGGTCAGTAATGGGCACGGTGAATTACATGTCTCCGGAGCAGGCGAGCGCTGAGACAGTCGATTCACGTACTGACATTTGGAGCCTGGGTGTCTTGCTTTACGAAATGACTACCGGCCGCATGCCATTCGAAGGTCCGACGCCAAGTCACATCATCGTCTCCATACTCGAAAAGGATCCGCCACTTCTCACCCGCTACCTAACCGATGCACCTGAGGCCCTCGAGTGGATCGTCACGAAGGCGTTAACAAAGAATCGCGACGATCGCTACCAAACTGCGCGTGAAATGCTTACGGATTTGCGACGCCTCAAGCAGCGACTTGATGCCAGCGCCGAGATTGAGAGATCGATAGCTCCGGATTCAGCCAAGAGTGGACTACGCGTCACCGCAAACAATGCGCATACCGGTGCTTCGACAGCAAGCGCTTATCCATTGGCCGAAGGGATCGATCACCGAACGGCCCAAATTGCCGCGCCGCCTACGGTTTCAAGCGCTGAGTATCTGGCCACTTCAATGGGCAGACACAAGCTGGGCGTGGCGATTGCCGTGGTGGCTTTAGTCGCAACTGCGATCGGCGGCGTGCTGTTATGGGCAAAGTTGCGGGCTCAGTCCGCCTCGCCAGCCTTTCGCAAGATCCGCTTATCGCAGTTGACAAACACGGGGAAGGCGAGGATAGCGACCATTTCCCCTGATGGCAAATACGTGGTTCACGTTGTCAGTGATGGCACCCAGTCGAGTCTCTGGGTCCGACAGGTCGCCACTTCAAGTAATGTGCAGATCGTACCGGCGGCCGAATCCAGATACGTAGGCATGACGTTTTCCTCGGACGGCGATTACGTTTACTACCTGGTCTATGAAAAAAACATGCCGCTCGGGATCGTGTATCAGATTCCTGTCTTGGGCGGGACGCCGAGGAAGATCGTTCAGGATGTCGATACCCCGATAACTTTTTCTGGTGACGGCAAACGTTTCGCATGGATTAGGAATTATCCCCAATCCGGTGAAACAGCTCTCTACATTGCCAACAGCGACGGCAGCGGCGAACAGAAGATAGCCTCGCGCCAACGGCCACAACGCTTCCTGGCTGGTTCGCCCTTCGGGCCGTCGTGGTCGCCGAAGGAAGGACTTATCGCTTGTCCGGTTCAGGGTCCCGAGAACAGCATTGACCTCGGCACCGTGGTGGCAATAGATGTCGCAACCAAAACAGAAAAAGAGTTGACCAAACGCCGCTGGGCAGCGTTACAGCAGGTTGTCTGGACACCTCACGGCACCGGATTGATTCTGACCGCGCAGGAGTTGCTGGGTGGACCAAACCAAGTTTGGCACCTCAACTATCCTGGAGGTGAGGTTGAACGCATCACTAATGATCTGAACAACTATAATGGTGTCAGTATAAGTGCTGATGGCGCCACGATCGCCACAGTACAGAGTCAAACCAGTTCGAGCGTCTGGTTTACTACGAATGGCAACGCAGAGACCGCGGTCAAAGTAACTTCGGGAACGAACGAAGGTGGCAACGGCCTGGCGATGACGCCCGACGGACGAATCGTCTATACAGTAACCGGCGCCGGTTCAAGTGACCTCTTCGTGGTGAACGCCGACGGCACCAACCCGCGCCAGTTAACTTCAAATGCCGGGATGAATGGGCTGCCTGCGGTTTCTCCTGACGGACACTTCATCGTTTTTGTCTCCAACCGCTCAGGCGCGCCTCACGTCTGGCGAATGGATAGCGACGGCACCAATCCCAAACAAATTACAAGTGGCGTTGCGGAGATCTTTCCCGTTCTGTCACCTGACGGCCGGTGGATTGTTTTCCAGGACATTGGAGAACAGCGACTGGGGAAAGTATCCATCGATGGGGAATCGGCCACAACGGTGACTAATAAATTAGCAGGCCAGCCGGCAATTTCTCCCGACGGAAAGTTGATGGCTTGCCGCTATCGTGAACAGGCGCTGAGCCCATTCAAACTGGCCCTCATATCCCTGGCAACCGGCGAAGCTGTCAAGACCATCGGTGCGCCTCCTACTTTAGCTAATCTGGAATGGACCACCGATGGACGTGCAGTGGTTTACGTCGATTCTCGCGGCGGCGTCTCCAATCTCTGGAGTCAACCGATTGATGGCGGCGCGCCAAAGCAGTTGACTAACTTCAAGTCGGATCTGATTTTTGTTTTTGACCTGTCCAAAGATGGGAAACAGCTCGCGCTTGCTCGTGGCACTATCTCTAATGATGTGGTTCTGATAGCCGATGTTTCCGAATAAGCTTTTTGAAACCATACCGGCAAAGGCGAAACTCTAATGAAAATTGCGCTGAAGTATGGATTGCTGATTACGCTCGGGGCGATTGTCTGGGTGGTTGTAGCTCACCTGCTCGTACCTGATCCTCGTTCGCGGGTTCACAGTATCGGCCCTGGGATTTTCTTTAACATTCTTCACATTTCCGGAATCTATCTCGCTATCACGACATTGAGAAACAAGAGCGGCGGAGAAGTAGACTTCAAGGCAGGAGTGAAGCAAGGAATAGCAACCGCTTTCGTTTATGCGGTTTCTTTCTGCCTGTTTTTTATGTTTGCGATTTTTGTTGTCGGTGCGAAGTTAATGGCAAGCGAGCCCGGTGCCGAGAATCTGCCGCTCTGGCAGGTAGCCCTCGGCGCCTTCGTTGGGTTGTTCTTTGGCACGCTAATCTTCGGCCTTATCTACTCAGCGCTGATTTCTTTCTTTCTCGCAAAACGCAGAAACTTAAACTAATCGGCTCGCCAACTCCCAGGTTGCGGCATTGATGCGGTTTAGAGTGCGGGCCTTAGCTAATGGGTCAGTTTAGCGTAGGGAGGTGGGATTCTTTTGCAGAACCGTGCGCGGTAGCGCCGGATGCTAGAGTCAACTTCAAACATTTGCCCAGTGGCAGCATCCGCACAAGCGAAGGCTGGAAATTAATAGGTGCTGCCTGTAACAAGTCTCTTCCGCCAATCCTCGTATAATCACTCCGCTAAAGTTGACTTTAGCATCCGGCGCTACCGCGCTCGGTTCTGCATGGCGTGCGTTGAAGTTGACTCTAGCATCCGGCGCTACCGCGCTCGGTTCTGCATGGCGTGCGGCTCTTATTTATCAAACTGACCCGCTACGAGGCCTTAGCTTGCGTGGCGATTTCGGCATTTTTAAGACTATAACCACAGGCGTGCCGTCCGCGCGCCAGCCGCGCCTGGACTCTGGCGTTCCTGCTTCAATACTCACATTGCCTATTTCTTGACGCTTAGAACGCCACCAGAGTATTGAAACGTCGTTGGAGCCCACTTTTCAATCTGTTTCAGTACCTCCTCCGTCAGGGCCAAGGCGTAATTGTATTCCGGGTTGGCCGCTTCGATCGCTATGCCGACCAACTGAAAAACCGATTTTCCGTTCTGCTCGACGAGACGCCAGACGGGACTTCCGCTCTGGCCCACAGTCGTGTCGGCGGTGTGGCAGAGAACGTTGCCGTAACAGGACGGCAGGCGCTCTCTGATAGGCTTCGTCCTCGCATTGTCAACGCCCTCGCCGCGGGCCCGCATCTGTACCCTATTAAATTCGTGCGGATATCCGGCGGAAAAGATTTTCACACCATTGAGATCGGTTTGAGACACAGCGCGGATTTCAAAGCCAGGTGAATCGCCCCAGTATCCAAGCGTAACGGTTTTGAGCTTGCGCTTGCCGTCCACGTCACGGATGCGCAGGTCGAATTTACGATTGCCGATCGGCTGTTCCAGCTCGATCAATGCGTAATCGCAGCTTTTTGAGCAGCTTCGTTGTCGGTAGCAATCCGGCGTGTGCCGCCCGGGTCCCATCAACGTCCCAAAGGGTTTCATTCCGGCAGTTCGCTCTGATATCGGTCGTTGGTCGTGCCCGGGATCGACGGACACTCTCACGACTTCCTCCAGTTGGCGACGGCCGTCGCCATCATCTACATCATCAAGAATCACATGCGCGGCCGTAAGGACGTGCCTGGGACTGATGAGCAGGCCGGAGGCCCACCCAACTTTAGCGCTTTTGTACTCGGGTGTTATCAGGCATACCCAGCGGAATGGACGGTCGATGGTGTTCGACGTTGGTTCTCTATCCTGATGGTCTTTAATTATGCCTGAGGGGTCACTCGGCGTGGCCGCCTCAAGCGCTACGTTCATCGGCTCCGAAGGCCCAGACGCTGTGGGCGGTCCACCCTGTCCAAGATGCGCATGGAAGTGTCGCAAGGGAGACGGCAACTCGGTTCGAAGCACGCGCACCATCACTACGCGCGTGGCCGGTCCGACCTTGCCGTCGGCTTCGAGTCCATAATCGTTCTGAAAACGCTTCAAGGCATTCCGCAGTTCGTCCGTCATCTTGCCCCGCGGAGTCGGAATCAGTTTTCTGTAAACCCACTCCATGGCGACCTGGTTAAGCGCCACATTTGTTGGCACGTCCAGGACGCCACTGGGCTCCAATCCGGAAATCACCTGGAAGCATTCCAGCGCTTGCTTGGTACTCGCGCCGAACTTTCCGTCGACAACCAGGCCATCCTGATCGCCGGCCACCTTCAAGATAGCCTGATACCAGACTGTTATTTCAGTGAGATTGCTTTTTGACATGAGGATCCGCCTTTGACGCGCATCTCGACCTCGGTCACTTAGTCGCAAAGAACTAAACGATCGTTGGCATAAAGGCGCAACGTGGCTTTGCACAGAAAGTGGATTTGCAGTCCGCGAATAGCGGACGAATGACAATAGCCCAGCACTTCCAGTGCTGGGAAAACGTCGTGACGAGACCGAAGTCCGTGAAGCGGACGGCTGAACGAAGCACCGTAATCAACTGGATGCAGTATGTTTCGGTTCAGCCGTCCGCTCACGGACTGCAAAAGCACAACCCCGGCCGTCCCCAGCGATGAATCGCTGGGCTATTAGCAGTCGTCCGCTATTCGCGGACTGCAAACCCACTTTTTGTGCAAAGCCGCGCAACGTAGTTTGTTGAAACATCGAAGCGCGGCCTCGGCTTCAGCAATTGCAGAAACCTCGTTTCAATCCGCTGTGTTCCTGTGTTGAGACATGCCCGCCAAACTACTGAGCATTCGCGACCCGCTTTAGTTTATCCTGTTCGGCCCAATCTTTTGCGGAAACGAAAGACTCATGATCATAGATCAGGACGATCGTTCCCACGGGCAGCATCTTACTTACGTCACGAGAGGCGAACATTGGAACCCGAATACATCCGTGACTCTTTGGCTCGATTGGGACCTCAGGATTTCCGTGAATCGCCACTCCGCCGCTGACGTAATTCGGGTAATAAAGCAATCCCAGAGGAGATCTTTTCCAGCCCGAGGCTTTGCCATAAACCCTGAACCTGCCTCTGGGCGTGTAGGCTAGGCCTTTCATACCCTTCTCGTTATAGCGTTTGCCGCTGCCTGTCGAAACCGGAAGAATTCTATCGACTGATCCTTCATCGTTGAGCAGCAGAAGCACCTGGCGATCCAGATCAACTTCAACGTGCTTGTAACCGAGTTCCCTTGCACGTGGAGGAGCCGCATTGCGGATTGCCTCGACTTCGTCGCGCGTAAGCCGGCCGGTAACCATACGGCCTTCCATTTTCTGGAAAGCGATCAAACCTGCGCGCGTGGCTGGATCGATTTCTCCGTCGATCCGGCCGGTCCAGTAACCCATATTTGCGAGACGCTGTTCCGCCGACTTCGCTTCTGCCCGGCTAGGACGACGTTCGTGGCGCTTTTTGTTTTCTGCTGCGCTTGACTGAGTCGAAATCGCAACCAGCAAACACAAGCTAAAAATCAACCTTGGCGTGGATTTACTAATCGCATTCATAATTTCGTTCGTTCTCTGAAACAATTGCTGGAAGGCCCCTGCCATGTTAGGGAAGGGGATCCTTCTCTGGTTGAACGTGCCACCCTTTGGAGTGACAGGCGACCTCTTGTCCTCACTACGAGCTAATCCCGGTTCTCGGAGCGTGAGACATGTTGGAGCTTGATCAGCGGGCTGGTCAGGGGCCGGAAATCGGGGATACCTGGGATGTGAAGGTTATCGGCGGCCAGTCCTGTTAAATAACTCTCTAATTAAAAGCACCATACGCCGAGAACTAATGGGCAGTCAATAGTGGAGTGTGGGTGGTGGGTCAATTTGATGGTCCGATAAGTTTTATTAGCTTGTCGCTGAGTCACGACAAACTAAAGGAAGCTCTGATTAAGTACTCAACTCCTTGGAGTGGCCTGGCGCCGCTTTGGTCCGAGAGGCTTGATGCCGCACTCTTCAAGAATGATGCAGTTAAGACTTGGGCGCGACAGGTGGCGACCGACCAAAGCGGCGCTAGGCCGCCGCACTCCAAGGAGTTGACGCTTCCACTTGATCAGAGGTTACTAAAATTTATCAGACACTTCCTGCCCGGCGAATCATTCGGGATCGCGCGACAGAAGCCATCGTTCTCGGCTAATTGGCGCAAACAACGCGGCGACTTCTGCTATGACACTTACGGCACCAGTACAACCTTGCCGATGTTCTTTCGTTCTTCCAGATAGCTGTGCGCATCACCCGCTTGCGCAAAAGAGAACGCTTTGTCTACAAATGGACGAACCCAACCTTCGCTAACTCCGTCCAGGATCAGCTTCATCCAGGCTGCAACTTTCTCCGGCTCATGCCACATGTGGCCGAGATTTAGTCCGAAGACGCCACGGTTCTTATTGAGTAACCCAAGCGGATGAAACCTCGGCATCTGCACTGCAGCTTTTATCAACTTCAATTTACCTTTCAGACCATTGGCGGATGCGGTGGAAACGCCGAACATGCCGAGCCGGCCGGTGTGCCGTAACGCCGCATAGCTCTTTTTCCAATGAGCGCCACCGATTGGATCAATTACCAACTCAACACCTCGGTCATTGGTAAGTTGCCTCAAGACAGGAAGCCAGTTCTGGTTGCGATAATCGATTGGATGATCGAGGCCGCGCACGCGGAGAAACTCATGCTTCCCAGGACTCGCGGTGCCGTAAGTGGTCGCGCCAATCTTCTTTGCGATGTCGAGCGCCGCCAGGCCGACGCCGCCGCCGACATTGTGAATTAAAACCGATTCGCCTTCCTTAAGCGATCCCATCACGACTAGGAGTGCATAGGCGGTAAGGTAGTTCACCGGAATAGCTGCCGCTTGTTCGAAAGTCAGCAACTCGGGTTTTTCAAATATCTGATTCGCGCCGACGACAACTTTTTCCGCTTGTCCACGGAAGCGTGTCATTGCCACGACTTCTTTGCCGAGTAGATCCGGATCAACCCCTTCGCCAGCTGCTTCCACTGTGCCCGCAACTTCATAGCCCATAACGCAAGGCTTTTTGGGCCCATCCGGATAAAGTCCCTGGCGCGCCAGGACGTCGGCGAAGTTCAGGCCGGCAGCTTTTACCTGGATTACAACCTCACCTTTAACCGGGCGCGGGTCCGGCGCTTCCTGAACTCTCAGGACCTCAACGCCACCGTTCGCGGTTGTCACGATTTGTCGCATTTAACTTCCTGCGATTTGACTCTGCTCATCACTTAATTATCCGCTGATATTCTTCATGCAGCCAATCCAAAACCAGTAGAAGCAATTAACACCATAAACACTTCATCATCGACCCGCAAACTTCTCCTAAATGTGTCTAGCGCTTTTATCTTGCTCTCTGGCGGGCGCAAGTGAGGTGGCAGAGCCTGGTACCAAGCTGGATTCTTAGAGAAGAACATTAGGAGTCTTGATTTTTATGACCGGAGCCCAAGCGCTAGCTCGGGCTCACGGGCCGTTGTTGTGACAGGCTCCTTGTAGCGAGGCTTATTACGAAGCGCTCTTCGCGGCCGTATCTGTCGTGGTCTTGTTCGGCTGCGGCGTAATGCGGAGATAAGGCTTCGGTGCTTTCCAGCCGGCGGGAAACTTCGCCTTCGCATCTTCATCCGACATCGAAGGAACAATGATTACATCATCGCCATCCTTCCAATTCACAGGCGTTGCTACGCTGTACTTCGCCGTGAGCTGAAGTGAATCGATCACCCGTAGAATCTCGTCAAAGTTGCGACCGGTGCTCGCCGGGTAGGTAATCATCAGTTTGATCTTCTTGTCTGGGCCAATGATGTAAACGGAACGCACCGTAAACACATCGCTAATCTCCGGATGGATCATGTCGTACATTTCGGCGATCTTATGATCCGGATCCGCGATCACGGGAAAGTTGAGAGCGGTGCCCTGCGTCTCTCGAATATCTTCCGCCCACTTCTTATGAGAATCCGTTGGATCTACACTGAGGCCGATTACCTTGACGTTGCGCTTATCGAATTCGGGTTTGAGACGCGCGCATTCACCGAGCTCGGTGGTGCAAACCGGGGTGAAATCCTTGGGATGTGAAAAAAGCACGGCCCAGCTATCGCCGATCCATTCGTGAAAGCTAATTGAGCCCTCCGTTGTTTCTGCTGTGAAATCGGGTGCAATGTCACCTAAACGTAAAGCCATTTCGATCTCCTTCCATTGAAAAAGAAGTAAGCTCCCTTTCGCTAACTATAAGGGAGGGTTTCCGGGTTGGTTTGTATGAAGTCCTCAACGCTTTTACATCCAAGTCTGGGCCAAAGTCAAATTACAGGGCGGCGTTCTGTCCTAGTCTCCGACGCCCGATGCGCGGTAAGTCTCAGACTTACCGTTGCCTACCATGACTCACCTTTCCGGTCTATGACCGGGATCTTCAAGGTCGGAGACCTAAGGATCTTCACCCAGCGGTTCGGCAAGTCGGAAACTTGCCGCGCATCCGGGGTCAGAGACCTTACCTGACTTTCGACATTCCTTTTTGCTCTCAGGCACTGATGCAGTTCCAAGCCGGAAGTTCGGAGTTCAGCCCAGGGGAGCGCCGCAACCCGCGTGGGATAGTAGCCTTCAGGCTGCCGCTCCGACACGCAAGCTAAAGCTTGAACTCTAAACTGCACCAGTGCCAGTCGGATGGCGGGGTTTAACCTGCGTTCAACTTGATGTATTATTTGACAACCCCCTTCGACCCCCTTTGACGCCAATCCCATGGCAACGGCAGCTAATCCTTCCCCGTCTGTCTGTCTGAAACTATGTCTGGCAAAGCATTCACGCTGCAAATGAATCAAAACTCCAGTGAGCTGGGAGAGCTGCGCCAGGGCTTGTACCAGGCAATCTTCAGGCATTCTTGTGAACCCACTGCGATAATCGACCTGCAGGGTATTTACCTGGAACAGAATGCCGCCCACGCCGAGTTGCTGGGTTATACAGACGATGACCTCAAGTACCAAACGGCCGCAATACATCTGGGCGCGGAAGTCTTCGAGGAAGTAGCAGGCGAATTGGCGGCAACGGGCGAGTACGGCGGTGAGGTTGTCAGTAAAACGAAAGCCGGGGAAATCAAGTACCTTGAGTTGTCGGCATTCGCAATGCGCAACGAGTTGGGTGAGCCGCTTTGCTACGTCGGCATCGCGCGGGACATTACCGAGCGCAAACTAGCAGAATGGGCTTTGCAGCGAAGCGAGGCTCAGTTGAGCGACTTTTTTGATAACGCCGCAATCGCCTTGCACTGGTTAGATCCTGACGGGGTGGTGCTACGCGTTAATCAAGCTGAGCTGGATATGCTTGGCTACGCTCGCGAGGAATATGAAGGACATCATATTGCCGAGTTTCATGTCGATCAGCATGCCATTCAAGACATCCTCACCCGTCTGCAAGCCGGCGAACTAGTTCAGAATTACGACGCGCGATTGCGTTGCAAGGATGGTTCGCTGAGATACGTCCGCATTAACTCCAGTGTTTACCGCGAAGACGGCAAGTTTATTCACACGCGTTGCTTCACGCGGGATATCACCGAACGAAAGCGAACGGAAAGCCGGCTGGCGCTGCAGTATGCCGTGACACAAATCCTTTCGGAGTCGCCAGACTTCGTTGAAAGCGCACAGCACGTTCTACGAGCCGTTTGCGAAAGTCTTGATTGGGAGGTGGGCGCCTTTTGGAAAGTCGATCAGCAAACTGAAACGATGAATAGCATCGAAATTTGTCATGCTACTTCGATGGCCACGCCCGAATTTGACCGGATGACGAAAACTATGACTTTCAAGAAAGGAGAAGGACTACCGGGAAGGATTTGGCAACTCGGCAAGCCCGTGTGGATTAATAACTTTTCAGCGGACCACAATTTTACTCGAGCCATGGTGGCCATGCGTGAAGGCCTTCACGGCGCTTTTGGCTTCCCGATTCTGGTGGGCAGTGAGGTTTGGGGAGTAATCGAATTCTTCAGTCCCGAAATCAGAGAACCGGATGAGGAGTTGCTGAAGTTGGTGAAAGGCATCGGAGGGCAGATCGGGCAGTTTACTCGACGAAAACTGGCTGAAGAAGAACGCGCTGAATTGTTTAAACGTGAGCGGGCCGTGCGTGCCGACGCGGAAAAGGCTAATCGTTTGAAAGACGAATTTCTGGCCACGCTTTCTCACGAACTGCGCACACCGCTGAATGCAGTAATTGGCTGGTCGCGAATGTTGAGCTCTGGCCGGCTTGATCGCGAGAGCTCAAAGCACGCACTGGAAGTCATTGAACGAAATGCCTGGGCCCAAAAACAGATCATTGAAGACATCCTGGACGTCTCACGAGTAATCACCGGCAAGCTCCAACTTAATCTTAGCCCTGTTGATCTGGTGGGGGTGGTTGACGCCGCTCTTGACGCCGTGCGACCGGCAATGGAAGCAAAGGAAATCCAAATCGAGACCTTAATAGACGCGAGTTTGAGAATGGTTTCGGGTGATCCTGATCGCCTGCAACAGGTGGTTTGGAATATCCTTTCAAACGCCGCAAAATTTACGCCAAACGGTGGCAAAATCGAAATTTCTGTCAACCAAACGAACACGCACGTTCATATTCAGGTTAAGGATAGTGGGCCGGGCATTGAACCCGCGTTTCTGCCTCACGTGTTCGAACGATTCCGTCAAGCCGATGGCTCAACTACGCGAATGCATGGAGGACTGGGACTCGGCCTGGCAATCGTTCGTCATCTGGTCGAACTTCACGGCGGTACGATAGCGGTGGAGAATCGCGAAGATGGTCAGGGCGCGATCTTCACTATTCGACTGCCGTTGCCCAGCGGCGAGCTTCGTCCGGAAACCGTGGCCGACGCCGATTCGGCGTTCCAAGAATCCCAATTGGAACAAGCAACTTTGGAAGGATTGCAGATTCTCGTCGTTGACGACGAACCTGATACCCTGGACTTGATCACCGTGGAACTGGCGCAACACGGCGCGAAAGTTACGGGCGCCGCCAACTCAGAGGATGCTCTCGAAGCCCTTCAGAAGGGGCGATTCAATCTGCTGATTAGTGATATTGGGATGCCGAAGGTTGACGGTTACGATCTGATCCGTCGGATTCGTCAACAAGAGGCAGGTAAAGACAAACACATTCCAGCCATTGCTCTAACTGCTTACGCCAGGCTCCAGGATCGTATGCAGGCATTAGTCGCAGGTTTCAGTACCCATATTGCGAAGCCTGTCGATGCCAACGAGCTGATCATGATTGTGGCAAGCCTGGCCGGCAAACCTGGCAAGAACTAGCGGGATCGAAAGGTGGTTCACAGCAAGAGGCTTGGCGTTAGCTGAAACGCGTCTTCGGGCTGACCACCAACCGCAACAGTTCCCGTGGCTATCGAATTCCTCAAGCCTCTGCTGAAGACTTCCTGATACACTACCCTCCATGCCGAAACGTTGCGATTGGGCCAGGACGGAACTGTCCATCGCTTATCATGACAAGGAATGGGGCGTGCCCATGCACGACGATCGCAAACTCTTCGAATTTCTCGTTTTGGAGGGTGCTCAGGCGGGTCTAAGTTGGGAAATCATCCTGAACAAGCGCGAAGGGTATCGAGCGGCGTTTAGTGGCTTCGATCCGGTTAAGGTAGCAAAGTATGGCGAACGAGAGCGCGAGCGGTTACTGCAAGACGCCCGTATAGTTCGCAATCGTCTTAAGATTGCCGCGGCCATTCAAAACGCCCGGTCGTTTCTTAAGGTGCGCGAGGAGTTTGGCAGTTTCGATCGTTATGTCTGGCAGTTTGTGGATGGCGTTCCCAGGAAGAGAAAACGTGGGCATGACGTGCCCGCGTCCACAATGGAATCAGACGCGATGAGCAAAGACCTGCGCCGCCGGGGCTTCAAGTTTGTCGGCACGACAATCTGCTATGCCTTCATGCAAGCGGTCGGGATGGTTAACGATCACAATTACAGTTGCTTTCGTTTCCGAGAGATTACTTAGTTTCAGTAACCCCGGGAGTTCACATGTTTAAATTTGCGATTCTCGCGCTGACCGTTGTTATTTGTATCGTATCGCTTTCTTGCCAGGAGTATTCGACAGATTTGCAGAAGAGTGTTGCCCGCGCCGATGAGACGGCGGCAATGTCAGCCCTGCACACAATCGCATTGGCCCAGCAAACTTACGCCGCTACCAACGGCGGTGCTTTTGGCACCTTTGAGCAGCTAAGCGACGGCGGTTATCTCGATTCGCGCTTCAATTACAGCAAGCCGACTATTAAAGACTATGTTTTGAAGATGGACGTTACGCCGAAGTCGGAAGCCCAACCGGCAGGATTCTATAGTTGCAACGCAGATCCAGTACGGCCAGAAAGTCAACCTGGCAGACACTTTTACATCGACTCAACTTCAACCCGGTTACACGTGAATCCGGATGAACCGGCGACCGTAAAGGATCCAATCGTTAATCCGTAACGGTTTGGGATTGTCTGGAATTAGGGAATGATCTCTTGTCCGGCGGCATCGCGCCGGAGTTGATCAATGATGGAGCGTATGGCTGGCGCCAGGCTTCCATTCGGAGCTAAAGCAAGATATTTCTCGTAGGCATCCACTGCTTCTTTGTATTTCTGCTGCTTTTCATAAGCCGCACCGAGCATCTGGTAAATTACCGGCTCGGAATCCGAAAGTTGATCGATGGCCTTGCGAAACTCGAGGATAGCTTCGTCATACTGTCCCTTGTCTTCGAAAAGTCGCGCCAGACCCACGTGCGCCTCCGGCTGAATTCCGTGTCCCTCTCTGATCGCCCGGCGAAATGATTGAATTGCCTCGTTTGTGAAGGCGGCTTCGCGATTGATGCGTCCTTCAACGGCAGAAGCTTCCGCATAAACAGGACGAGTGCGACGAGCCGCTGAAATCTCGTCGAGCGCAGCCTCGTATTGGTTGAGATCGAGCAGGACGCGGGCCAGGCCTACATGCGCGGCCGGATACGCTCCACGAAGTTTTAGTGTCGCGCGGTATAACTCCGCTGCCTTTTGTCTCGACTCATCATCTCTTGCTTTTTCACGAGCATCTTCGGCCTGCTGAAACGCGAGCTCCGCTTGATCCGTGGCTTTCACCAGTTTTACGCTCACGCTCCCTTTGCCCGGAACCAACGGCATCGTCACTTCCTTGAATCCCATCGCCCTCACTCGCAGGCTGTGAGGGCCTCCTGAAATCTTCTTCAACTCCAGCGTGCCCGCAGCGGAAGTTACACCGCGGCGAATGTCGTCGATCCAAATGATCGCGTTGGGCTCGGTGGTGATGGTAACACTGGCGGATTTGGGCGGCGGAGTCGCAGCGTGTTTTTGAGCAAGGGAATGAACCGAAACCACGGACAGAATCCCGAAAAGAATCAAAACAGAAAGAAAACCGTAGGGGCGAGGCCTGTCCTCTCCTGCGCGTCTTAACAAAGAAGAATTCGGGCAAGTACGGGACCTATCCTTACAATTTATCGTTTTCCCAATGCTCATTCTTCACTTTCATTGCCGGTGACGCGGCGCTTGCGCACCGATGGATCCTCCGGTTGGGCGCCCGGGCTTGCGCCGGTTGCCGGTTGATTTGTTATCGCTCGAGTGCCAACCTCTGGACGAAACTTTCCTTTCGCGTCGTAGAGTCGCTGATACTGAAGCCGATTTCGCACCACGCCCTGAACATAACCGCGAGTTTCCTTGAATGGAACAGCCTCTGCCCACTCATCCATCTCCGCTGGCAGTGACGCTCGCCATTGCACGGCGCGGATCGGTCCGGCATTGTAAGCGGCGGCCACGTATTCGATCCGGCCAAACTTGTCGATCTGATCTCGCAGGTACGCTGTGCCTAGTTGGACATTCAAACGCGGCTCATAAAGCGACTCTTCTGTAATCGGTCGCTCCACGCCATACTTTTTTGCCGTCAGCACGCCGGTAGGAACGAGCACCTGCATTAGCCCGTAAGCTCTGGCAGACGAGCGCGCGCGCGGCATAAAAACCGTCTCCTGGCGAATCAAGCCGGCTACTTGAAAGGGATCCAGGCTTCTGGCGCGCGATTCCTGCACGATGATGTCCCAGTAAGGAAGTGGATAAAACACGTCCCACTCTTCCTGAGTCAGCTCTTCCGGCTTCATCTGTGAATAGTCGGGAAAACTTTTCTTCAGGACATTAAGCGCGCGCACGTTGTCCTCTTCAGAACGATAAATTCGCGCGATCGCCAGATTGACCCTCGGACTGTTCCCGGCTGAGGCTGAGGCGGAGGCCAACTCTTCCAATGCCCAATCGTTAAGACCGACATTGTTGAGTTCGCTGGCTTTGGCGATCTCTTTATCTTCTTTTGCTCCGGCGGTTTCCTCCGCGACAGTGACCGTTTGCAAGTTCGCAACTGCGCGTGCGATTACAGAATCCGCAGGAAACGACTTTGCGGGCACTGTTCCGATCCCGCTGCGCAACATGGCATCCAATCGCTGCTTAGCCAGGTAGCCATACCAGTTGGCGTCGTAGCGTCCGAGCATCGCCTGATAAAGTGCACGCGCCTCGGCGAGTTTGCCCGCGCGCTCCGAATCACGAGCAGCCCAGTAGCCGGCGCGGCCGCGGTTGTCAGTGTTTTTGTCCGCATAGTAAGCGAGATGCTCAGTTAATAATTTCGCTGACTCGGAAAAGTTTTTGTTCTCATGAGTCATCCAGGCCAGGTCGAATTGCGCCTGAGCAACTTCGCCCGAACCTTGATACGAATTGACAGCAGTGCGCAGGAAATATGAAGCGTCAGCATCATTTTTTGCGTCTTCCGCGATCTGACCGACAGTTACAAGCGCGCGGGGCGTAAACGGACTAGAAGCGAAATTACGTCGCAATTCCTCGACGCTTGCGCGCGCCTGGTCCCACTGTTTCGCGCGCGCATAGGTTTGCGCCATGTAGTAAAGCGCTTCCGCGCGCGTTTCGCCGGCGGAGGATGGAATAGAGTTCAGGGCGTTAACTGCATCAACTGTTTTCCTTACGTTGGCTGCCGCGATCAGGCGACGCAACTGCGATTGGGCAGTGGCCGTATTTGGAAATCTCCCGAAGGCGTCCATGTAAGCTTGAGAGGCGTCGGAAAACCGTTTGGCGTCGTAGAGCTTATCTGCGCGGGTGATTGCTTCATCCGTCGTTGCCGGCGATGGTGTCGAGCCCAGGCGCGAAATTGCAGTCGCTGCGTCAACGCTCTCAGGGGAAGCAGGCGCCTGGAAATAAAGACGACGGTAAGCGGCCAGGGCCCGCGTCGAATCACCGGTTTGCTCGGAAGCTTTGGCCGTCAAAAGGAGTGCAGCAGGATCGTCCCGGGCTGTCAGTTCCTTCAATTGTATTGGGACTGCGGCTGCGCTGCCGGTGCGCATCAGGATGTTGGCAACTCGCAATGCCGCTTCGCGCGCACGAGTCGACTCGGGAAAGTCACTGAGTAACTGTTCGTAGGTGATGCGCGCTTCGGCTAGCTTGTCTGCCTGCTCTAGTGCGCTGCCGCGCAGAAAAAGCGCGTACTCACCCAGCAAGCTGTAATCGCGGATTATACTTGTATCAAGCAGCGTAGCGGCGCCGCCATAATCTTTGGCATTAATTCTGATGCGAGCACGAACTATCCTCGCCATCGCGGCAGCCCTGGTACGTGGAAAATCTGATTCAATGCGCGACACCACCTCTTCCGAGGGCAGCACTCCGCCACGTGTCATCGCGCGCAGAGTTTCAAGTACCCTCACCTCAGCCGGGGTTTGGGGTCGCGTCAAACAGCTTGCCGTCATAAACGCGGGGAGCGAAGCGCCAGTGACGATGGCCAAGCCAATAACAATAAGCGTTAGACGATACTTTCCGAGCTTGTTCACAAACTTGCACCCCTTAAAACAGTTTCGAGTTTCGAGTCTCAAGTTTAACGTCAACGCGGTTCCCCGCGGAAACATCGTTAGAGTGTTTACACTCTGAAACTTGAAACCTGAAACTCAAAACCCAAAAACCCAAACCTTAGTCGCGTCTTACGCCGAAACCGTTGCCCCCGGATAAGCACTACCAAGCTTAGCCTCGTCGCCTTCGGCAAGCGTGGCCACCAATTCATGGTGGAAATAGTCGTATCGGTGCGCGACTTCCCGCTTGACGCGTTTGTCGTACATCTCGCGCGAACGATCGATGTATTCGCGCAACCGCGAGTAGAGATCACCCTGCGAACGCCCCTCACTAACCTTCTGTTCGTTATAGAGCTTTATTTCCGAAACCAGCAAGCGGGCAAAACGTCTCGCGTCATTATGGAGCCGTCGCTCTTCTTCACTTGCCACTTCCACAGGTAATTCGACATCCGCGCCATATCGTCGTCTCGGAGTTGCCGCCGATGGAGAGGTTTCTACCGACACCGGTGGCGCGATCTCCGCGGCTACCTCCGCCGGTATTTCAACCGCGGGAGCGGCCTCGACTTGCCCAAACTCTGGCTGCCTTTCAACCTGCGGCCCGGCCGGCTGAACCTCAGCCGGCGCCGGTTGCGCTTCTGTAACCGGGAACGCCGGCGCGCTTTCTTCCACAACCGGAGTTATCTCGTCATACTGCACCTCCGGTGTGTATGCCGGTTGCTCGTAAGGCTGGGTCTGGGTCTGCTCCCTTGCGGCTTCTGCTGCTGGCGCAACTTTAGGCGCCGCGGACTGCCTCACTGAAGCGGCGCGGCCGGCGAGCAACTCGACGGCCATGCCGGAAACACGAACGAGAGTTTCGATAGCTTCCAAATTAATAGCTTCGGAATCAAGATCCGCGGAGTCGGCATACAGCACTGCCACCGTGCGATTACGCACGACGAGTGGCACCGCAACAATCCGAGCGGGTGGTTCATCGCCCAGCCGGTTGAGGATCATATGATCCTCTAAATGCGAACCTGGCCCGCCGCTCCACGACGTACGCGTTCTCGCCGCGTTGCCAACTGCCGTATCCGCGGCAACTGGAAACGACATTTGATGAATGGAGTTGTCGCCGACTGTTCCCTCAAAACCTCGGGCGCGCCAACCAATACTCTGCTCGCCCTTGATGACAAAGAAGACAACGCGCGGTGCAAAGGCCGCCGCACGGTTAACCAGGATTTTCAAGATATCCGACTGTGATTGCTGCTCATCTATTTCGGAAATGGCCGCCTTGACGATGGCCATATCGCTTGACGCTTTCGCGCGGGCGGATTCAGTGGCAGCTAGATCAATTCCTTCTTCGTGGGCCGTCCTCAAGTGTTCCCGAATGGAATCTGCCAGGCCGCCATCCAGTTGAACTTCGGCTTGCCGGTCCAGGAGGCGGCTGAGCGACTCATTGAGTTGGCTCTGAAGCGCGGCGATTTCTTGTTTAATACCACTCACGCGCCCTTCGATATAGCTTTCTATATCACGACGCAAACTATCTTCCAGTTGTCCGCTGACCACAGTTTATTCCTCCGTTGAAGGATCTATTCGAGCCCGCGTTCTTTGGTGAGAATCATAACTGAGATAAACGCCAATTGCTGAGACTTGCGGGGGCAATACGTCTCTTGAACGATTATGGACGTGCGGGAATCGGTGAGTCAAGAAATGCTTTCTTAAGGCCGAATTGACACCCTTTCAGCCCTAAGCTATAAGTCCCAACAGTATGGGTCCCTAATATCCATTGGTTCCGGACTTTTCCCATGACAGCTACCATCATTATTGCCGATGATCACGACGATAACCGCGAGCTTTTGCGACTTTTGCTTACAGGCGCGGGCTATGACGTGCGCGAAGCGAAGGATGGTAGCGAATGCCTTGCATTAGCCAGGAATCAACCGCCCGACCTGATTGTCATCGACTTATCGATGCCGGTGCTGGATGGCTGGGGAGTTTTCCAGAAACTAAAGACGGATCAGCGCACTAGCAGGATTCCCTGCATGGCTGTCACGGCCCACGCCGAGCTAAATCGAATTGAGGCCCTCGAAGCTGGCTTCATCGACTACATTTCAAAGCCCTTCAGCGGCGATGCCCTCCTAAAAACCGTTGCGACGGTGCTTGCAAACCAGAAGACCCCCACTACATCGCAGACCTCTTAGAACGGGCGCACCCTTCGGCTACCTTAGCTGATGCCGACAACTCGCGCCATCTCTTGTCGTTCTCGCTCCTGGTAACGCTTTCTTGTACCCACAAAGACCAGTTCTATTTGTAAGATACCACCACCTGCTGGATCGATGGCGGCAACTGGTGCATTTCGCTTCGGGCAAAGCCTGCGTTTCCTTCACCTATGGCGGTGAAGGTCTCCAGCTCAATTGCAGCTTTCAACCCCTCGGTTCGCTGGTAGGCATTAATGGTTTGAAAAAATAACTGCGGCGATGGCTGTGTTGCCGAAGGACTCGACATGATTCCTGCTCCTTTGGAGGTTAGTTGTAACCCTATCGCCAGTCGTCGAGTATAAAAACGCCTGGCTGGCTATATCCGGGCTCATTAGGCGCGTGCATAGCCACGCCCTGCATTTGCGTTTTGAAACCGCGTCCGATCATTTGCTTGTACGCGTCTGTGCGCGCCGTATTCACTCCAGCAAGGACGCGCGACAAACCACGTCGAGCCGCTAGAGTCACGCAGGCAGAAAGTAGCCGCTCAAAGTTTACGCTGGCGTCCGAGCCGACGGATGCTGACCTAACAGCGGCAAACTTCACGTAACAAACATCCGGACCAGCCTCGCTTCCTTCGCCGCAATGACATGCGGCCAGTCCAACCAACCCCGAGTCGTCTCTCAACAGAATGCTGTCGCCAAGGTTTTGCTTTGCAATCGACAGAATCTCGCGGCGCACATCAAGTCCTTCATAGATTTCGTTCGTAAGCTTGCGGCAAGACTCCAGAGCTTTTTCGCGCTCGTCCGGACTTAGCGCGGAGTATGTTTCAAGTTCTCCAATCGCCTCCGTTTCTTCTGAAGCTACTTCCAGCGACATGATGGCGGTGAGAAAGCGTGGCCAGAAGCCAAACTTTTGGTAAAGCGCAATATGTTTCTGACTTTGCGCAAAAGTGTAAAGGCCTGCCTGCCTTACTCCCCAGCGTGCAAATAAATCCAGCACCGGCTCGATGAGACGCTTGCCTACGCCACGGTCCCAGAAGTCAGGATGAATAGTCAGTGGACCGAAGAAGCCGACGCTGCCCCAGTTTGTAGCGAAGTTTGTCCCGACAAGTTTCCCCTTGATCCTGGCCGCGAAAGCTGATGTAGGATCGGCTATCCAGCGGGTACGCACGTAATCCGCTCCCTGATGAAAAGAAGCTGGATCAGGCACGCCAATGAAGGTTCCAAAGGCGAGTCGGAAAATATGGTCCGCCTCACCGAGATCCGCTTCCTGAAGATTCTCAATGGTAATCAGGTCTGACTTCTCTTCTTGCGCTGACATCCGCTCCGTCTTTCTGTTCCTTTCTGTTTTATGGCTCCCGCCAACTACCCGCTGCTCGCTGCTAAATGTTTACTGCAAAGTGCTCACCGATTCTCAGGGTGTGAACGTGCGGAAAAACTCGATACCCGAATTGTTCATGCGCATCGCCTGACCATCCACAATCGTATCGAAGGTAATGCGATCCGCGTCGCCTGGATCATTCGCCGGACGAAATACCTGTGGCTCAATCTGGGCCAGGGGTTGGTCCCCGCCAACGAGCAATTGCCCTTTGCGGATCACTATCCGCGTGCTGCCGTACCACGGGCTATCTGAATGAAAGTGGCCGGTATAAGCTTCCCACTCTTTCGGATATTCAAAGTTACGCGAGCCCGAATAACGTTTATTAGTCCACCAACTGGCGCCGTGCAAGGCTTCCACCACGACTTCCTTCTCGCGGCCAAAAGTTAGCGCAAACAATGAGAAATCCGGGTGTTTCACCAGAAAGGAATCTCTGCCTGCTTGTTCCAACACAATGCGCGAGCCGGCGTGTTGCAGGATGAGTTGCTCATCCTCACTTACCAGCACCAGCTTTTTGCCGTCCGGCGACGTGAACGTCCCTGCATAATCCGCAGCGTTCTTGATGACTGACGGCGAGGGCGGCGAAGGTGGCGGTTCAGGTAACGCCTGGCCGCGTGAGGCCGCACTCAAAAGAGCAAGCGCAAATCGAGTGACGGCAATCGGCCGGTAGCTACCGGGAAGTCTGGCGGCATTTACCGATGCAAAGGTCGCGAACCCCTCGGTGACATCCGCGTACATTGCTGAGCTGAAAGCCACCATGCCGCCCGTGTGCCGCAAGAGCGTATGTCCGTTCGTGTTGCTTACCCAAAGTCCGTACGCATAGCTCGCGTCCTCCCCGCGAAACGCAGACTTAATCACCGGCCGCGTAAACATTTCAAAAGTTTTTTCCAACAACACTCGGCCTTTTATGCCGGCGCCATGATTTAGCAGCATCTGCAGGTACTTGCCCATGTCGCTTGCCGTCGCTGCGATACTGCCCGCCGCTTCAGGCACTTCAATCCACGGCGCTTCCCCGAGTTTGCCCCTGACCGGGAAAGGACGGTCGGGCTGAAGCGGGCAATAGCCAACAGCGACACGCTCGCGAATTTCGTTCGAGATAACCGGCGCACTTGAATTCATTCCCAGCGGGCTCAAAACGCGCTGACGCATAACGTCAGCGAACGGCTTCTTATCAATTGCCTCGAGCAGGAACCCGAGTAAGACGTAACCAATGTTTGAATAGACCCAACGCGAGCCTGGCTCAAAACCCACGCGCAGATTTGTCGCCGCGACACGCATTAACAACGGCACGCCAGAAAGCCCCGAAGTGTGGCTGAGCAGATGATGGGTCGTAAACGGCGCATACTTCGACTCGGTTTTGAGCCAGGGCAGATAGTTGATCACCGGCTTGTGGAGATCGAGTTTGCCCTCTTCGGCAAGTTGCAGAACCGCCATCGCTACAAAAGATTTGGAGATCGAGCCAATCTCAAACAGCGTTTCAGGAGTCACTCTGGCGCCGGCTTTCACGTCGGCAAATCCGTATTGCGAGCTGCGCAAAAGGCCGTCGCGATCAGACATCGCCAGCGTCATTCCCGGCGCCCCCACTTCGCTCATGTGCCGCGCAACGAATTCGTCGAGACGCTTAAACGCCGCATCGAAGCGGGTAGCGGCTCGCTGAAACTTTGTTGCCGCGATTACCGGCCGGCCAATTCCATCCAGTTGATGGAGCACAACCAACCCGGTGCCGGCTTTTAGCGCCCGGCTGATTAACTGCCGTCTGCTGATCATCGTGTTCACTTGGGCAGCCCCCGCTGTGCGACTATTTCCATCACTTCGCAGAATCTATCGAGTTCGCCAAGTGTCGTGTACACATTCGGCGTAATCCGAATACCTTGAAACTCCTCGTGAATAATTGGAGTCGTAAAGATCTTGTGTTCCTTGAACAGATAACTTCCTACGGCACCTGGATCTGTACCCTCGATGTGCACATTCGCGATAGCACATGACTGATTCGGATCAAATGAGGTGTTAAAACGAATCTTGGGAACGTTCTTCAGCCGGTTCATCCAGTAACGGGACAAATATCTGAGCCTGGCCTCTTTTCGTTTTCCACCGATTCCGTTATGAAAGAGCAACGCTTCGCCGATGGCGAGTTTAGGCGCGGCGGAGTGGGTGCCGATCTCTTCAAACTTGCGTATGTCATTCGCCTGTTTTGACTCGGCTGCCATCAACGGCCAGATCTTTGCAATCTTGTCGCTCTTGACGTAGAGCATCCCAGTACCTTTCGGAGCATAGAGCCACTTATGCAGGCTGGTGCCGAAATAATCGCATCCGAGATCTTTTTGTTTGAAGTCAAACTGCGCAAACGAATGCGCGCCATCGACGATTGTTTCAATTCCTTTCGAGCGCGCCATTTCGCAGACGGCTCTCACCGGAGTGATCTGCCCGGTGATATTGATCTGATGGGCGATCAGGATCAGCCGCGTGCGGTTGGTAATTCCCCTTTCAAACGCGACGGTAATCTCATTCAGGTCCTTTGGTGGAATAGGAATCTTCACTAACTTGAGCACGAGACCTTCTCGCTTCTCGCGCTGGTGCAAGGTGGTCAGCATGCGCGGGTAGTCTTGTGTGGTTGTCAGGATTTCATCGCCGGATTTGAAATCCATCCCCATCAGCAGAATTTCCAGCGACTCCGATGCGTTGCGGGTGATGGCAATCTCTTCACGGTCGCAACCAAACATTTCGGCGAGGCCCGTGCGAATAGTTTCCGACTGCGGCTCAAGTATTTGCCACATCGTGTAAGCCGTGGCGTCTTCCTGCTGCCAGATGTAACGCACCAGGGCTTCCGTGACGATGCGCGGACTGGGCGAAACGCCGCCATTGTTCAGGTTGATGATGCCGCGCGTTACCGTAAAGGAATTCTGAATGACGGACCAGTAGTCTTCGTCCATCGCCGCTTGCTGAGGCGTGAGGTGTGCGATGCTTTTCGAAGCTGCATGAATTTCTTGCAGCAGTGATGCGACAGTTGCAGAGGAAAGTGCTGTCAGACCCAGGCTCTTGCCAGCGAGAGCGAGAAAATTCCGACGAGCTGAATCAAAGCTGAGTTTCATGCGATAGATCCTTTTTAGAGTTTGACCGGAGTCTGTGACGGAGAAGTCATTCAACCAGCCTGCGAAGCAGGCGACAGCATCAAGCCTGGGGTGAAGCGAAGCGAAACCCCAGGATTACGCACGCAATAGAGACGGAGCCCGTGGAACGGGCGGCAGTAGCTTCGTTACACATTGCTTTCGTGTTCAATCCCATTCACTTCCAGGAGCCCGATCAATTCGTACCGAATCCATGCCGCGGCTGACGCCCGCTCAGCGGGCTAACTTGTTTCTATGCTTAAGAGTGCTGGGGTTGCGCTTCGCTTGACCCCCACGCTTTATGCTGTCGCGTGCTCTGCAGGCTGAAATGCTTTTTGCTGTCAGCTAGTGGTCTAGTTCGCCTCGTAAACGATCTCGCCGCCAATCACGGTCATCACGCAACGTGTTTTCAATATTTCCATTTCCGGAATCTTCATGATGTCTGCGGAAAATATCGTGAAGTCAGCGAGTTTTCCGACCTCAATAGAACCCCGCAGTGTTTCTTCAAAAGCCGCGAAGGCGGGCCAGATTGTAAACATCCGCAGCGCCTGTTCACGCGTAACAGCCTCTTCCGGATGCCAGCCTTCGCCCGAAAAACCTTTCATGTCTTTGCGCGCGACGGCCGCGTAAAACTCGATCATCGGCTCGCCACCCTCAACCGGCGCATCGGAACCACCGGGCACAATCGATCCGGATTTAATGAAGCTCTGCCAAGCATAAGCGCCGGCTAATCGCGCAATGCCAAGCCGGCTTGGAGCAAAGTGTAGATCGCCGATCGCGTGGGATGGCTGCATTGACGGAATCACTCCGAGCTTCGCAAAACGCGGAATGTCCGCCGGGTTCACAATTTGAGAATGCTCGACGCGCCAGCGCGGCTCCTTAATCTTCCATTCGACTCTGGGCACGGCATTCATGGCTTTCTCATACTGATCAAGGATGAAACGATTGCCACGATCGCCAATTGCGTGCGTCTGGATTTGAATGCCCTTTCGCAACGCCTCTTGCAATATCGGCTGCAATTCCTCTTCCTTGATCGTTAAGAAGCCAGAAGAGTCCGGCATATCCGAATAAGGCTGGAGAAGTGCTGCGCTGCGCGAACCGAGTGAGCCGTCAGCATAAAGTTTGAGCGTGCGGACAGTGAGATGATAATGATCGGCGCCGATGATCGGTCCATCGCGAAAGAGTCGCTGGGCATCTTCCCCTGGCGCCGAAAGGGCCTTATAGATACGCAGCTTGCTCTTTCCTTCGGCATGGAGTTTTTTGAACAGCTCCAGTTCCCTGAAGCTCCCTCCCGGATCCTGAACCTGGGTCCAGCCCAGTTCGATGTCGCGCTTCACTCCCAGCACAACTGCGCGCTCGGCCTCTTCCGGCGTTGTTCCGGGAATATGGCTTTGTACTAAATCCTGGGCAGCGTCAAGCAACATTCCGTTTGGTTCCCCGCTCTGTTTGTCTTTCGAAATCTCGCCGCCAAAAGGGCTTGGTGTACTCTTGTCGATTCGAGCAATTTTTAAGGCGGCGCTATTTGCCACTGCTCCGTGACCGTCAGCTCGATCCAGAAACACAGGATTGTTTGGCGCCACCTTATCGAGATCCCAACGCGTGGGAAATACGGGCGGCGTCCAGAAGGTTTCGATCCAGCCGCGCCCGGTGATCCATTCGCCCGGCTTTTTCTGAGCCACGCGCTCCTTAACTTTGGTCAGGAAATTCTGTAGGTTGGTGATGCCCTCGAGGTTGAGTGTGATTTCACGAAAGCCGACCCCGGAAAGATGATGATGAGCATCAGTCATTCCCGGCACCATCGTCTTACCATTCAGGTCGGTAACGCGTGTATTCCTGCCCACATACTCCTGCGCCTCACGATTTGATCCGACAAAGACAATCCGATCCCCTTTGATCCCCACTGCTTCTGCTTTTGGCCGGGCGTCGTTGACCGTGTAGATATTGCCGTTCTTGAAAACCAGATCCGCGGGTTGGACTTTCTCAGTCGTTGGCGGCAGCAGGAGCGCGGAGACGATCGCGACCAATAGATATGCAAGGGCTTTCATATGTTGTTTGAACTGACTAACGCGAGTAGATATTCTGCAGAGCGAGAGGTTTATATCACTTGCCTGAGAGAAATTGTAGGGTCGAGCCCGCACAATCGTCGCATTCCGGATGAATATTCGTACCGCTTAGAAAGCAGAAGAGTCCCGTTTAGAGAGCGGACTTGTCCGCCCGGATCGAAAAGCATTCAACGCAATGGCGCACAAGTGCGCTTACTAAACTTGACTGAAATCGCGGCTGGTTGCTACATCGTGCCTTTCGTTTTGCACTATAATCGAAACTCAAAATCGTTGATCAAAATCTTGCCTGGAGAGCTTTGTTATGAAAACAGAACAGCTCAATTTGAATACTTCGCGCGGCGCTACCACTGCTCACGTAGGGCGTCCTGACAAAGACACGACAGCAGCCGTCATACTTATTCAAGAGTGGTGGGGCATTAACGATCACATTCGCGATCTTGCCGGACGCTACGCTAAGGAAGGCTATCTTTGTGTCGCGCCGGATCTATTTCGAGGGGAACTGGCGAAGGACACGCAAGAAGCGTCCAGGTTGATGCAGGGACTGTCAATTGAAGACGGGCTGGAAACGATCCGGCAAGCCATAGTTGAAGTGAAGCGGGCCTACAAGGCGCAGAAGATCGGCATAACGGGTTATTGCATGGGTGGCACGTTTGCGCTGCGTGCAGCTTGCGAAATAAGCGAGCTCGCCGCAGCGGTGCCGTTCTACGGCGATATTCCTGAAGAGCAGGTACTGAAACAATTAAAGGTGCCGACGCTCTTCATTGCCGGCAAACGCGATGCCTGGATCAATCCGCAGAAAGTGAATCAACTAATTGAGGCGGCGCGCAAATATGATTTGCCAGTGGAAGTGGTCACCTACGACGCCGACCATGCATTCTTCAACGACACGCGCCCTGAGGTTTATGACGCTGAAGCGGCAGCCGACGCGTGGCGACGCGTACTTGAGCTATTCAGAAAGCACTTGGCGATCGCTGTTCCAACAGGCGCATGACTCAAGGGAACTGCTGGGACCGCGGGCGTCCCGCCCGCAAATGAGCGCAAGCGAAAAAAAACATTGCACCTGCGGCGTGCTTGCGGGCGAGACGCCCGCGGTCCCAGTAAAAAATCGCTTCTAAAACTCACCATCCAGCGGACCTCGGGTCTGCGCCCAGGTGTTTTCCTTTGGATGGTACTTCGACGGCACGTTTTCGCGGCCCCACTTTAAGGTGCGACTCATCCACACCAGTTCGTCCAGAAAGCCGCTGGCCCTTCTCTCAAAGGCCGGATCGAGAAGTTTCCCTTCGGCGTCAAACGTCTTTTGTACGGAGGGGAAATTGAGATCCGTGAAGGTAACCGCGAGGCCCAACTCACGAACCATTGGCACCATAGCTTCGATGACTCGTGTTCCACCCCATCGGCCGTCGGAGACGCCGACAAAAGCCACCGCCTTGTGTATGTATTCCTTCAGCAGTAAATCGAGAACCGCTTTCAAAGAGCCCGGATAGCCGTGATTGTATTCGGGCGTCACTATTACCAGTCCGTCCGCCTTGATTATCGTGTCGCGCCATTCGGGAAAGAGGGCCTTAATTCCCTGGCCGTAGTCGTCATGTGGCAAGGCAAAATCGGCGGCATCGAACAGTATTGTTTCAATCTCAGACCTCTTCGCCATCTCCCCCACCAACCACTTCGCAGGATGTACGCTGTTCCGCTTGCTTCGATTAGTGCCCAAAAGTACCGGCAGGAGTAGCTTGTCCATTACCTTGTCTCCCCATCTACTGAATCAGAATCTCGTCAATAAAGATCCAGGCCTCGCCGCCGTTACCTGGATGCCAGTCAGGAATGCGTCCGTAGTTGTAAGCTTTGACGCGCACGTAACGCGCTCTTTGAGGCGGAATGGTCCGCACGAAGTCTCGCACAACAACGCCGTAATCTTTGTCGGACACTTCATTTGCAATCGTGGCACCAGGAATGAATCTCTCGCCGTCGATTGAGAATTCAAACTCGACGCGTCGCGGCATCCAGATCCAGGAAGTCACGTCCTGTAAAAAGCCGGCGCCGAGTTTACTTACTTCCTGGACCTTTCCCAGATCGATCGTCGCCACAAAATCCTGGCCCTGGTAACCTTGCCATGAGCCGGTGCTGAAATTGGTATTCCCTCTGACGCCATCGATCAGGGCCTGATCGCCGCTAGCCGGGTACTGCGAACTGTAATGAGAAAGGATGTTGATGGTCCAATCGTGTGGTATGCGATGAAAAACCGCGGTGGTGGTCAGGCTTCTTGCGCCGCTTCTGTTGACTGCTAATGCCTTCACGATAGTCGTATCGCGTATCGTCAACCGCTTGTCAAAGACCGGCGAACTGATGTCTGGTTCGGACCCGTTAGTGGTGAAGTAGAGGCGCTCGTCGTCAACGTGCCCGTGAATACTGACTTCTATTTGTCCCTTGAATGTGTTTGCCGCTCCCTCAATAACGGGCGCCGGCACAATCCTCCCGGCGGCAATGTTCGACACCGGAATATCGGGGCTGCTGGAGCCCCAGTTAATATTCGGCCGTGGTCCCATTTGAAAAACCAGCGCGCCGCCGTTAATCAACTCCTTGTGCAAAAGATACGACTGGCGATACGGACGGCCATTGAGCGTGGCGCTTTGGATGTAAATATTTTGTGCAGAAAAGTTGCGCGCTTTGATTACAAAAGACTTGCCATTTTCGAGATTGAATCGTAACTCCGGGAACAGTGGTGTCCCAATCGCGTAGGTGGGCGAGCCCGGCGTAACCGGATAGAAACCCGCCGCACTCAATACGTACCAGGCCGACATCTGCCCGCAGTCTTCATTGCCAATCAGCCCATCGGGCCGCGGCGAATAAAAGCTATTCATGATTTGTCGCACGCGTGCCTGGGTCTTCCAGGGCTGGCCCACGTAATCATAAAGATAAGCCATATGATGGCTCGGCTCATTTCCGTGCGCGTATTGGCCGATCAGTCCCGTGATGTCTGCTTGTTCGCGGCCTGTAGTTTTGCTTTCCGTCGTGAACAGTTCGTCCAGCTTGTGCGCAAACTTTTCCTTCCCGCCCAGCAAGTCGATCAGTCCGGATAGATCCTGCGGCACGAAGAAGCTGTACTGCCATGAGTTGGCCTCGGTGAAGTTGAAATCGACTTCGCGCGGATCAAATGGACTGAGCCAGCCGCCATTTTTGCGCGGCCGCGCAAAGCCTACTGCCTGGTCAAACACATTGCGGTAAAACTGCGCACGCTTGATGAACCGCCGGTAATCATCCTCATGACCCAACAAGCGAGCCATCTCGGCTATGCACCAATCGTCGTAAGCATATTCGAGAGTTTTTGAGACTGACTCGCGATCCTCTTCCATGCTTATGTAGCCGTGGTCCAGGTAGGAATCGAGCCCAAACTGCTTCAGCTCGGCGCTGTGCTTCATGGCAGTGAACGCTTTCTCTCGATCAAAACCGGTCAGGTTTTTTGTTGCCGCGTCGGCGATTACCGGGATCGCGTGGTAGCCGATCATTGTGTCAGTCTCATTACCGGCAAGCTCCCAAACCGGCAACCGGCCGCCATGTTCATACTGCGCCAGAAACGTATTAATGAAATCAGCGCTGCGTCGTTGTTCGATAATGGTGTATAGCGGATGGGCAGCGCGAAATGTATCCCACAACGAGAAAACTGAATAATTTGTGAAGCCATTTGCTGTGTGGATTCGCAGGTCGCGCCCGCGAAACTGGTTGTCCGTATCCATGAACAGGTTTGGCGCCATCATCGTGTGATAAAGAGCTGAATAGAAAGTCTTTAGCTGATCTTCGCTGCGGCCGGTAGCTTCAATGCGATGCAGCTCACGGTTCCAGGCGTCTTGGGCAAGTTGGACAGTGCCGTCAAAATTCCAACCCGGCAATTCAACCGCGAGATTTCGGCGAGCGCCTTCTATGCTCACTGATGACAGCGCGACTTTTACCAGGATGGGTCCACGGCTTACTGGAAAACCAAAGACTGCCTTGATGTTTTTTCCACTTGCCTCCTTCAGACTACGGTCCACCTTGCCGTCCAAAGCGATTTCGAACTCGAACGCCTGCGAAAACTGAGCCACGAAATAAACGATCTGATCTTTGGCCCAGTCGGTCGAACGCCGGTAGCCTTCGATCTGGGTGGCATCGACGATGCGCAGGTATGAATCAAGCACGCGGTCGCGATGCGTTAAATCCAGGATGATACTGCGGCGACCGCCTTCTGGATACGTGTAGCGATGAAAGCCCACTCGATTGGTGGCTGTTAATTCAGCCTTGATGTTCCCGTCGTCAAGCAGCACCGAGTAGTAGCCCGGCGATGCCCTTTCATTCCGGTGACTGAATGGCGAGGCATAGCCTTTGTTCGCGTTGCCTTCAATGAGCGCATCGAGATAGGGCTCGCCGGTGGTGGGCATCAGGAGGATATCGCCGTAGTCAGAAATCCCTGTGCCACTCAGATGTGTATGGCTGAAGCCGTAAATTATGTGGTCTGAATAGTGGTAGCCCGAACAGCCATCCCAGCCGCTCAACCGCGTGTCGGGACTGAGTTGGACCATGCCAAACGGCATCGTCGCGCCGGGAAATGTATGGCCGTGTCCGCCCGTGCCGACAAAGGGATCGACATACCGCGCCAAATTCCGCTGAGCAGAGACCACCACAGTAAGAAACAACAACCAGAGTAGTAGGCTACCAATCAGTCGCATATATTCTAATTACTCTGTCCGCGGGCAAGCTGCTCGAGGTAATTTTTGAGCTCGGCATGACCGCCATAGTCGGCCCAACCGGCGGGCGGCGAATTAACCTTAGTGTCCTTAACGTTGACGTTTGCGCCCTGTTCGATTAGAAAATCGACCAACGTCCGATGGCCGTTCAGAGCCGCATAGTGGAGTGCGGTACCGGAGTAATCAAAACCAGGCGGGATCGCGTCTATCTGCGCGCCTTTCTGCAACAACAGCCGCGCGGCGCCAATGTGGTTGTGCATACAGGCATAAACAAAAGCGTTGTTGATGATGTCTTGCGGATCATCGGACCATGCGGCAACTTTCGCTTGTAGTTTGTCCTTTACCTCGCAATTCAAATTTGATTTTTGCAGTTCGCCAAAAGGCCAATCAATCTTTCCGGCTTCAGGTTTCAGACTGCCGTCACTCCGGAAAAAACTCTCGATCAAATCTGTCCGGCCAAGGCCTGCCGCGATACGCAGGTTATGCAACGATGCGCCGCGCGCAAGCAACAAATCTATGACGCCCTGTTTACTCCAGTACAACGCTTCCTCCAATGGCGACCAACTCCCGGTGCCGTTGATCGCCGCTCCACAGTCGAGCAGCAGCTCTGCAATCTCGACGTTGTTTATACACGCCGCGGCGGCGAGCGGACCATTGATTTCGGCGCCAAGATCAATCAGCGCCTGGGCCATCTCGATCTTGTTCGGCACGTCAACGGCTTCAAGGGCCAAACACTGGAGCAGTGTGGGATGACTTCGGGAGGAACGAGCGGTTGCTAAGGAAGGATCCTGCCGCAGCAAAGCCCTGAGTCCGTTAAGATCGCCGCCCTTAATCGCAGTTACAGCGGGATGAAATTTCGCGTCCATGATAACTTCCTCTGTTCAAAAAGTTTTTGGGCCGCTTTGGAGGAATTCGTTTAGTTCACTTGCGGACGGCAAGGCGCTGCGCGCGCCGAGTGAGCGGCACTTGAGCGCGGCTACAGCATTCGCAAACTTCAGGCTTCCCTGAACATCTTCCCCGCTTAACAGTCCATAAAGAAACCCGCCGTGAAACGCGTCGCCCGCGCCCGTGGTGTCGCGACAACCGCCCGGCACTTCGTAAGCAGGCGATTCGATGAATTGTCCTTCGCAATAAATAGTAGCGCCGCCTCGCCCCTTCGTCAGGCCCACAATTCCACAGCCGTAGCGACTCTTCAATTCGACTAATGACGCTCGTTCATCGGCAATTCCTGTCAATCTGTGCGGAAACTCCTTCGAGCCGATCAGTACATCGATTAATGGCAGGAGCTCGGGAAGCCCATCGTAGATATTATCAATATCTGCTGTAACGATGGTGCCTTCGGCGCGGGCGATGCGCGCCATGCGAGCCCCAGCCGGCGGATCATGCGCATCGAGATGCAAAACGCGCCCGCTTGATGCTAATGCAACCGGCGCCTCATCGACGCGGTAAGATAATCGTTCGTCTCTGTCCCAGATGATTGTACGTTCGCCACTCCGTGCGTCCACGATGATGAAGGCAACTTGATTGCTTGCACCCGCAATCATTTCCGCGAATTCGATGTTGACGCCCTCGTCCCTTATTGATGACACACCAAACTGTCCTTCAGCGTCTGAACCGAATCGACCGGCATAAGCTGTCTTGAAACCCAAGCGACGCAGCGCAACCATTGTTGTGGCCGCTTGCCCACCCGTAGCCTGCTTGTGTTCCAACAGGCGAAGCTTGGTATCAGCAACCGGATACTCCGGGACAACAATCAAGTGATCGACTGCATTGAGGCCGAAGCCTACGGCGTCGAATTTACGGTTACAAACAAGAGTAAAAGGAAAGTTCATCCTGTTAACTAATGTAAGTCGCGAGAGGCCTGTCGCAACGGTCAAGCAGTTCAGAGTTCAACCTTCAGGTTGCGTTTTCGTTATCCGGCGAGCTTAGGCTTGAACTCTGAACTTGTTGACTGTTTGCCAACTCCTCATATGCTCTGAATCGAGTTAGTGCTAATTCTCTTCGTAGTCTTCGGTGCGCTAGAATGTAAACTTACAATTTGGTTCGCGGTAGTATAAAGAGTGACATTAGACGAAAAACTTAAGGAAATTCCGGTTTCAGCCGGCGTTTACCTCTACAAAGACAGCGCCGGCAAAATCATCTATATCGGCAAGGCCAAGCGACTGCGCAGCCGTGTGCGCTCCTACTTTCAAGCGCGGCCCTTCGATCGCAAGACCGATGCGCTGGTCAAACAAATCGCGGACGTCGAGGTCATCGTTACCGACAACGAGGTGGAAGCTTTAATACTGGAAGCTACGCTCACCAAAAAACACAAGCCCCGGTACAACGTCAATCTAAAAGACGACAAGTCGTATCCACATCTCAAACTCACGATTAACGAACCGTTTCCGAAAGCCGTGATCACGCGCCGCATCCAAAAGGACGGCGCAATCTACTTCGGTCCTTTTTTGCCAGCCAGCATGGCGCGCAAAACGATCGATGTAATTAACCGGACGTTTCAACTTCGTACCTGCGATATTGAAATCGACGGCAAAGCGCCGCGTCCATGTCTTGAGTATCATATCAAGCGCTGTCTTGGCCCATGCGTCAAAGGACTGTGCACGCCGGAACAGTATCAGGAAGCAGTGCGCGACGTCAGGCTGTTGCTCGAAGGAAGAAACACGGAACTCGCAAACACGCTTGAAGAGCGGATGGGGCAGGCCTCGGGAGAACTGCGTTACGAGATGGCCGCGAAGTATCGCGATTTGCGCAAGACTGTCATCAAACTTTCGGAACAACAGAAGATGGCCACTTCACCCGAGCGCGACGTAGATATTTTTGCCTACTACCGAGAGGGGCCGCGTCTCGCCTTGCAGCTTTTCACGATGCGCGAAGGACACATCGTTGGCCGGCGCGAGTTCTTTTGGGAAGATCTGTCTGAAGACGATTTCGATCCAGCTTCATTTCTCGGCGAAGTCCTGGCGCAATACTACGCGACGGATTACGTGCCGCGCGAGATTCACGTCCCGGTAGATTTCGAGGATCGCGAACTGCTGGAAAAAGCCCTGTCCGCGCGCAAAGGGCGGCGCGTCAAAATCCAGTATAGCCAGCGCGGCGAAAAGCGTGATCTGATCGACCTGGGCGAGAAGAATGCCAAGCTCGCGTTTGAGCAACGCTTCCGCATCCTCAAGCCTGACATGAAACTGGTGCTCGAAGAATTGCAGGAAACGCTCGAGCTGCCGCGCTTTCCGGCGCGCATCGAGTCGTTTGATATCTCGCATATTCAGGGCGCGGAGAACGTTGCCGGCATGGTGGTGAGCGATAACGGCAAGATGAACCGTTCGGAGTATCGCAAGTTTCGAATCAGGACGGTCGAAGGGGCGAATGATGTGGCGTCAATGCGCGAGGCCGTTGCGCGTCGCTATCGCCGGCTGCTGGATGAGGGAAAGCCGTTGCCGGATCTGATCATGATAGACGGCGGCAAGGGACAGCTTAGCGCCGCTGCCGATGCGATGCGCGAGCTTGATCTCGAAGCTGTGCCGATGGTGGGCGTAGTGAAGCCTCCCCTGAAACATAATCAGGTTTCGTACCTGCTAGTCAAAGGGCGTGAGCACGAGCCTGTTTATCTCGATCCCCATTCGCTGATTCTGCGCCTGCTCCAGATGATTCGCGATGAAACTCATCGCTACGCTTTGAGTTACCACCGCAAACGCCGTGAACTGCGCGACTTCACTTCGGAACTCTCCGCGATTCCCGGCGTCGGCGAGAAGCGCAAGGGGCGTTTACTAAGACACTTTGGTTCAATTCAGCGCATAGCGGTGGCCGCCGTTTCAGAGTTAACACCTTTTGTGGGAAAGAAAACTGCGCAGGAAATCGTGGACCACTTCGAGCGCCAGCGTGCTTTGGCAGAAGGCGTTGCAACTGTCGTCGACCCTTCAATCCTTTCAACTTGAATCCCAGCCGATGAGCGGGGGCAAGCCCGCCTTCCTCACCTGGGAGATCTCGTGATTAGGTCGGTAAAATCCCTGCTTGAACGCCTTTCACTGAAGAATAAGAGACTCAACACCGACGAGCTCATGGTTGGGAAGGTGGGCTTGCCCCCGCTGGTTTGCCAACACTCACGACTGCCCTTACCTTCTCTACTTGATCAGAGGTTCCGTCAATCCTTTACCCCTGCGGCTGCTGCCCTTTCGCGCCGTTGAACTCGTAAGTGATATGCAGACGCAGAGTGCCGTTCTGCACTTCGGAGCGCACATCTTTCACCTGCGCCTTTACCGAACCATTGCTCGCCTGTACCGGAATCATCAACTGCAGTTGCTGGGGACGTAAAAGCTTAATTGGATTCACCCGGCTGTCGATCGCGGTGCGCACAAATACGGTAACGAAATTGTTTACCATTGGAGCAACCTGTTCAAGATTTACCCCTTCGACATTCACCCGGCCATAGAGAGTTTGATTAGGCTGATCAAAAGAGAATTGAATTGTCGTCTGCGCCCAACCCTTAAACTGCATGCAGTTTCCCAGCAACTTGTATTTGCCGCTAAAGGCAAGCGGCGCTGAGATCTTGTCCCCGGCAAACTGCACGCGCGTCTTGATGCTACTGGCTTCCGGCGCCAGCGTTACGCTATTCGTGCAGTCGCCCTGAAACACAGCCTGGGCAATACCGGAAGAACCCCCGCCATCCATTTCCGAGAGATTGAACGTCGGCGGACCGAGATCTCGAAACACCGTTCCCAGCAGTTCATCCAGGAAAGTGTCACTGATGGCAATGACTACAGTCGCCGGTGGATCCCCACCGGCGGCTGGAGCCTGGACAGTTGCTCCGGGAATCGCCTTTGCACGCGGTACGCCGAGAAAGTAGATCGCGGCAGCGGCGCCAACTACGAGTCCCAAAAGAAGCAGCAATAAGTATTTCATTGGTTTTCTCAGTAAGGTCTATCGCGCAGGCGACACCGACGGTGATGGCGTCGTCGCTGCGGGCGACGCGTTCGTAGTAGCGGCAGCGTTCATGTTGCTTAATAGTGCCCTGAGCACGGCGGCTACTGTGTTGGTCAGGGCATCAATCTGCTGACGCACCTGCTCGGGTGGCACTTTGTTGAGTCCGGCAGGAACCTGAAACAAGGAGTCATCGACATTAGTGCTTATGTCGCGCATCTCCGCGACAATTTTTGCGCCTTTTACTCCCTGAACATTTCCGGTCGCTTCTGAATACAGCTCTGCTTTGAGTGGCAGACCGGTATCTTTATCAACATAGAAGTAAGCTTCGGTATTCACCTGGCCCGCTGACGTCGACGTATTGGTGGTAGTCGCATACCGATACTTGTCTGCCGGGCGGCCATTCATAGTGTCGTCGCCCACTCGCTCTACGCCTTTTAGTCTTTCCAAATAGGAAACGATCTGTCCGGGCGTCATTAGCTTTTGAAGTTGAAAACCGGTCGCTTCGGGAGTTAATTCCGCATATTGCTTTCGGGCAGGCATGACAACAATGTGCTTGTCTCCCTGCTCCAGGTAAATCAAATCGGAACCGTCGGGCAGCTTGAACGAGACACGACGATCAGTGCCATTGCGCGCCACCTCAGCAGATAACGGAGGAATTCCGACGGTCTTTTGTCCTCCTTCAGTTTCGGCACTGAGAACCAGGACAGCACTATATTTGTCCGGTTCGCGAGCTGCGGCGAGCGGAGCAGGCGAAAGGTTCGCATTCGCGTTTGTCGCCAAATTGGCGTTAGCTATTAGATTAGCATTCGTATTGGCGTTCGTATCGACTCTTTGACAAGCGCTTCCGGCAAAGCCTGTCAGGGTAACTATCAAAAGAGAGATCAGTTGCGGTGTTTTCAAGACAGTGTTTTTCATAGCGTCTCCAAAGAATTCGAGCCTCCGGCTTAGTTGCCTGGTTCGCGGCTCGGTTAATTAAACGGGGGTTTTGGAGGAAGCTTAGGATATCACGCGTCGCTAAGTTTGTAACGCAAACTGTTAGTTTGGTAGCGGGTCAATTTCATGTCCGATAAGCTTTTAGCTTGTCGCTGACTCACGACAAACTAAAGTTTATCGGACACGTTCAATGAAACTGAGCCACTACGGTTAGTTTGCGTCTTATAGACTGCCAGTCGGGCCGATTACACGCAAACTACGGATGGCATTACAAGATTTGCGTCGACGACGCCGTTGCCAGACATTGACTTCCAACCGTGTTTTGGAATAGAAGCGCACTGCTCTTCCAGCCCCTTCTTGTGAGTGCCCTATGAAACAAATTCCTGTCCTGCTTGTGCTCGGACTTGCGCTGTCGCTTTGCAACTTAAGTAACAGACTAAGAACGTCCACGAACTCGGGCGAGTCAGGTAAGTCCGCATCGGCAGGTAAAGGTGGCGAAGCCGAAGTTGCGACACCTACTGCGGCCCAGGTGGAGGCATTGGCCGGCGGCCAAACGGTAACCTGGGACCAGCAGGGAATGTCCTGGACCGTTCCACCCAAATGGAGCCAGGCCACTAATGAGTCCAAGATGCTCGTTTGGCGATCGCCGGGCGGCTCGGAAGCAGCTAACTTGATCGTCAACATCTCGCCGATGGACGAAAGCTTTCCCACCGACCTAAGCATCAGGGCGTTCTACGACGGCGCCAAAACGAGGGCAAAGAATGGGGAGGTTGATGAAGTGAAGTGGCTCGAGATCGACGGCCTAAAGGGCGTTGAGTTTCGCGAGTCTAATCCCGAGCAGGCAGACGGCATCAGGCGTTTGCAGTGGATGGCCTACCGAAAGTACGCGGGCCAGGTGCAACTGGTGAACGTGATGCTCTCAAGCAACGGCACAGGTTTCCCCAAACACCAGGATGCGATGTATGGGGTTATGTATTCCACGAAGATTGTCCACTAGACACAAAGGGGAAAGGGTCAAGGGCAAAGGGGAAGAGGTAAAGTGGAGCCCATTGCGTTTCCCTTACCTTTCCCCCTTACCATGTTCCCCTTGACCCTTGTTTTGCTTTTCTAGTTTTTCTTGATGTAGTTTCTGTGAACCCACACCCCCGGCTGCGCGCGGTCGCGAGTTTCAAACAAGATATTCTCATCGTCTTCGCGAGTCAGAAGGTTTACACGGGCATTGACATCCTTGTCTGAGCCCTTCGCCTTATCCGCTTCCGAGAGAAATCCTCGCACATTATCAGCGGAGGCAGGTTTGAATTTCTCTTTCTGCAACTCCGCAACGGCCTCGACCGCGTTTGCCTTGAGCAACTTGGGCCAAAGCTTTCGGAAGAGGACGTTAGACCCGTAGATGTCCGCACTATTTACTTTTCCGTTTATCGCGAACACATAACCAATCACGTCATCGCTGCGATTTGGAATGTTGGAAAGTGCTTTGACATAGCTGTCGGCAGTCTCGCGAACCTTGTTATTTTCGACGGCGAGTTGAAGGCTCGACTCTGACACGCTTGAGTTAACACGAGCGCCGACATTTCGACTCAGTTTATCCTGGGCCACTGTTACGCTCTTCCATACTCCCCCTTGTGAATTCGACATTTTTGCCGCCAGCTTAATCTCCTTTGTTGCTACCGCGTCAGCCGAACTACTGAAGACCGCAGCTCGTTCATTACCGCGTCCACTCCACCTGCCATGCTCCACACAAAAGGCCGAAATCGGCAGCTTCCCTGACCTTGGTGGCACGATCAAATCGACTCCTATCATTCGATCCTGCTGTCCGCCTTTTACGATGTCGCCGGATTGAACGTAAACATCCTCGTTCGAAAAATTCTGAATGGAGAGCTCGTTAACGCTCTTGGTCTCGTAAACCACGACCTTCTTTTGCACCAGCGCTTCCTGCAGCGTTAGAAACGACTTACCTTTGATTGAATTTTTTCCGTGAACCAAAAAGATAGACAGATTCTTGTGAGTGTAGGGCCCGGAGAAACGATAGTCGCCGGCCTGAGTTCGGTCATCTTGTCCGAGCCCACCGACGCCACTACCATTCCCAAAACCCAAGCCATTGCCGGAACCTGCACCACTTCCTGAATATGTCCCGCTACCTGCCGACGCTTTGTGCGCCTCGGCACTAATCAACACCCCCATTGACACCATAACCGAGAACAGAATTACCCCGAGAGTTAGAACAAACACTTGTTTCTTCATTGTCTTGTCTCCTAAAGAAATTGCCTGGGCGACGCAGCCTCTAAACCTTGATTTACAGTACGCATCGCCAGGGCGCTGTGAAAAATCATCGACGGGGAGCCCGCATCATCGGTGGCCCCTAAAATCCCGGGGAGACGCCCTCGAAGGTTCAGGGAGACTTAGAACTAAAACCCTAACTGGTGGTTAGAACGGTTGTGGAGGGAGTTCTTGCGCCTTGACCGCTGTTGCGAGATTGCGGTTGGTTGCGGCGATCAGCGATGCAGCATTCAAAATCAACCACCGGGACACTAGGATAACGCGGATCGGAAGACATCGAGATTTTCAGATTTGTGCCAGGCCATGTCCATCTGTGGCTGGCTTCAGTACCTGCCTTTTCAATCGGCATGGACCGTCGGTGCATCCGCATGCGGAACGAAACAACGGCGGCAGCGGGCTTCGTACATCCCACTAGCGCCGACGGCGACGCGCTCTTCGGATTCAAACGTGCGCTGTGAGTAGTTGGCGGGTTGGCCACACTTCATGCAGATGGCGTGGGTCTTGGTGATGTACTCGGCGACGGCGAGCAGTTGTGGCATGGGTTCCCAGGGTTTGCCGGTGTAGTCCTGATCGAGCCCAGCGATGATAACGCGAACTCCGCGACCTGCGAGTTGAGTGGCAACATCTACCAGAGCATTGTCGAAAAACTGTCCCTCATCAATACCAACAACTTCCGTACCGGGTTCAACCTTCGCCAGCACTTCTTCGGCACTCCGAATAATGGCTGACTCGTGTCGCATTTCCGAATGCGACACAATCTGGTCCTGCGAATAACGCGAGTCAATATCCGGTTTGAAGACCTGAACCTTCTGACGCGCAATCTTGGCCCGACGTAGCCGGCGGATCAATTCTTCCGACTTTCCCGAAAACATTGAACCGGCGATCACCTCAATCCAACCGACGTTTGGACGCGAATGGTGCGTCGGATCCCCGTCATTCACCTGGGCGATAAGTTCTTCCATGTTAAAAACGTTCAGCGTTCAAGTTTGATCAGTTTCCTTCCTCTGAAAACAACAAAAAAGGCTGAACTCTAAACATCAGTGTACATCTCCTTATTGTAAAACGGCGCAAACGCGGCAATCAGCGCTACCTCAAAACTCATCGCGCGCGTCACAAGATCGCGGGATAGAATTCCCCATGCTCCCTGACGACTGCGCACGTCTTGTAGCCCGGCGACTTCGTCAATGACGAGCCCGAGTTCCCGTCGCCCCTCAATAACTTTCTTCGCAAGGGCAGGGGGAACACTTATTGAAGGCGTGCCGCCAAACGTTCCTTTCTTCCCATTAGTCGCAAAGGCCCAACCGCGCAAAAACGTGTGCCACTCCCCTTCAATTGAAATGGAATGAAAGCCACCCTCGAGTCCAACGTAAATATCTGCCTCTCTTCGCTGGGCCCAAAGTTGGTCGCGCACCGCCAGTGCCCTTTCGCGGGCCCCTTGCATCAGTTGCCAATCATTCAATGGCATTGCCGGCGCGCTGATTTCAACCGCACGTGCCAGCACAGTCGCTTCAGCCCAGGATGAGTCGATTGTCGCAATGCGCGCAATGCTTGCCCGAACGGCCATGATCTTCGCCGCTCGGTCAGAGCCCAGCGCGATTATCTTAACTTGGGCCTGAGCGTGGCTGTTCAAGGTTGACAGATTAGAACCAAACGTTCGTTGGATGAAACGCGTGAGAGGCTATAACAGAGCGACGCCTGCCGTCAAAAGGATGCGGTGAAATACCTCGCTTGACATTAACTACGACGGGTTGTTGTAATCAAATTTCTTTCAGTTCTCCAGAGTTGGAGGTACGCGGAGGGCTTTTCGAGTGTCGCTTGATGAATTAGTCTACGATTGGAACACAGTCGATCCTGCATTGTTTCTTCCCAATCGCCATATTGGCTTTGACGACGAGACCCTTCGTGACGGTTTGCAGTCGCCTTCCGTAAGCGAGCCTCCAGTTGAACAGAAGATTGAGCTGCTCCATCTGATGGACGCGTTGGGGATCGACACCGCCGACATCGGACTGCCTGGCGCCGGCGGTACACACGCCGCTGGTGTGGAGCTGATGGCTCGCGAGATAGCGGACAAGAAACTGAGGATTCGGCCTAACTGCGCTGCACGCACTCACCGCCACGACATCCTGCCCATTGTAGAGATCTCGCAGCGTGTCGGTATTCCAATTGAGGCCTGCACCTTCATAGGCTCATCAGCAATAAGATTTTTTGCGGAAGACTGGACGCTCGATAAGTTGTTGAAACTAACGGAAGACGCGGTGACGTTCGCAGTTACTGAAGGTGTACCGGTGATGTACGTCACCGAAGACACTACGCGGGCAAACCCGGAAACAATTCGTGCTCTCTACACAACAGCGATACGGTGCGGAGCGAAGGCGTTATGCGTTTGCGACACTGTCGGACATTCAACTCCAGACGGCGCGCGGTCCGTCGTTCGATTTGTAAAGAACATCATCGAGGAGCAAGGTGGCGACATCCGTCTCGATTGGCATGGCCATCAGGATCGAGGCTTGGGCGTAATCAACTCTATCGCTGCAATCCAGGGTGGCGCGGATCAGGTCCATGGGTCCGCGCTGGGTATCGGCGAGCGCGTTGGGAATACGCCAATGGATCAATTGCTGGTCAACTTGAAATTAATGGACTGGATTCAAAACGATCTGTCACGACTCGGCGAATATTGTTCCCTCGCGTCGAAGGCCTGCGGATGGACCATTCCTTATAACTATCCCGTTTTTGGTCGCGATGCCTTTCGCACGGCGACGGGCGTGCATGCGGCGGCGGTGATTAAGAGTTACAAGAAGGGTGACCGAGAACTTGCCGATCTTGTTTATTCCGGCGTTCCCGCGGGACAGTTCGGTCTGGAACAGGTAGTTGAGATCGGACCCATGAGTGGTAAGTCAAACGTCATTTACTGGCTCGAAAAGCGAGGCATCGAAGCGAACGAAGACCGCGTCAGCCGGATCTACGACCGAGCGAAACAAGCATCCGCGGTCTTAGCAGACGAAGAAATCATGCAGTTGGTTTGAATCAACGAGAAAAGCAAAAAGGGGAAATGGTAAAAGCTGCGTGGCTTTCCCCTTTCCCCTTAATCCCTGGTTTTTCCGGTCTTAGTTTATCGGGATCGTTATTGTTGCCGAACCCGCTCTTCCTGCGGGGAAGCGCTTCTGACGCGCAATTCGTATCGCAGTCGCATCGCCGCCTGACGCTTGCGTAACGCGACCGGACTCATCATACGTAACCGTCACGGCAACCTTCTTTGAGCCCGGTTTTCCAGCCTCGGTTATAACAATCGGCGCCACAGGAGCGATTGAAGCAGGTTGCTTCAGCGCGGGCGACTTCTCATCACGCGCTCTGGGCTTTTCCTTCTCGCGTTGGCGCTTCGCCACAAGCGCAGCCTCATCGCTGTGATCGTCTGGCTGTGAAACTTCTGGAGATGGCACCTCGTTGCTGGGAACCTCAGCAACCGCCGGGGCCGAAGGCTCAGTTGTTACAGTAGTCGTTGCCTGAGCGGCAGCTGTGGTGGTCTTAGCGTGACCGTACCATCCCGCCGGGACCCCGATCGCGGCAAAGCTGGCCAGCACCGCGAACGCCACTGCACCTGCAATCACAAATTTTCGCTTACCAATCGACTCCGGTCCCATGAACGAAAGAAATGACGGGACCCGCAAACTCTCGAGCTCCGCAAATTTATTCTCCTGCCCGTCAGTAGATGCCGTATCGTTATCGTCATGATAGTCAGGCGGAAAGGCGGCGGCGGGAACAATTCCTTCATCGAGTCGACGTAGACCTTCAAGCACCACTTGAGTCCAGGGCTGATTGATCGTGCGCTCAGTGGATTCCGTTGCGCCACCAAACTCAAACTTTGCATTCGGAAGCGTCAGCGCATAATAGACAGCGTCAATTCCTCGCAGCACGCCGATACGCGCGTCAACCACGGAGCCAGTCTGAAGATAAAAATAGCCAGGACCTTCCGGGTAAAGCACCTTAAGCTGTCCGGTCTTGCGTTGGTTGCAAAAAAATTCGATCAATTCAGAAAGCGAAAGATCGCTGAGGTGTCCGGTTAATGCCATCAGAGTTAGCTCCTCTTATGAAAAGAAATGTCGGGAGGAATTGAAAATCGAAAAAAGACGCCAGCCAAGAGGTTGGCGCCTTTGCCCTGGGAGAGTTACTGGGAGAGAGAGAATTTATAGTTGATCACGCCCGATACCTTGACAGGCTGCCCCGAAAGCTTCGTCGGAGAGAACCGTGCTCGCATAGCAGCTTGCACAGCCACCTCTCGCAATACAGCTTGTCCGCTGGTGGCCACTGCGGAGATCACTTTTCCCGTTTCATCCACAACCACCTCTACCGAAACCAGACCGCCTATTCTTAATCGCTTGGCAGCCTCTGGATAGTTCGGTGAGGGCAGACTAACAGCCGTTCCATTAAGCACACCACCTGACACTGGCTTAAGAAAGGGCTTTGGTGCAGGGGGCGGCTCGGATTCGAGCTGAACCACCGGAGCCTGGAATTCGGTGTTTGATCGCGCGTTTCCCACTTCAACCGTTCCCAGACCGCTCACCTTATCCGCCGTGTTTACCGAGCCGGGCAATGCGGCCGAAGTCTTCTGACTTGAGCTCGAGTTGTTGTTAGCTGTGGGCTTGGCGGCGAGCAGCGTACTCTTCGTCTCCGAATTCACCGCAGCCACGTTGCTTGCGGGCACAGTCGATGGAGAGCTTGTTTGCGTAGCTGTCGGTGCACTTGGCTGGGCCATCCTGATCATGTTCTCATCCAGGTAATACATGATGGAACGATAGGTTACTTCCGAGGGCTCAAAGGACATTCTGCCCCCTTCAATGACCGCCACTGACGTAGTCATTTTGTTCCAGTTTCCAGCAAAATCAAATTCGTATTTGTAGATTTCCTTGCTCAACAAAGATCCGTCTCCGTTCAAGAGGGTCATCTCACTAATGTTCCCCTTGTCGTCATATTTATAGACCTCTTTACCGGTAAGAGTCGCTCCCGCTATGGGAAAGTACTGATTCTCGATTTTATTCCCCTTGATATCGTATGCCGCTACTTCCAAAACGGCGTGTTTGCCTTCCTGCAATTTTCCGCTCTCACTTGAAAGTTTGGCGACCTCTGTCCTGACTCTCCGTACGGGACCAACCAGGCCATCTCTGATTCGATCGCTTTCCACGACCGCGCTGGCAGGGGTAGGCTGAAGCTTATTTGCTCTCGCCGTAAGCTTAGACTGGCCCAACGCCGTGACGCTAAATGCAGCCAGCGCGATTACACAAAACGTGAAACTACCGATCCTTCTTAGCATTGATTTCACTCCTGACTGAAGAGGTGGGACTACTTTCAAATCTGATATGAGGCGTGCTTGGTGCAGATAGACGGGCCTAACCGCAAACCCGACCAAAGTGATAATAGCTGGTTAAACGAGGTTTGTCTAGGGCCAACATTGGTTAGCGCCGCTTGGTTCGATTTAGTGTTTTTCAGCCGGTAGGTCGGGAAATGCTGCCAGCAAGACAACCATTTGGTCGATTAGGCGCGTGCTTTCGCTTTGGCCAGTCTGGTCGTTGCACATGATTGAGAAGGCCAAAAATTCCCCGCTGGAGGTAGTTAAGTAACCGGAAAGCGAGTTATCGTAAGTCAAGGAGCCGGTTTTAGCCGACACACGATCGATGATGGCTGTTAGCCTGCCACCTAACGTGCCGTCTCGTCCCGAGATTGGCAACGACTCTTTGAAGACGGAAGCTGAGGCCGTCCTGGAAAGCGACAGCAACAAGCGTGCGCTCGACTCGGGCGTAACCAGGTCGAGTCTGGACAAACCAGACCCATCGTGGAGGGCGATGCCACGGGTCGGTACCCCTGAACGCTCCAGCCATACTCGCATGACGGCCAGCCCCACTTGGTCATCTCCACGCTCTCTTCCTATTGCCTCAGGCAAAGCGGCCATCTCTCCACGCTCTCTTCCCAGTGTGCGAAGAATCAATTCAGCATTCAGGTTCACGCTCTCCTTGTTTGTCGTCTTAACGATCTCCCTCAAGGACTGACTGCTTACTGACGCCAATTCGATCGACTGCGCAGGATTAAACCTTTGACTCTGAGGTACACGCGAATTTCGCGCTAGCGTCTGACCCTCGATTGTTATGCCACGCGTCTTAAGCGCGTCCCAAAACAACTTCGCTGCCCAAAGCGCGGGATCGTGTACTGCGAGTCGAGCACCAAAGCCTTTAGTGCCAGGGGCAAACTCTCCCCACACTTCAACGTTGTTATCAGAGAGTCCGCGATATACACCGATAGTTGGCCGGGCACCCGATTTGCCAACAGCCATGCGGTTTTGCACCGTCACATAACCTTCGGGATCGCTGGTTCTCACAACTGACGAGTCGCCAGCTTTAGTGGAAGGCACGAAGTTAATGTCAACCTCATTACCATTAACTGAGAGAGCGCTCGCTTCCGCACCGAAGTACCACTGAATGTCGGTCCACTGCCAACCATCGCCTAGAGAATCACCACGGAAGTAACTTTCGTCTCCGATCACGCTACCGCTCACCTGTCTCACACCGAGCGCATAAAGATCGTCCGCTAGTTTTTTGAGTGAGCCTTTACTGTCATCCTTGCTGCGCGCAACCAGATCAGGCGCGCCGCGTCCGTAGAGTATAAGGTCGCCATGAATCCTGCCGCTGGGATCAGGTTGATTAGTGGCATAGACAGAAGTGCGCCAGCGGTAGTCAGCGCCTAGAAGATCAAGTGCAACTCCTGTTGTATAGATTTTCATGTTGGAAGCAGGAGTGAAGAGTTTGTCAGCATCTCGCTGGTAAAGGGTTGATCCGTCGGACATTGAAATCACGCAGATCCCCCAACGTGCCCTGGCCAGCCCACTTTCATCAATTGCTTTGTCAATGCGCCTTGCCAATTCGGTGGTCTCTGCGGTAACCGGTTTCCCCTGAGAAGCTACCGGTGCTTTCGCTTGTTCCTTCTTGACTTTGTCTTTCGCGATGCTCGTACTAAGGGGTCTAAGCAGCAACAGAAGTGGTATTGTCAGCAGAACAATCAACAAGCCCCTTGCGATCACCGGACGAATGGTTATGTAAGTGGTATTCATTTATTCGAAGTATGAGCGGCGCTTGACTGGACACAAAGAAAACCACAAAGTTCTAACAAAACTATAACGCGCTCAACTCGCGAAGAGGGTTGCTGTCCGCCCGGACGACAGAATCGATCTGGTCGCAGTGTAGACTTCATCAACGCTAATATCGCCGATTACCCTGTTGTAGATCACATGGTGGTGCTCGCCCTGGGGCAAATAACTTTCGGGGGCACGCTTGTCAAGCAGGAGCACCACGGGAGTGCCAACTGCGGACGCAATATGCATGGGACCAGTATCGTTTGAGACGAAGGCTGCAAGCCGGGCCTGAGCTGCGGCGAGTTGGGGAATGGTGAGTTGATCGAGAATCACAATCGATGGCGGAAATTGCTGGCGAATGTCTTTAGTGAGCTCACGCTCTTCGGGACCTAAGAAAACTAGAACTTTTATCTGGTCGTTTCTGATCAAGAAATCAGCAAGGCTGGCAAATTGTCCGAGCGGCCAGCAGCGACTGGGATGACCCGCTCCGGGAAATAGTCCAACCAATGGCGCACCGACGTCTGCTTTCGCCTTCACCAGGATCCGCTCGAGCGCTGCAGCATCGGATGGTCGAGTTTTAAGCTTGGGAAGACGGTCGGCATTCTCAACCTCAAGAGGAATCAACACATCAAGATATCGATCAATTAGATGACGCTTACGATGATCCATTTCCACCGGCGGCCGCGGGTGAAAGTTTGCCAAATAATCCAACGAGCGCCCGGGCCGGCGTGCATAGAGTCGCTTTGGAGCTCCAGATAAAAAACCCAACAGGTTAGTTTCGGAGAGGCTATGAAGGTCGATGACGAAATCAAACTTCTTTTGTCTGACGTCCTTGACAAGCTTGAAAAGGCGAAATATGGAAACAGGTTTGAAGCCATCGCGCAGGGCCACGCGATCCACGACCAGCGTCTCATCTGCGAAACCGCATAAACCAACAACCTCCGCTCCTGGCTTTCCCACTGCCACTGTAATCCGCGCTCTGGGGAATCGGTTTCGGATTGCATCCAGTGCAGGCAAACTGAGCACGACGTCGCCAAGCTGACCGAAATCGATTACCAGGATGTTACGAGGATCAAACACTCTCAAAATCTTCCAATAAGGCTTTCTGTATTACGCTTTTGGCGGCAAGAGGGTTCAATCCGGGTCACGGAGATCGCGACCCGTCATCTCTGCCGGTTTTTCGTTGCCAAGCAAACCAAGCAGTGTGGGAGCCACGTCTTCCAGTGCGCCGTCTCCGCGTAATTTCAAACCCCGAGAGGCTTCGTCGATCAAATGGAACGGAACCGGATTGGTTGTGTGCGCGGTGTGTGGTCCACCTGATTTAGGATCGATCATCTGTTCTGCATTACCGTGATCCGCGGTGATTATCGTAGCACCGCGAGCTTGCCGAATTCCTTTGATGATCCAACCAAGGCAAGTGTCAACATACTGACAGGCCTCAATTGTCTTATCGAGCTTGCCCGTGTGACCCACCATGTCAGGGTTCGCGAAGTTGACTATGAAGACATCCGTCTCTTTTTCTTCGATTCCGCGCAATATCTTCTCAGTAACCTTGAAAGCCGACATCTCCGGCTGCAGGTCGTAGGTGGAAATCCTTGGCGATGGGACCAGCAGACGTCGTTCGCAGGCATGTTCCTTTTCAACGCCGCCATTGAAGAAATATGTGACGTGGGCGTACTTCTCGGTCTCAGCCAGACGATAATTGCGCACGCAAATCTTTTCCCAAACCTCTGCCAACACGTTCTTGTGATCGTAGGGAGGAAAAGCAACTGGTAACGAAAAGGATCGGTCGTAGACTGTGAAGCAGACCAATTCGAACTGTGGGCGACCGGACACGTCAAACTCGTCGAAGCCTCGAATCGCCAATGCTCTTGTAAGTTGTCGTGCTCGATCAGGGCGAAAATTGAAAAAAACAACAGCATCGCCCTCCTGAAATGTCGCCACTGGCTCGCCGATAGCTTTTACGATCACTGTGGGCCCGATAAACTCGTCAGTAATTCCTTGGTCGTAGAAGCGCAGGATTGCGGCAACAGGATCCGTAGCTGGTTCACCTTTTCCTTTTACCAGGAGCTCATAAGCGCGCTGCGTTCTCTCCCAGCGTTTATCGCGGTCCATTGCATAGTAACGCCCAATGAGCGAAGCGATTTGGCCGCAACCAATTTCCTCGATCTTTTTCTGTAGCGCCTCAACGTAATGCGGGGCGGACGAAGGAGGCGTATCGCGGCCGTCAAGAAAGCAGTGTACAAACACACGCTCGAGGCCACGCTGTTTCGCGAGGCGAAGCAGCGCGTAAAGGTGCTCTTGCGATGAATGCACCTGGCCATCAGAAATGAGGCCCATGAGGTGAAGCGCCGCGCCTCGTTTCTTAACTCCGTCAATCGCAGACAGCAAGACTTCATTTCGAAAAAACTCGCCAGTGGCGATGTCGTGATCTACTCGCGAAACATCCATCCGAATCACGCGTCCAGCCCCGATGTTCAGATGTCCCACTTCGGAGTTGCCCATCACACCGGCAGGCAACCCCACTCGCGTGCCTGAAGCTTCCAGCAACGTCTGCGGATAGTTTTCACAAATTTCGTCGTAGTGTGGTGTCGCAGCCATTGCAATGGCGTTACCCTCGCGACTCGAGGAATATCCCCATCCGTCAATAATTATTAACGCCAGCGGTCCGAGTTTTTGATTCAAGTGGTAACCCCTAAGCCTGTATTAGCTTGAAAGATCATTTCTCCAGTAATCCGGAGTCTCCTTCATATTCGGATCGGGACGTTCCATGCGCTCAACTCGTTGCAATGCGACAAAGCCGAAGCGCGTATACAAACGGTGCGCGTCTTTAGTTGCCAAAACCCAGCGCCGGAAACCTTGCAATTCCGGATGCGACAGAATCACTTCCATCAGCCATTTGGAGAGAACTTGACCGCGATGTGCCGGAAAAACGAACACATCGGCAATCCAGGCGAACGTCGCATAGTCGGTAACGACGCGCCCAAACCGCGCTCCCGGGCTTCCGTCATTTATTACTTTCTGCTCCTTTGCTTTTTGTGACGAATTCCCTGGCCTGATTTGAGGCGTCACTTGAATCGGATATTTTCAACTGATAGAAGGCAGAGCGACCTGGGTATCGCGCAGCCCCTCGCAAGTCTTCTTCGATACGGAGGAGTTGATTGTACTTGGCGATCCGATCCGTGCGTGAAAGCGAGCCCGTTTTGATTTGGCCGGAATTAGTTGCTACTGCCAGGTCAGCAATGAAAGGGTCTTCGGTTTCGCCGGAACGGTGGGAAATCACGGCGGTAAGCCCGTTGGTTTTCGCGAGCTCAATGCAATCCAAAGTTTCTGTAAGCGTGCCGATTTGATTTACTTTGATCAGGATGGAATTTGCAACGCCAAGCTCAATTCCCTTGCGCAGGAATTTGGTATTGGTCACAAACAGATCATCGCCCACAAGCTGTACGCGTTGGCCCAACATGTCCGTCATCGTCTTCCAACCCGCCCAATCGTCTTCAGCCATGCCGTCTTCAATCGAGACAATCGAAGGGTACTTTTTGGTCCATTCTGCCCAGAATTCAACCATCTGATCGCTTGAAAGTCTTCGCTGATCGCTTTTCTTGAAGACGTAGGACCCGTCTTCATAAAACTCGCTCGCTGCCGGATCCAGTGCGAGCAGGCAATCCTTGCCAGCGGCATATCGAGCTTGTGCAATTGCCTCGAGAATCGTATCGATCGCTTCCTCATTAGAGCGCAGATTGGGCGCAAAGCCGCCTTCATCGCCGACGCTGGTGGCATAGCCCTTCTTCTTAAGCACTGCCTTTAATGTGTGAAAGATCTCGGCGCCAATCCGCAGGCTTTCGCTAAAACTCTCGGCGCCAACAGGCACTATCATGAATTCCTGAAAGTCGACATTGTTGTCGGCATGGGCGCCTCCATTAATGATATTCATCATTGGTACTGGCAGCGTGCGTGCACTTGGGCCACCGAGGTATCTGTAGAGTGGAACCTCCAGATAAGCAGCCGCGGCGCGGGCATTGGCCATAGAGATGGCTAGCATTGCGTTTGCCCCCAGTTTGTTCTTTGTAGCCGTGCCGTCGAGGGCAATGAGGGCGGCATCGATCTCTACTTGATCGAGCGCATCCAGGCCATTGATTTCGGGAGCGATGATTTCGTTGACATTGTGCACGGCTTTCAAGACGCCTTTGCCGCCATAACGCTCCTGGTCAGCGTCCCGCATTTCCACCGCTTCGTGCTCGCCGGTAGACGCCCCTGAAGGCACCGCGGCACGGCCAACTTCACCCCCAACCAAAGTTACTTCCGCTTCAATCGTGGGGTTACCGCGTGAATCCAGAATCTCGCGCGCGTGAATTTTCTCAATCAAGCTCATCTCGTTTGACTCCAGCTACCAAAAATACTTGGGCACAATGGCACTATTACAAACGTGGTTCAATCAGCAACTTTACCATCGTCCGGCGTAGGAATCGAATGTTGGAGCAGAAGGATGGAAGTTAGCCGGCGGCGCGCGCACTTTCACTTGCGGTCTCGTTTACAGCTGTGCTCGAATCAGCGTGTAATTCCAGTCGCACGGTTATCACGCGGCGGCGCTCGACCCGATCGACCTCGAAGCGGAGTCCGTTGTAGTGCACCTTATCACCAGGCTTAAGAATGTGGCCCACCTCGGTCATAAGGAAGCCAGCAATCGTCGTATAGCTTTCGGACTCAGGTAAGGAAAGCTTTAGACGGCGATTGAGATCCCGGACGGCCAATCCGCCTGCAAGTACGTACTTGTCGTCATCCAGCGGCACGATTTGTTCGTTAACCTCTTCATCGTGTTCGTCAGAAATGTCACCGACAATCTCTTCTAGTAAATCCTCCAGGGTAATGATGCCTTCCAAACCACCGTGTTCATCGACAACGAAACCGAAATGCGCCTTCGCTTTCTGCATTTGCCGCAAAACATCGTCGAGACGCGCGGTGTCAACCACGTATAGCGGCGGCTGCAACACATCCTCCAGGCGAAATGCTTCAGGATGCAGCAGATACGCCATGACGTCTTTACTGTGTATGAAGCCAATCACGTCATCGAGCGATTCGCGGTAGACCGGCAAACGCGAATAACGAAACTTATCGAATGCCCTGGTGATCTGTTCCAGCGAGCTGTCACTCCGAATAGCGGCCATCTCAGTGCGAGGTATCATGGCCTCGCGCACCAAGGTATCCGAAAACTCAAATACACGATGGATCAAACGCCTCTCTTCTGCACGCAAATAGCCGCTCTCGCGGGCAACATCGATCAACTGGCGCAATTCGGTTTCCGTGTATACGGCCGCATGATCGAGAGTTGACTTCAGTCCAATGAGACGGCCGAGCGCGGATCCAACCGAGTTGAAGATCCACAATGGCGCACTAAAGATGTTCGCGAATAACTCCAGCGGACGTGAGCAGAAGAGCGCAATTCTTTCCGCGCGTTCAAGAGCCGCCATCTTCGGCATCAACTCACCTAGAACGATATGCAGGAACGTGATTAGTGTGAAGGCGATGACAATCGCCATGCCGTGGGCCACATAAGCCGCGCGTCCTTCCGAAGCTATGCTCGAAGCAATTGGCTCCAGCAACGCTGCTACAGTTGGTTCTCCGATCCATCCCAGTGCCAACGAAGCGAGCGTGATGCCAAACTGCACTGCAGAGATGAAGACGGTTGGGTTATCAATCAGGCGAAGCGCGGCTTGCGCGTTCTTGCTCCCGGCAGCTGCGCGCGCTTCGAGCCGCGCTCGGCGAACGGACACGAGCGCAAATTCCGATGCCACGAAGAACCCGTTCGTGGCAACAAGAAGCACGATCGCAGCTAATTTTAGGAATGCAATCATAGAAGCAGCGTGGCTGGGAAAGCTCTACGCTGAAAACTGACGGTGAGATTACTGCCGGGTTCGTCCATTGGTAAAGGCGGAAGTTGATTCAGGCTGGGAATTATAGCATGCGAAGGCTGGGCCACGAACACACGTCTACTGCAGGCTCAGGTGAGCGATTTTAGAATGCGCTGATTTCCGGGCTGATTGAGATTTCGACGCTCAACAAAGTGCCCCGGGGACATTTTTAGTGCCCGGCGGTGGCTCCTGCCGCGCGCGCGCGCGCTGGGCGACGATCGTGCTTCAGGCAAGCACGAGTGAGAGCCTGTTCTACGCGGGGTTCGATGTTGCATTCCGGCTGACGGCAAACAGCCGCCAACTCCGAAATCACCAGGTAACGAGCCCGCTCAAGCATCCTTTGCTCGCGAAATGAGAGGGGCTTGAGATGACTGAGGTAGGTCAGGTGCTTGAGCACATCTGCAGCCTCAAAAATGTCACCCGTGCGCATCTTTTCCGAGAAATCTTTGAAACGATCCTTCCAATCGTTAGCTGGAAACGAGAAATCATCCGCTAACACCTTGAAGAGCATTTCGCATTCACCGGAAGTTATTGGCGACCGCAGACCAACTTCCGTTGCGTTTGAAACAGGGACGAGTACGAGGGAGTTATTAGCAGCGAGCCGAAGCGTATAGAAAGGGAGTAGGGTAGCGCCTATTTGCTTCTGTTCAATCTGCTCGATGGTCCCGATACCGTGATTGGGATAAACAACCTTCTGGCCGACTTTGAAGCCCACCGCAGCACCTCCATTGAGTTTGAAAAATCAGACTGCGCCGCACGCGCGGGTCTGGGGGAAATCCGAGCGACGCATCAAAGCGCCGGGCCCTAACTGGTAAGTGTTTTGAGTCTAGCAACTGCTCTTGCCAAGCGTCAAGCTATTCAACGAACAACTTCGGCAAGTGAAAATCGGAACATACTTTTGTGTTTTCAGGCTTGACTTTCAACTATTAATGATTGTGTCTAATCGGGTGCCGTAGCGCACGTTACCCATTAATCACTAGTTTTTGAGCGGCGAGATTTTGAATGGTAACTGGTAGTCCGACACACCCTGACAAGGCTTAAGCTCGACGCTTGTTTTGGCGTCCTCAGCGACCCGCCGGATTTGCGTTCTTGCCTCGACTTCCTCAGGTGCCCGCAGTTTTGAATCGGACCGCGGTTCATTGTCGGAGGTAACTCGAGCGAGCGCCCAGTAGCGACCCGGCGGAACGTTGTTGACAGCAAATGTTCCATCCGGATTCACACGTACAACAAAAAATCGCAACACATCCTCGGCAAATTCTTTTTCGGCCGGAACCAGATGCAGGTAAAGTCCAGCCGGCACACTTTCGCCTTCTGCGTGCTTTACCGTTCCCCGAATGGACGCTGCGCCCTCTGCAAGCGTTATTCTCAAGCCGCCGACGCGCTCACTAAACTTCAGACTAATCCCACTTCGCGCGGCGTCTGTTTGCCGGTTCGCTTGTCCATCTCTTGCATTTGCCGGCTGGGTCGCAGTCGCCTCGCGCGAGATGGAACGCAGATACCAATACTTCGCAAAGAACCGAACATTCAAACTGAATTGGCCGGGTGCAAGATTACGCAGCACAAAATCACCGGACTTGTCGGGTGAAGTTTGAGCGAAGATATTTGGGAACGCCAGCTGCTCTTTCGGCGTGGTTTTCTCGCTTCGGCGCACCGCCAGCAATATTTCGGAAAGCAGCGGTTGTTTTTTGTTTTTACATTCAGCAGCGGCCGCGGTCTCCAATGTCACATGCCCGTTAATCGAAGCAAGTCCTTTGAGCATCAGTTCAATTCCGGTTATGTCGGCGCCCTTCACCGTAATGCGTCGCGGCTCTGAAGTAACCATTTCGCCCTGACCTAAAAAGGACTGGGCAATCAGGTCATAATCCCCATCCGCGATTCCGTAGAACGCGAATCCTTTGCTGTAGGGAGTCTGAAATGAAAAGGCGCTGGCTTGAGGAAAACCATTCATGATTTGCGTCAAGTTGATGTTGGTCGAAGAGTTTGGTGAGGTTGGTCCGCTAACAGTACCACTAACTGCGTGGCCCGCCTGGCCCCGATAACGAATGTCCACACCGGGTGTCTCTTCGCCGGCCAGAACCACCACTTCCGCTGCCGTGTCTCGAGTTGAGGAAGGCGCATAAGTTGGCGCATCAGTATCGTAAGCGTTTGGAGAATAACTGTAAGAAGCGCGCCCGCCGGCCGAAACTAAATATGTGCCGGGCGTCAAACCATAGATTCGATAAATGCCACGATCGTCGGTTTGCCTTTCAGATGAAAATCGAGGGCCGGTCGGAGGCTTTCCATTGGCATCGCGTATAAGGATAGCCCGAACTCCGGTTTGAACCAATGGCCCACCTGTCGTGGAGGTAACAGTTCCCATTATGACACCCCCTTTGAGCAGACTGATCGTCACTGAATCACCGATGCGGTAATACGGTGGCAGGCTTTCCGGCTCGCGCGGAGCCGTGATGTAGGAGGGCGATGAAGCGCCGACATTGTAAACCAACGCATCGAGACCAGTGACCTGGAAGTTTCCCGCGTCATCTGTGAAGGTAATACGAGGCTGAGGAAGGGCCATCGGAGCAGTTACGTAAACCGTGGCATGCGATACAGGCTGTCCATTCTCGTTGATTACGCGCCCAGTGAGTGTTCCGGTCC
>JBKOZZ010000048.1:0-50142 GCA_046726155.1 Acidobacteriota bacterium
TCATCGAAACAGCCAGATGATGCGCTACGCAGGCGGTTCTGACAATGCCCTCCCTCACAGTCGGGCTACTGCGCTGCTTTCAAGCTTCCCGCTCCGAACCGGGGAACAATAATGGAACAACAGATTCATTGGAGCGTGAGAGCAACGAAATTCGTGTTGATTAATCAGCCAGTTCATCTACTTGGTTACAAAAGGGAATCCAAACACAATGAAATCATGGATGTTCATGAGCCTTATCCTGCTTGCATTCAGTGCGCGAATCGCTGCGCAAGGGTCAAGCAGCGTAAGCGTGCCGATGACTTTCAACGGGTCGATGCCAGTGGTCGAAGTAATGCTTAATGGTCAAGGCCCGTTTCACTTCACCATTGACACTGGCGCGCAAATGAAGGCTGCCGTCGACTCTTCCATCGTGGCTCAATTGAAACTTAAACCCAGCGGCCAGGTCAGAGGCGGCGATCCTTCAGGGCATAACGCGCGAATGTTTGATCTTGTAGCGCTCGACTCACTTTCGTTAGGCGGTATAGAGTTTCGCAACGTGACCGCGATTTCGCGGGAAGCGGGCATGGGACCCAGCCGTCCCGGTGTAAACGGAATATTGGGGTTTAGTTTATTTAGCGACTACTTGTTGACGCTGGACTATCCAGGCAAACAGCTCCGGCTCGCGCGCGGCGAATTGCCGGCGGCGAATGGCAATGACATTTTGCCGTTTGAGAATCCCCACGTCATTCCCGTCGTTGAAATAAGCCTCGGCAATTCAATATTGAAAGCTCACCTCGATTCCGGAAACATGGTCGGCAGTTTCATTCTGCCAACGGCGTTGGTGGATAAGCTGACCCTGGCGACGCCGGCGATCACAGTCGGCCGCGCGCGTACGGTGAGTAACGAGGTCGAAATCAAAGAGGCTCGCCTCAACGACACCATCAAGTTGGGCAGCTTTGAGTTTAAGCAACCGACTATTACTTTTCCGGCGATTGCTGATGAAGTAAACATCGGATTGAAAGTCTTGCGCGAATTCAGTCTCACATTTGATCAGAAGAACAAAAGGGTTAAGTTGGTGCGGAAGGTACCGACGGTGTGAGATCGCGATCAGAAATTCTTCGTCTGAAGTTAAAACTAAATTTAGAGACGATGTCAGCAGCTCAGCACAACGAATTATTTCTGCTGAAGGAGATTCTTTGTTGCTACTGAAAATCTCGTTCGCGGAACACAGAACTCGCAACTCTAATTCCCTATTCACTTATCACCATTTACGATTTACTATTCCTTCGTGGACCAAACTCAACGCGAATTCCTGGCCGAGATCGAAGAATTAGTCGATCAGATTTTTGCAGACCTGGATGAGTTGCGCGACGCGCAAGGCGGCGTCCAGGCAAGCAGCAAGGGACGGCAGGCTCGCCAGTTGATTGATCAAATCTTCAGGCGCGTGCATAGCGTAAAAGGCTCTGCGGCTTCATGCGGGCTCGTCGTAGTAAGCCAGATTGCGCATGAGTTTGAGAATTTGCTGGATCAAGTTCGCGCCGGGCGAGTTTCCGTCAACTCCGCCATAGTGGACACGTGTGAAAGCGCCACAGAAGCTCTCACCGAGAGTTTGAGTCTTGCTGCATCGGGGGTTGTGGAACCGTCGCGACGGGCTCTTTTTGAACGACTGCAGAAGGCTGCGCGAATTAGAACCGGTGGAACCGTCGAGTCGCCGGGCGATACGGAAGCCGTTCTCAAAAACGTGCCTCTTGAAATCCGGCAATCGTTAACGCAGCCTGAGAAGGAACGTTTGCTTAAAATCGTCGCGCAAGGAAGGCCGCTTTTTGTTGTCGCCACCAGCTTCGACATCGGAAATTTCGATGCGCAGTTTTTCCTGTTGAAAGAGAAGCTAACGGAGTTTGGAGAACTGATTTCAACCTCGCCAGCGGTGGATGATCAGCACCCCGACCGGATCAATTTCCGTATTCTCTACGCGAGCGATGCCAACCTTCCGGACACCAAGGCGGCGGTCGCAGAAGTCTCCGCGGTGGTTTTCAAGGAGATTGCCGGCGCCGCAGGTGAGTCTGGGTCTTCCGGTGAAGAAAAGTCATCCGAACGTGTCTCCGCTCCATTTCCTGTTCCGCATTTGGCGCCGCTCTCAAATTTCGTTCGCATAGACCTGGACACACTCGACCGGCTGATCTCCTCCACCCACGAACTCCTGGGTACAACCTTGACCAGGCTCGACTCGGCACTCAGCAAACAACAATTAACCGCGCCTGCTCGGCAAGAACTAAACGAGCAGATTAGAACTTCCTTCATGAATGTCGAAGACGAACTGATCAACCTGCGCATGGTTTCGCTGGGACCTATGCTCCAGCGTGCCATGCGCGCCGGTCGCGCCGCAGCACGTTTGGCCGGCAGGGAAATCGACTTTGAAATTGTGGGCGGCGATCTTCGTCTCGACAAGTTACTTACTGACGTTATCGGCAATCCCCTGATCCACCTCGTGCGCAACGCCGTAGACCACGGGATCGAGAGTCCGGAGGAGCGTCTTCAGGGAGGCAAGAAGGCGCGTGGCACTGTGCGCATAGAAGCAATCAGCGAAGGCAGTCAATCGTGGTTGCGCGTCGCCGATGACGGCCGCGGCATCGAGCCTCATCTCATCTCAGAAGCAGCGCTGCGACTCGGGATCCTACCGGAGGATTCCGCGCTCGATTTTGAGGGCAGCCTGCGATTGATCTTTCGCCCGGGATTCACAACTCTGACCTCCGCGTCGGATATTTCCGGTCGCGGTGTGGGCCTCGATGTAGTGGAGACTGCGGTTGAGCAGGTTGGCGGCGAGCTGCGAGTTTCCAGCAAACCTGGCCACGGGACGACGTTTGAAATTCGCTTGCCGGTTACTTTTGGCCTGGTCGCAGCTAACGTGGTTGTCTCAGCAGGCAATCGCTATTGCATTCCCGCCGGGCAAACTCTGGGCATCGATGCTATCGATGCTGTCGATGGTTCGTCTGGCGCTGATCGGTTACCGCAAGTTTCCATGCGCGATCTTCTGGGACAACCTGACGAACCGGAAGATTCGAGCAGTCAATTACATCTGATCACTTGCCAGTTTAAGGATGCGCGGGCCGGCATGAGCAACCAGAAAACAAAGTGTGTTGGCATTGTGGTTGATCACGTGGACGGCCCACAGGAAGTTCTGGTCAGGAACCTGGGACGTCATGCGGGTCGCTGGTACGGAATTGCCGGAGCGACGGAATTAAGAGATGGAACGGTCGCGCTGGTACTTGATCTTCCGCGTCTGCTGGCAGCGGATTTGGGTCGTTCAAATAAGTAGGTCGCGAGGTGTAATATCTTAGCGTTACTTATTGAGTACCCGACTTGGTTGTGTCTTGGTTTTGCTATCCTCAATCAGGCCCAATCCATTTTCGGATGCATCGTGTTCCATTGCGTGGCGCGTTCGTAAGCCAGCGCCACTCGCAGCGGCGCACCCTCGTCGTAGAGTCCACCCGTGAACATGATTGATTGTGGCAGGCCTTTGGGAAATCCGCAGGGCACCGCCACGGCCGGGTGGCCGGTGAGATTTGTAATAAGCAAACTAAGGCTTCCCGGTGCGGGTGAAACAAAGACGTCCCACTTCGACATCAGTTCATCCATTTGCTGCATCAGTAAACGGCGCGCGCGTTGGGCCCTGATGTATTCAACCGCAGGAATAAAACGTGAGCTACGAAACGTGTTGGGCCAATCACCTGGTTCCTGTCCGGAAAGCTGGTTGACGCGTCCATCGCGGGTAATGTCGTCGAACGCGGTTGCCGCTTCCGCGACCAGAATGATGCGCAACGCCGCGACGGAAAACTTCGGCATTTCAATTGGCTGCAGGTTTGCGCCGGCACTTTTCAACGCGTCAAGCGCTTGCTGGTAGATGGGCTTTCGTTCTGCATCCTGTTGCTGGTCAAATTCGGTTTTGAGGTAGCCAATTCTCATGGTCGCAATGGGTCGCGAGGCGTCCCAGTTGAAGGGCACATCGCCGACAGTCAGATCTCTTCCGTCAGGACCATAAATCCCGTTGAGCGCAGCGGCGCAATCCTCAACGCCACGGCAAATCGGCCCAATCTTATCCATCGTCCAACTCAAACCCATCGCGCCATAGCGGCTGACTCGTCCATAGGTGGGCCGCAATCCAGCAACGCCACAACGTGACGATGGGCTAATGATTGAGCCAAGCGTTTCGGTGCCGATTGAAAAACCAACGAGGCCTGCCGCGGTCGCTGAAGCTGGGCCGGCTGACGATCCGCTCGACCCGATCTTGTCTTCTTCAACTTGCCAGGGATTGCGTGTCATGCCGGCGAACCAGCGGCCCCCCTGCGCGAGTGCGCCCATCGAAAGTTTCGCTAACAGCACTGCCCCCGCATCACGCAAACGCTCCACCACCGTTGAGTCGTAGTCGATAACCTGATCGCGATATGGTTCTGCTCCCCACGTGGTGCGAATTCCTTTAGTAGCGAAGAGGTCTTTGGCGCCCCAGGGGATACCGTGTAGTGGTCCGCGATACTTGCCTGCCTTGATTTCTCGCTCGGCTTGTGCCGCCTGCGTCAGCGCAAGTTCTTCGGTAAGCGTCACCACGCAATTGAGTTTCGGACCATACTTCTTCAGACGCGCCAGATACATCTTCGTCAGGTCAACTGGAGAAACTTTGCGCGTTCGTACCAATTCGGCGAGCTGCGAGAGCGTTGCGAAAGCCAAGTCTTCGATTGAATTAAAAGAAGGTGTGGCAACCTTGCTCAGTTTGAATTTGACCGGTTTGACGCTGGCAGCCCAGCGGGACTGCCCCGCTGGGGACCCCCCGTTGAACCTTTTGCCAGGCAGCGCGGGATGAAACAAAGTGGCCGGCTCAGTGTCGAGCGGGATCTCGATCTTTCGAAGAGTTTCATATCTGTCGAGGTTTGTACTCGCATTCTGGAGTGCCATTGCCTCCTGGGCATCGGAAAGTTCAATCCCGATAAGCTTTTCGGCTTGCCGTAGCATCTCTTTCGTCACCCGCAAAGGCGCCGGGGTTGGCGACGGCGACACGCCTGGCGACGGTGTGGGCAATGGTGTAGGCGTTGGGCTCTGCGCCCGCGCGGCTGTCATATTCAGATGGGGACCGGCGACGGCCGCGACCCCAAGCGCGGGAACGAGTTTTACGAACGTACGCCGGTTTACGTTTTGCGCCGCCGATCCCGCCCGTGATTCTCCAACCCCGTTTTTCTTCAGCTTGGATTCTTTCATCATGTCTCCTGCTGACTAAGGCTTCGTCATTCCCTGTCCGCCCGCCAATATCGGGCTACCATATTTCATTTGGAGCAGTCTCGTGTCGCCGTCGCGCTGAACAATAAGAATGTAAAGATTGTCAAACTCCTCTTCCGGAATGATCGGTAATTGCGGCCCTCCAAGCGAAGCAATTATTTCCGGAACAGTATTGTTGTGACCTGCGATGAAGATCACCTGGCCCAGGTTCTGCGAGCGAATCTGCTTCACTAACTCAGATGTTTTCTTCGCCTCAACTCGCGTAACCGGAATGCGAAGTTTATCTGCAAGCGGCTTTACAGTTTGCTGAGTGCGTTTGAATTGCGTCGCGTAAATTGCGGAGATGCCGGTGTTGCCAAACATCCTCGCCAGCTCCTGCGCGCGCGCGATGCCTGCTGGACTGAGATCAGGGTCTTTGTTTTCAGGTGCAACAACCTTCTTCTCCGCGTGCCGCACAAGAATGACGGTCGAGGAAGATTGAACGGTGTAGTTAGGGGCCGCCGAGAATGACGTAGCGCTTAGCAATGTGAGCAGCACGAAACAAAAACTTGTGATCTGAGTATAGCGACCGGTATTTTGTTTTTTCATTATTGTTATTCGCTGACGTGCTGAGCACTCAAGCAGTTTAGAGTTCAAGCTTTAGCTTGCAGAGCAAAGCCGCAGCCTAAAGGCTGAACTCTGAACTTCCGGCTTCAGCCTTGAAGTGGCCGCCTAAGATACCATTTGGAAGCTTCAGGATGAAGGGTTCTTGGGTCACTTTGGGTTAACGTTCCGCGCCTCGGAGGGCCGGATGCAAAGCGCAGTCGAAGGTGCTAATCTATTCCGAAGAGCCTATTACGAAAGCCACGCCAGCAAGGCCACGCCGCCTATCGTGTTTTTACCTGAAAGAGGTGAGAAGAGTTGGGTCAGCCAGTGAGAACTGATTTATCTGAAGTCATCGCCGAAAATTTTGGCGCGAACGCAACTTACGTTGAAGGACTGCTCAGCCGCTTCCGCAACAATCCGGAATTAGTCGATGAATCCTGGCGCGCCTACTTCACAGAGCTACTGGGAAATGGTGAGGGGAGTTCCGCTTCGCAAGCCACGAGCGTACCGGCTGTGGCCAGAACGGAGGAGGCACGCTCCGCTGATAATGGGCGAAGTGATGCCACCGCTGCGGACGCGCAGACAGGAGCGGCTAAGGCTGTCGCGAGAAAGAAAGCCGGCTCGACACCTACCTCCGAAACAAAACAACCTGCTCTGGTTCCTACTGAAGACATCGAAGCGACTCCGATTCGCGGCGCCGCTCTCAAGATTGTTGAGAACATGGAGACGAGTCTTTCAGTTCCTACCGCCACTTCCCAACGACGCATGCCGGTAAAACTGTTGGACGAGAACCGCCGGATTATCAACAAACATCTACAGGAAAACGACCGTGGGAAAGCTTCCTACACGCATTTGATTGCGTGGGCTTTGCTTCGTGCGCTGGACGAATTTCCGCAGCTAAATGATGGGTACGGCTTGGTGGATGGGAGTCCAGCGCGACTGCGGCGTGCAAACATCAACCTCGGAGTTGCCATCGACACAACAAAAAAGGATGGCACGCGTACGCTGCTGGTTCCAAACATCAAGAACGCTAATAAGCTTCGCTTCTCAGAATTCCTCGCTGCATATGACGATGTCGTAAAGCGTGCCCGCGAAGGAACACTTCAGATCGCCGACTTTCAGGGAACAACGATCTCGCTTACAAACCCAGGAACGATCGGGACGGTTTCGTCGACGCCGCGCTTGATGGCCGGCCAGTCCGTCATCATCGCCACCGGCGCCATTGAATACCCGGCGGAGTATCAGGCAATGGCGCCTGAAACTTTGTCGCAGCTTGGAATCAGCAAAGCAATAACAATCAGCAGCACTTATGACCATCGAATAATTCAGGGCGCGGAGTCGGGCGCGTTTCTCGCTCGCGTGCATGAGCTCCTCGTTGGCAAGTCCAGGTTCTACGACGATGCCTTCGTCGACCTCGGCATAGCTCATGTCCCCTTACGCTGGAATATCGATCACAACCGTGCGTTGCTGCCGGGCGATCAGGTGCGCGATCAGGCGGCGAAGGAAGCGGGCGTCATTGAGTTGATTAACTCTTATCGCGTCCGCGGTCATTTGATTGCCGACATCGATCCGCTGCATGCCATGCCGGTCCTTTATCACCCGGAACTCGATATCGAAACTTACGGCCTGACTATCTGGGATCTCGATCGCGAATTCATAACCGGCGGACTGGCGGGCACCAAGGTCGCCACGCTACGCGTAATACTCGACATTCTTCAACGCGCCTATTGCGGGAAAGTTGGCATCGAATATCGACACATCCAGAGCAAGGAAGAGAAACTTTGGATTCGTGAGCAAATACGCCGGGAGTTTGTTAACCCCGAGCCGGTTCCAGTCGACATTAAGAAGCAACTCTTATGGAAACTGATCTCGGCCGAGCAGTTTGAACGCTTTCTGCACACGAAGTACCTGGGACAGAAACGATTCTCCCTTGAAGGTTGCGAGACAATCATCCCGTTGCTTGATCAACTCATCGAAGGTGGCGCAATGCGCGGCGTTGAAGACATCACGATGGGGATGGCGCATCGCGGCCGCCTGAACGTGCTGGCAAATGTTATTGGACATTTCTGCGAACGCATCTTCGCGTCATTTGAGGGCTCTGTGCATCCGTCGTTTCCTGCCGACGAAGGTGACGTCAAATACCACCAGGGCGCTGTCGGCGAACGCGAAACAGCTAACGGCAGGCACGTTAAATTGACGCTTTCGCCTAATCCCAGTCATCTCGAAGCTGTTGATCCAGTTGTTGAGGGAATGGTGCGCGCCAGACAAGACGACTTGAGGGACGGCGTTGGCATACCGCGCGAACTGGTGATTGATCGCGCGTTGCCGGTGCTACTTCATGGAGATGCCGCATTTGCCGGTCAGGGCATCGTAATGGAGACGCTCAATCTCGCCAATCTGAAGGGCTATCGTACCGGCGGCACTATTCACATCATCATCAACAATCAGATTGGATTTACAACTTCGCCGGAAGCCGGACGCTCAACGATCTACTCGACCGATGTGGCCCGCATGACGCAGTTGCCGATCTTTCATATCAATGGTGACGATCCCGAAGCTGCTTATCGGGCGCTGCAAATCGCACTGGATTACCGGCAGCAGTTTAATAAGGACGTGGTCCTGGACCTGGTTGGTTTCCGCAAGCTGGGCCATAACGAAACGGATGAGCCCAGCTATACGCAGCCGTTGATGTACGCGCGCGTGAAAGCGCACCCCGGCGTTCGCACGATCTATTCGCAGCGTCTGATCAAGGAAGGCGTTATCACCGAGACAGAGTTAGATGAACTGATCGCGGAGCGTGTTCGGCGTTACGAAGATGCGCTCGCGCGTGCCAAGCAGGTTGCTTCCAAAAAAGACCCTAGCTTAATTACTCCGGACGTTGAAGAGCTGGATGGTTCAACTGTCGTGGAAACTCCCGTTAGTGCGGAAACAATCAAGGTTATCGCCGAGAAGATCGCCATTGTGCCGGAAGGCTTTAACATTAATCCCAAGATGGTTGGCCAACTCGCGCGACGCGCGAAAATGGGCGCAGGCCAGTTGCCCATCGACTGGGCTTTCGCGGAAGCGGTTGCCTTCGGATCGCTGGTCCTCGAAGGCAGTCGCGTACGTTTGAGTGGGCAGGATTCGGGACGGGGCACGTTTAGCCAGCGGCATGCGGTTTTGTATGACACGCAGACCGGTAAATCGTGGGCGCCACTATCTGAACTACGAGCCCCAGCCGCACCAAGCGCGCGTTTCGAAGTTTTTGACAGCTCACTTTCTGAAGAAGGCGTGCTGGGCTTCGAGTATGGCTACACCGTTGTGGCTCGCGAGGCATTGGTGTTGTGGGAGGCCCAGTTTGGTGACTTCGTCAACGGTGCGCAGAGCATCATCGATCAATACATCGCGGCATCTGAAGACAAGTGGCGTCAGACTTCGCGCCTGACATTGTTGTTGCCACACGGATACGAGGGCCAGGGGCCGGAACATTCCAGCTCGCGCCTCGAGCGTTTTCTACAACTATGCGCCGAGAACAATCTGCAGGTTTGTTATCCGACTACGCCGGCGCAATATTTCCATCTCCTGCGCCGGCAAGTCAGGCCTGGCATGGAGCGTCCGCTAGTGGTGATTACGCCGAAGAGCTTGCTGCGTCTTCCGGCCGCTGCGTCTGCACTTGACGATTTCACCAGCGGCGGCTTCCAACCCTTGATTGACGACCGTGAGATGAAGAATGCCGAGGCCGTAAACCGCATCGTCCTTTGCAGTGGCAAGGTCTACTACGACCTGGTTGAAGCGCGAAAGAAGTCGGGCAGCGAAAACGTTGCCATAGTCAGAATGGAGCAGTTTTATCCATTCCCACTGAAGCTGCTGCGCGAAGTTTTGGCTAAGTATCCGGCCGCGCGACAACTCGTTTGGGCGCAGGAAGAACCGAAAAACATGGGCGGCTGGACGTTTGTCGAGCAGCGGCTGGAAAACCTATTGCCGGCTTGTGAACGCCCAATCTATGTCGGTCGCTCCCCATCGCCGAGCCCGGCCACTGGCTCATATGCGATCCACCAGGCGGAGCAGGCACGACTGGTAGCGGAAGCACTGGCGATCACTGCGTAGTCTTATAGCGCGAACCGATAAGGATCAAAGCTCACCACAAAATGCGGGTTTCGTTTGCGCCGAATACGGAACGGTTCCGGAGGAGCCAAATGTTTATAGCAATGCGGGTACTCATTTCCTGGGCTCCGTAGTAGCGCAACAAGCATTCCGCTCTTACATAGCGCGACATGAGACTAGAGACCTGGGCTATAAACATTTCGCCTCGACGAGGCGAGGAGCGGGATTGTGAAACTAATTCTGGCGTTACTAATAGCTACATTTCTCTTCGCTCTTGTTGGCTCGCGCGGCGCGCGTTCAACCGCCGGGCCTTCTTCGAGCGTCAACCAACAGCTGCGACTGCCTGAAGAGAAGCATCTCAGAAATCTCAAACAGCTGACGTTCGCCGGAGAGAACGCGGAAGCCTATTTCTCGGCTGACGGCAAACAACTGATCTTTCAATCAACGCGCGACGGCCGCGAGTGTGATCAGATCTACACCATGGACGTTGATGGCGGAAATGCGCGCTTGATTTCGACCGGCGATGGTCGCACCACCTGCTCTTACTTTTTTCCGAATGGCCGCCGCGTTCTCTACTCTTCCACGCACCTGGGCAGCAAACAGTGTCCGCCGCGACCCGATTTTTCGAAAGGCTACGTCTGGGCTGTCTATCCGACGTTTGATATTTTCACAGCCCGGCCTGATGGCTCCGATCTAAAACAGTTAACGAATACGCCCGGCTACGATGCGGAAACAACTATCTCAAAAGATGGGAAGCTCGTATTTACTTCGATGCGTGATGGCGACCTCGACATTTACACCATGGGCGCGAACGGCAAAGACGTTCGCCGCCTGACGAATGAACTTGGGTATGACGGCGGTCCTTTCTGGTCGTCTGATGGGAAACAGATTGTTTACAGGGCCTATCACCCGCAAACGGAAAAAGAGAAGGCCGATTATCTTGGGCTACTAAAACAAAACCTAATTCGTCCGACCACGCTGGAAATCTGGGTGATGAATGCCGACGGATCTGATAAACGCCAGGTGACACACAATGGCAAGGCTAACTTCGGTCCTTATTTTTTCCCCGACGGCAAGCGCGTGATCTTTGCTTCCAACATGGATGATCCCAAAGGGCGGAACTTCGATCTTTACCAAATCAACGTAGACGGCACGGGACTCGAGCGCATCACTTTCAATGAAACCTTCGACGGCTTTCCGATGTTCTCGCCCGATGGCACGAAGCTGGTCTTTGCGTCGAATCGGAACGCAAAAACGCGCGGCGACACCAATGTGTTCATCGCGGACTGGGTGGAGTAAACTGCTGCTTTCCTGGCAGAGATATTTTTCACTACACTATCCCGCCAAATCCTGAGTGTCATAACTCAGAAGTTACGATTCCTCGCCTGACAGAACTAAGGAGAAATCTCACATGAATAAGCCAATCCCGGCAGCGACGTTTCACAATATTCGTCCACCAAATTGCAACTACACTTACTTCGAGGACATCGGGAACCACCCTTTTCTGCCGTTAGCGACCACCTTTCAACTGGTGAATGCAGGATGGCTGGCGGACCTGGCCCTGCTTGCCTACGCCAACGAACCAACTATCCAACGGAAGCTGGACCGTTCCGGTCTCACTCACGCTGGTTTTGTCATGAAATTCTTCAGCCGCGACAGCACACAGTGTTTCGTCATCCACAACGACATTTTCGTCGTGCTCTCCATGCGCGGCACGGAGATCGATAACTTCTGGGGCGCCTTTGATGATTGGCTGCGCAACCTCGAGTTCGAGCCAGTGCCGGACGACTCACGCGGTCTTGTACACGAAGGGTTTATGAAGGACATCGCCGAGATGTGGAATGACACAAACGGCGTGCAAGGTCTTAAAGGCTACCTGCAACAGCTTTTGGCAGACGGAACGCGCGCGTTCTGGATCACTGGCCACAGTCTGGGTGCGGCTTTAGCCACACTCGCTGCAGAGCGGGCTGCGCGCGACGGTGGACTTAAGGTCCGCGGCGTTTACACCTACGGATCACCGCGGGTAGGCGATATTCAGTTCAAACAACACTACGAGGCGCTCGGCCTGAATGCCAACACGTATCGATTTGTCCATGGCATAGACGTGGCGCAGAAGCTTTTCCCCGGCGAAGCCTACACGCATGTCGGTCAACTCAAGTTCATCGACGAGAACGGCCAACTACGCCCGAATGTAACGGAAGACGTTGCGTTACCCGAACCCACGGGAACACAGGCCGTGGCGCTGCGACTGTATCGTGTATTCGGCCAGGCCAGTGCATATGTAGCAAATGCACTTGGACTAACCATCCCCGCACCGATCGCAGATCACGCGCCTATCTACTATGCTAGCTACATTTGGAACAACCAATGATCACGAAGGACCAACATGAATCTCCGGCAGTGCCGGGCGACTTTTCTCCTGCTCGCTTGCGCGTAGCAACGAGCGTTTTCTTATTTTGAGGTTCTTATGAAAGACAAATTGCTGCCGCGGATTTGGCTTCTGGTCGCCTTAGTTATCGCAATTTCTCTCGCTGCCGGCGGCCAACAAACTCCAACACAACTCACGCCCAGCGTCGAACGACTGCGCGCTCACATCGAGTATCTGGCGTCCGACAAATTGGAGGGGCGCCGCACCGGAAGTACAGGCGCTAAGCTTGCTGCCGAATATCTAGCGCGTGAATTTGCCCGCTATGGCTTGAGGCGCAGCATTGGCTATGACACACCGGGAATGTCGCGTTTCGAAGCCGATTCTCCTGGGCGCTACCTCCAGCAGTTTCCCTACGTCGCCGGCATTGCGCTTGGTAAAGCTGACGAGTTGTCCTTTTCGCTGGGAGGGAATACTTCTGCAACCAACCTGCGGGTCGGCGATGACTGGATGCCACTTGGTCTTTCAACAAATACGAAACTTGAGAAGGTGCCTGTGACCTTCGTGGGTTTTGGCATCACGTCGTCTGAGCTCAAATACGACGACTATGCAGGAGCGAATGCCGCGCAAAAAATTGCCGTTGCCCTTGCAGGCACACCCGACGGCGATAATCCCCACGGACAGTTTGCGCGCTATGAAGATGTGCGCTGGAAGGCGATTGCGGCACGAACCGCCGGAGCCAGGGCCTTGGTCGTCGTCGCGCGCGAGGAAAACTTTAAAGACGATCGACTTTCTCAAATGCGTTACGACAACAGCGCCGGTGATGCTGGACTTCCGGTTATTGTTATCTCGCGGGCTGTGGCTGCAAAGCTTCTTGCGCTGCCAGATACGGGCTCACTCAGCTCCCTGGAAAATGATGTTCGCCGAGTTTCACTTAACAAAATTAAACCACCGGTCGGATGGACACTTGAGAAGGAGAGTTTCTTGATGCCGGCACCCAATAGCGTGCTTTCACTCTCAATCGATGTCGTCCGCCGTGAAGTTTCAGCTTCAAATGTCGTTGGCATTCTCGATGGATCTGATCCAACTCTCAAAAGAGAAGTGATCGTTATCGGCGCGCACTACGATCATCTCGGTCGCGGCGGCGAAGGAAGTTTGGCGCCACGTGAAGGCGATATACATCACGGCGCTGACGACAACGCTTCTGGTGTGGCGGGAGTGCTTGAGCTCGCGCGTTTGTTCACTTCTCAAACTCTCAGGCCACGACGGACGATCGTATTTATGGCTTTCAGCGGCGAAGAAGAAGGCTTGCTGGGTTCGAATTATTACGTCAATCATCCAATCGTGCCGCTAGCAAACACAATTGCCATGATCAATATGGACATGATCGGGCGGATGAAAGGCGACAAACTGATTGTCGGTGGAGTGGGCACGGCGACCGATTGGCGTCAGGTTATAGCTGCCGCGAACGCTCCGGAAAGAATTCACGTAGCCACCACGCCGCAATCCCCGCGAGACATTCCCAGATCGTCGGGCTCAACCGTACGCGCGGAGGTTCCGATAGTAGTCGGAGTCAACAGCAGGCCGATAGTTAGCCTGGGTTTCGAGAAACCTTTTAACCTGACCCTCAACGAGGACGGTTTCGGTCCCAGCGATCACTCATCCTTCTACGCCAAACAAATTCCGGTGTTGTTCTTCTGGACCGGTACACACGAGGATTATCACAAGCCTTCCGACACTGCAGACAAGATCAACTACCCAGACGAAATACGGATACTCAATCTTGTCGCGCGCGTGATTTACGAGATCGACACCAGCGACAAGCGGCCGGCGTATACCGTAGCCAAGGCGGAGTCGACCGGACGCTCAACCGGTTTTCGCGTCTATCTCGGCACGATTCCCAATTATGCGGATTCAAGTGATGGACTGCTGCTTGACGGTGTCCGCGACGACTCACCCGCAGCGAAGGCTGGGATCAAAGCTGGAGACAAGATTGTGAAATTGGCTGGCCGTGAAGTGCGAGACGTTTACGATTACACGTACGCCCTCGGAGAGATGAAGGCCGGGCAAGAATATGAAGTTGAATTGTTGCGCGGCGCCGAGCGAATGACACTTAAGATCACGCCCGCAGCAAGGAAATAAACAAGAACGACCGAAGACCGACGACGGGCGACCGTAAACCCAGGATCGCCGGTCATCGGTCGTCGGTCTTCGGTCGCTTCCAATTACCAGCGCGGTTCGCGCTCGTAACCACCTCGATCGCCGCCGCGATCGCGATCGCGATCGCCACCGCCGCCGCCATAACCACCGCCGCGTCCGCCGTAACCACCGCCGCGTCCGCCCCGATCGGCTCTCGGCTTGGCTTCGTTGACCGTAAGATTACGACCGCCAAAGTCTTTGCCGTTAAACTGCTCGATGGCTGCCGCCGCCTCTTCCGCAGTTGCCATTTCTACAAACGCAAAACCGCGTGAACGTCCAGTATCGCGATCTTCGATCACCGACGCCGACTCCACCGTACCGACCGCCGCGAATGCCTCGCGTAGCTCCTCGCTCGTTGTGCGAAACGAGAGGTTTCCCACATAAAGTTTCGTACCCATCTCTTTTCTATCCTTTGAATCGTTTGAAGCGCGGGCAGGAATGAAATCCCGAGACTCAAGCGGGGAGCGACTTGACCTCTACAGGCGAAACGCGACGAGCCCGGTGCTCTAAACTGCGAGAGCGGCTTCCAACAAGTTGACAATGCCTAACTCTCTCCTCAGCCGAACGCGGGTCGCTTCACGAACACGGACAGGCGCAGTCACCACTGATGCGCGAGAGCAGGAAACATCTGACGGCGCTAAGTATGCCTCAGGCTGAGTTTGGAGTTCAAGCTCCGGTCAACGGTCAGGTTGTCAGTAGTCCGTCGTCGGTTGTTCTATTGGAAAAAGTGCCTTTTTAGCAACAACGGCCCGAACAAACTATTGCACGGACGACGAGCAACTGACCGTTTTGTCTTGCGTGATTGCTTGTGTCCAGCGGCTTGGAATATATTGCTTCCCACTCAAGTCTATTCATTCGCGAAAGGTCTTATATCAATATGTCTAAATCTATTCCTATCACTGTCGCGCACGGCGACGGCATCGGGCCAGAGATCATGGCGGCAACCCTGCATATTCTCAAAGAAGCCGGCGCTAACCTCGAAATAGAAACAATAGACATCGGCGAGAAAGTTTATCTGGCCGGCAATAGCTCGGGTATAGAGCCGAGCGCCTGGGAATCTTTGCGCCGGACAAAAGTTTTTCTTAAAGCCCCGATTACCACGCCCCAGGGCGGTGGCTATAAAAGTCTGAACGTTACAGTTCGCAAAACGCTGGGCCTTTTCGCCAACGTTCGTCCCTGCGTCTCCTATCACCCATTCATCGAGACCAAACATCCGGTGATGGACGTGGTGATCGTTCGTGAAAACGAAGAGGATTTATATGCCGGCATCGAGCACCGGCAAACTGAACAGGTGTGTCAATGTCTGAAGCTGATCTCGCGGCCGGGTTCGGAAAAGATTGTGCGCCATGCCTTTGAATATGCGCGCCGGAACAGTCGCAAGAAGGTCACGTGCTTCACGAAAGACAACATCATGAAGCTTACTGACGGCCTGTTTCACAGGGTGTTTAACGAGATTGCGGCGGAATATCCAGACATTGAAAACGAACATTGGATTGTGGACATCGGGGCCGCAAAACTAGCCGATACACCCGAAGCTTTCGACGTGATCGTCATGCCAAATCTATATGGCGACGTACTTTCCGATGTAGCCGCCCAGATTGCCGGCTCTGTCGGACTTGCTGGTTCGGCAAACATAGGCGAGTACGTATCGATGTTTGAAGCGATCCACGGTTCGGCGCCGCGTCGCGCCGGACAAAATCTGGCGAATCCTTCAGGCCTCCTGCTGGGCGCAGTAATGATGCTCGTACACATCGGCGAAACAGCGGTTGCGGAGCGTGTCCATAATGCCTGGCTGCGAACCATTGAGGATGGAGTTCACACCTACGATATCTATGAAGAGGGTAAGAGTAAGGAGAAGGTTGGCACCAAGGAATTCGCTGAGGCTGTGGCCCAACGGGTAGGACAGACGCCGCAAACTCTGAAATCGGCGAAATACAAATCCGGCGAGGAACTGCCGCCCGTTGCCAAAGCAGGCGAGCGAACACAAACGCGAGCGAAGAAAGATCTCGTCGGGGTTGACGTGTTCCTCGACTGGACTAAGGGTTCCGCCAATGATCTCGGCGAGGCGCTAAACAAGCTTAATGGCGACGGCACGAAGCTTGAGATGATGAGCAATCGCGGCGTAAAAGTTTGGCCCGGCGGTCACAAAGAGACCTTCTGCTCAGACCACTGGCGCTGCCGTTTCCTGGCCGAATCGGAAACTGGCGTGGTATCTCATCCACAAATAATCTCGCTTCTCAAACGCTTCGCAGATGCCGGATTCGACTTTATTAAGACGGAAAATCTCTACAACTTTGACGGCGAGCGTGGATATTCACTTGATCAGGGTGCATAAAGGCAAGGATGAAGGCGGAAGGAAGAAGGATGAGATCCAAGGTCTGATCTCTGATTTCTGATCTTAGGATTCACAATATGGGAACTGAAACTATACCTCTGGTCGCGGTGATCATGGGCAGCAAGTCTGACTGGGAAACAATGCGTCATGCCGACGAGACGCTGACAGAGTTTGGCGTGGCACATGAATGTCGCGTTATGTCGGCCCATCGTACACCGCAATTGGCGGCAGAGTTTTCCTCCAGCGCGATCTCTCGTGGGGTTGAAGTGATCATTGCCGCAGCCGGAGGAGCTGCTCACCTTGCCGGGATAATTGCCGCACATACAATCCTGCCGGTGCTGGGCGTTCCCATGAAAAGCGATCCCCTCAACGGGATGGACTCTCTACTGGCAACCGTGCAAATGCCGGCCGGCATTCCAGTCGGCACCTTAGCCATCGGGAAGCCCGGGGCCATCAATGCGGCGCTGTTCGCAATCGCCATCCTCGCCAACAGTCGCCCCGAACTTCGCTCGAAGCTCGAAGAGTTTCGTCAGCGGCAGGAGCAACAGATCCGCAGCGTAACGCTTCCATAAGACCACTGTCAGAATTCCTTCTTGAAATATACCGACCTTTAGGCCAGAATGCCTTCACCTGTTAGCCGCGACGGAGAAGGCCTGATTCCCCAGGAACCCGTTTGTTTTTCACAATTTCTTCCTGTCTCGCTTTTGCTGGAAACCCAGAACATGATCGGTGAAACAGTCTCTCATTATCGGATCGTCGACCAGCTTGGTGAGGGTGGTATGGGAGTCGTGTATTTAGCTGAGGACACCACGCTGGGCCGGCATGTGGCGATCAAATTCCTCTCCTCCACCACCAAAGAATATCGGGCCAGATTCTTACGAGAAGCGCGGGCCGTCTCTGCTTTGACTCATCCAAATATCGCCACAGTTTTTGATTATGGGGAAACTGACGAAGGCAGGCCTTACTTCGTGATGGAGCTCATTAAAGGACAGTCTCTAAGCGACAAACTGCACGAAGGATCCCTACCCTTGCCGGAAGCGGTCCGGATTGTGTCCTGTATTGCCGAAGCGTTGGGAGAAGCTCATCACCAGGGAGTGGTGCATCGCGATGTGAAGCCTTCGAACGTCGTCATAACTGAGCGCGGTCAAGTTAAGGTACTCGACTTTGGTCTGGTCAAACAGATTTCTGAACAAGCTCAGCTAAGCGGAGGTTCTGACCAGAAGACCTTGCCTTCAACCCGCACGCGCAGCGACGTAATCGTCGGCACTCCCCTCTATCTTTCGCCGGAACAAGCTACAGGAAAAACCGTGGACAGGCGCAGCGATCTGTTTGCGCTTGGTGCTGTTCTTTATGAGTGCATTGCGGGCAAGTCAGCGTTCGGCGGCTCCAGTCTGATCGAAATCGGTGCGCAGGTGATTCACGTGACGCCGGTGGTGCCTTCAAAACTCAACGATCGCATTCCCCCCGAGCTTGATCGAATTACGATGAAGGCGATCGAGAAGAAAGTAGAGGCTCGTTACCAATCGGCAGATGAGCTAATTGAGGATCTGCGACTGGTTCTTCCCTCTCTCACCGACGACGGTTACCGGAAGGGTCGTTCGACCGGACCGCTAAGTAAAACGCGAACTAATTCAGCCAGCGCCTTGACAACCATAACTGAAACGTTTCGGCGACCAGGCCCCTCTTTGGGCATCTTTGTCCTGGCCATCATTGCCGTCGTCTTATTTAGCTGGATGGTTATCTATTGGTCGAGACCAGCTGCTTACGAACCTTCGCCCGCAGCGCGCAAAATGTATGACCAGGGTACCGACGCTATTCGTAATGGCGCCTTTCTACAGGCCACCAAAGCTTTGGAACAGGCGGCGGCGAGCGACCCGAAGTTTGCCCTGGCCCACGCGCGGCTCGCGGAGGCGTGGAATGAGCTTGATTATTCGGATCGCGCCAAAGACGAGATGTTAAAAGCTCAGCCGCTGGGAAGCGCGCCCTCAGAATTACCGCGTCTTGATGCTCTTCACCTCGAGGCTATTCATGCCACGGTAACGCGGGATTATCCGGTGGCAATCCAGGCTTACACCGAATTAGTTCGGCTTTCGCCTAACAACGCCCAGGTTTATGTTGACCTCGGCCGTGCCTACGAAAAGAACGAAGAAATAAAACAAGCAATTGAAAGCTACGTGGAAGCGACGAATCGTGACCAACAATATCCGACTCCCTATCTCCGGCTGGCAATTCTTTATGGACGTCAAGGGAATGAGGCCAGCGCTCACTCTGCATTTGGCAAAGCTGACGCGCTCTATCAGGCGCAGGGTAACTTTGAAGGGCAGACGGAAGTATCGTATCAACGTGGTTTTCTTTTCAATCAACTAAGTAACTTTCCCGAAGCTCGCCAAAATTTGCAGCGAGCGCTGGACCTGGCGCGCACAACTACAAACGAATACCAGCAGGTTAAGACGCTGCTGAAACTTGGCGACGTCGAGGGTGATACCGGAAACCTGGAAAAGGCTCAGCAGTATATTCGCGAGGCCCTGGCGCTGGCCCAGGCCAGGAGTATCGACAATCTTACTAAACGAGGACTTGTCGATCTTGGAAACATGTATTTTCGTGCCAGCAACTTCGAGGAGACAGAAAAGTATTTCAAACAATCTTTGGATCTGGCCCAGAGCCAGAAGGACCCGCGCAACACCGCGAGAGCGTTGCTGTCGCTGGGAAGTCTGGCCGAGCAAAGAAACAAGCCTGACGAAGCAGCGCAATACGTAGAGCAGGCACTTCCTTTTTATCAAAAGGGGGACTATCGGAAAGAGTCGATTCAGGCGCGACAACTGCTTGCTCGCGTTAAGGTACAGAAAGGCGACTATGATGTGGCCCTTCGGAGTTTCGAGGAGGCGCTGGCCCTGAGCGAGTCAAGTGATCCCACTACCGCCGGTTTGGCTCATGAGAATATCGGCCTGCTCTTTATCAGGCAGGGCAAGTATCCCGAAGCACTCCATCATTTTGAAGCGAGCTACGCGATCGCCAAATCCGTGGGCGATAAGCGGAATATTGGTCTCACTCTGGTTGATCGCGCCAACTCATTATGGCGTTTGGGAAACTACGATTCGGCCCGGGCAATGCTGGCTGAAGCCTCAAGTATCGTGAAGAGCTCGGAGGCGACGAGTGATTTAGTGCCTACCTACTACCTGGCGATGGCCCGCATGGCGTTGAGTGAACGTCAGTTTCCGGAAGCGATGGCTAAAGCCCAGCAAGTAATAACTCTGGCAGACAAGCAACAGAATCATCTGACAACGCCGGCCACATTTGTTTTGGGCCTGGCCCGGTCTGCCAGCGGCGCCGCTACCCAAGGTCAGTCAAGATGTCAGGAAGCGGTCGAAATGGCCCGGCAGACAGGCGATCCAGCAATCCTGTCGGATGCGCTTCTGGCGCTGGCTGAAGCTATGACTGAAAACGGTAACAGCGGGGGCGCGCTTAAAAACGCCCTCGAGTCGCAGCAACTGTTCGCTCGTGCCGGTAAGAAAGACTGTGAATGGCTCGCCTGGCTGATTGCTGCGCGCGCCAGCCGCAGCGCCGGCGACTCTCAAAAGGCACGCGAGTACTCGTCGCGCGCTCAAGAGGTTCTGGCAACATTGCAAGCGGAGTGGGGTAACGACAATTACAATGCTTACCTCAATCGGCCCGACGTGAACTTTTCTCGCAAACAACTCAGCGAATTCATCGCTGACAAATCCTAATCCCAACCCAGCCTAAAAGGAGAAAGTCACATGCCATCAGATCCAGCCCCAACGACCGATCCCGGCGAAGGCGGCGTCATCATCATCAAAGGCGGCTCGTGTGAAATACACTTCAACGACAGCGTTTTTAAGCACGACCCAAGCGGGATGGAAAAACGCAAACACAAGTGTGATGATTTGCTAATCAAACGGATTGTCATCACCGGCAACCAGAAATTTGACAGCAAAGACATTCCCGAGGGATTCAAAGGCGAAATCCGGATTATCTGCAAATAGATTCGGCTGTTAGCGAAGTAGCGTTCGGGGAACATTCTCGCCGCTTTCTTTCCGACTGTTGGTTGTAGGTGCATTTTGACGAATTCCCTGTCAATCCTCTGATCAGCTTCGCAATTTACGGCGCAGACTCCTCGGGCTTTGTGAAGTCAAACCTCATTCAACCTCAAAGGAGAAACTCCCATGTCAGACCCAGATCCAGGCGAAGGCGGTGTGATCATCATCAAGGGTGGCTCAGTAGATTTGGATTATGACGAGAGCGTCTACCCACGGGATCCCGCAAATCCCAAGAGTCATAAAAACTCGAGCCGGAAAATCACCAGAATCGTAATCGAGGGTGACATAAGTTTCGACAGCGGTGATCGTCCTAACGGCTTGAGATGCACGATCACGATAAGCTCTAAGTAAGGTTGGCGCGGTAAGCATCCGATAACTGAAGCATTGAGTCAGCGTTGAGTCAGCGTTTCGCCCCACCACTGGCTGTTGGGTGAATTGTGCCTCGGGTCAGCGGGCCACGTTCGCCGTCAACGGTGCCCTCAGGCTTTGCACAAAAAGTAGATTCTATGCCAGCCGAGGTTGCCTGCATCGCGCGTCGACAAATACGGAACCGGGAGCGGGTAGCGACCGGTTCTGACTTTGCCTGCTGGCGTCTTGGCTTATGAGCATATTTACGTTCTGCCGAAGATAAAAATCTTCGCATCGCGGGTCGACAAATACGGAACCGGGGAGCGGACCGGGGAAGCCCGCAGCCCGGCTGGGGTGGTGGTAGCGACCGGGTTCAACTTCACCCAAAGTCTACGACCATGTAGGAGGGTGATCTAACGAAGCGCTAATGCGAGTCTGAGCCGGTCGCTACTACCACCCCAGCGCGGCTGCCGCGCTGGGGACCCCGGTCTGCTCCCGGTTCTGACTTTGCCTTGCGTTGGCGCCTTTATTTCGATTGGCGTCGGCCAGTGCAGAGCCGTGCGCTCAGGGTCGGCTGCGCGTGAGCAAAGTGATGATGGCGACAAAGAGCGCCGAACCTATGATCGACCAGATGATCGGAAAGTTTGTGCTGCCGATTTGAATGGCAAATAATTCCGGCAATCCCAGTTGGCGCGCGAGCCACATGCCCAAAAGCGCACCGATGAATCCAATCGCGATTGAAACCAGGCAGCCACCGCGAGAGAAGCCACTGATTGCCTGACCAAGGGCGCCGCAAAGGCCGGCGATGAGAAGCAGTACAAGTAGATCGAGGATTGTCATTGGATCTCCTTCACAACAACTGAATTCGATTGGGCTAAAGCTTTGGTCTTAGGTCTTGGTTCTTAGGTTTTCTGTCCACTTATCTATCGTTCCGGTAAACTTCGCCGCCTTTCATTACAAAACGCACTCGTCGCAATGCTGAAACATCGCGCGTCGGATCGCCTTCGACGGCGATTAGATCGGCGAAGAGTCCAGCCTTAACCCGGCCAATTTTATCCTCCATGTGCAACACGCGCGCATCGATCGAAGTTGCAGAACGGAGCGCATCTATAAGCGGCATGCCCCAACTCACCATGGCCTCGATTTCTCGCGCGTTGTCGCCATGGGCGAAGACGCCCACGTCACTGCCACTGGCAATGGTAACGCCCGCTTCAAGCGCCTGTTTGAACACAACCTTCTTGCGCTCGGCGTTTGCTCCCGCTACCGACAACGTTGGACACAGCGCCGTGTTACGCTCCTTCATCAGCCGAAACAATTCCGGCGTCAGGCCATCGCCATGCTCGATCGTTTCGACGCCGGCGAGAATTGCGCGGCGCGCACCTTCCGTGCTTGTGGCATGCGCCGCTACCGGGATGCCGGCGCTTCTTGCGATCTCAACGGCCAGCTTCAACTCCTCCAGCGTAAACGTTGCATGGGCGGTGCCGCCGGCGCCCCAACGATAATCGGCGTAAACCTTGATCCAATCTGCGCCTTTGCCGATCTGTTCACGGACAACGCGCGTAAGGCCATCGACGCCGTCAGCTTCCTCAGCCCCCTGGGGAACGTTCCATTCGGACGCGTAACCCTTTGGCCCATAGCTGCCCGTCGCCACAATCGCACGGGTAGCCACGACCATCCTCGGGCCCGGAATGATTCCCTGTTGCACTGATTGCTTAAGTCCAACATCAGCGTAACCCGCGCCTTCGGTGCCCAGATCGCGAATCGTTGTGAAGCCGGCCAGCAACGTATGACGCAAATGATTAGTCGCACGCGCCACGCGCAGGCTCAAGGCTTCGCGCGCCACCTGATCGTTCCAAATAGTCTCGCTGTACGGATGTAGTAACACGTGCGAATGCGCATCGATAAGTCCGGGAATCATTGTCACTCCCGGCAAATCGATAGGCTTAGCATCCGCCGGAACCTTCACCTCACTAGCTCGTCCGACCGCCTCGATCTTTTCGCCCCGCACCAATACCACCCAGCCGTCATGCAACTCCGGCGAGTCGCCGTCGAAGACGTGCGAGGGTTTCAACAGGTAAACAGTCTCCGGGGCCTTTGGAGCGGGCGATTGAATAGGAGCAGACGGCGTTATCCGGGCGTAGGAAACGCAAACGATAATTGTCGCGAGTAGCAAAAGTGCATAACGCATTTCACGTAAGCCTTTCGAGAAAATAGATCTCATGCCGTCATGGATCAAGACCCGCTATTGAGCGCTGAACCCTTTGCGCTTGATCCACTCGCGCACAACTTCAGCCTGACGACGCTTGTTTGCATCGACTTCATAGTTTAACTGCCGCATCTCTTCGGTGGAGATTGCCTGTGCTAGTTTTGCCAACACGTCACCGAGCGCCGGCACGCGCGCGAGCGAATCTGGCCGCACCAGGTAGACGGCTTCGTAAGGCGGAAAGTAGTGTCGATCGTCTTCCAGTTGAAACAGATCCAGGGCAGTGATTCTTCCTTCAGTTGAATTCCCGGCAATCAGGTCAACTTGTCCGGAAGCAAGCGCGATATACGTCAGGGACAGATCCATCTCGCGCGGTTGCTCCGCGAATTTCAAACCGTAAGCCCTGGCAAATCCCGGGTAGCCATCGGCGCGCGACATGAAGTCCTGGCCAAAACCCGCGCGCCAATTCCGCGCCTGGGGCACCGCGTCAGATATCGTTTTCAGCTGCAATCGTCTGGCCTCGGCGCCCCGCACGAGAATCGCAAAAGTGTTGTCGAAACCCAGCGGCTCGCTGACCACAATGTTGAATCTTTCCGCGTACTCTTTTTTGACTTGTTCGTAGACCGCGCGCGGGTCAGTTATCGGCGCGTGCTTTAATATCGCCGTGAAAGACGTGCCGGTGTATTCGGGATAAAGATCGATCGTGCCGGCGAGCAGAGCATCATGCGGCAGATTTCCACCCAGCTCAAATTTACGCTCGACTGAAACTCCGCGCGCTTCGAGCATCTGCGCCACTATCTCGCCGAGAATCGCAGACTCGGTGAAGTCTTTTGATCCAACTACGACGCGCGCCTTCTGGGGCTGCGAGCTATGCGAACGCGAATCGCGCGTACCCACATAAATTCCAATGGTCACGGCAATGACGATTGCAGTCGCTGCCACAACCGCGAAGGTTTTCCTCCTTGAAGTTACGCGCGCTTTTCGCTGGCGACCTATTGCGAAGTGGCGCTCAAGCAGACCCAGGCCGAAGTCTGCCGTCAACGCCAGCAACGCCGCGGGCAGCGCGCCGGCGACCAGGAGATTGTTGTCAAACTGCCGGATCCCGCGAAAAATGAAGACTCCAAGACCGCCCGCTCCTACCGCCGCCGCAATCGTTGTAACTCCGATAGCGATCACCAACGCCACTCTCACACCGGTAATTATCACGCTCATCGCCAAAGGCAACTCCACTTGCCAAAGCACCTGGCGGCCAGTCATGCCCATGGCAACCGCCGCTTCGCGCACGTCGGGATCGACGCCAAGAATTCCCGTCACTGTGTTGCGAATAATCGGCAACAGCGAATAAAGAACCAACGCAACGATCGCCGTGCGCGCTCCGATGCCGCCAATGAACGGAAGTGGAATAAGAAAACCAAACAGAGCCAGACTGGGAATCGTCTGCATTATGTTAGCGATGCCGAGGATCGGACCGCGTAGCGATCTTTTTCGAGTTAAGAGTACCCCGGTGGGAATCCCGATAATGACCGCGATCAGAATCGAAACAAAAACCAGCCACACATGTTGACGCAGCAACAGCCACAGCTCGGGCCAGCTTTGCTGGAGGAAGCGCAGAAAGCTCATGTCGTTTTCTCCGCCTGGCCCAAATTAGTTTTCGCGATTTTGAGAGTCTCCAGGTAAGAAAGAGCCTGCTCGTTTTTCGACTTGAGAAAATTTTCCGGAGTGTCCAGCAGCAGTAGTTGGCCCCGATGCATCAGCCCAATGCGGGAGCTGAGCAGCAATGCTTCGCGCACGTCGTGCGTGACGAACACGGCGGTCTTTTTGAGCCGCCGGGTGAGCTCACCAAACTGTCGTTGGAGACTCGCGCGCGTCAGCGGGTCGAGCGCGCCGAATGGCTCGTCTAACAAAAGCAATGGCGGCTCGGCGGCCAGAGCACGCGCCACGCCGACGCGCTGCCGCTGTCCTCCCGACAATTCTCCCGGATAGCGATCCGCGAAATCAGCCGGCTCGAGGCCAACCAGCGCCAGCAATTCGTTCACTCGCTTTTTAATTCGCTCTTCGTCCCATTGTTCGAGCGAAGGGACCAGGCCCACGTTTTTCTCGACAGTGTAGTGGGGAAAAAGGCCGCCTTCCTGAATCACGTAACCGGCGCGGCGTCGCAGCCGAATCGGATCCCAATCGGCGGTAGATTTATTTTCAACTCGAACCTGACCAGAGGTTGGCAATAGGAGGCGATTGATGAGTTTGAGAGTGGTCGTCTTGCCACAGCCAGATTCACCCAACAGGACCAGCGTCTCTCCCTGTTGGACAGTAAAGCTGAGATGGGAAATTACCGGAGCAGCGGCCGCAGCATGAGAGAAACTTACATCCTTGAATTCAACCAGCGGCTCTTTGATTGATTCAATCATTTTGCAGTTGAGATCTAATCAGCGAGCGGGGCAAGCCCACCTTCCTGACCTGAGAGATGTTTGGAGCTGAATGGCAATTCCGACACTTGAAAGCCTCTCAACCGTAATTCTCCAGGCTCGGTTTGGTCAGCTCAAGGTCAGGAAGGCGGGCTTGCCCCCGCTCCTGGAGTCGTTATCAAACCGCCAATAACAGATTGCTGCTGAACTGTTGCCCTGCATCCAACCAGGTATGCGCGCTGGTAAACCCTGTTTCTGTAGCCAACTGCGCGATGTCGGATAAATCGTACTTGTAAGAATTCTCTGTGTGGATTTGTTCACCGGCACGAAACTGAACTTCCATTTCCAGTTGCCTAATCGCAACGGTCTGCTCGCGCGTGCTCTCAATGTAGATCTCAACGCGGCCTATCGATTCGTTATAGAACGCGCGATGTTGGAAAGCCCGGAGATCGAAATTGCCGCCCAGCTCGCGGTTGATGCGTGCAAGCACATTTAAGTTAAATGCCGCCGTCACACCGAGGGCATCGTTATAAGCAGCTTCGAGAACCCTCTTCTCTTTCTTCAGGTCTGCGCCCAGCAGGAGAGCGTCGCGCTCGTGCAACACTTGTCGCAGGGCACGCAGAAACTTCAGCGCTTCAGCCGTATCAAAGTTGCTGATGTTGGAGCCGAGGAAGAGCGCCAGCGTGCGGGCCCTGGGCTTCTTCGCTAACTCCGCCAGGCCGGCAAAATAATCGGCCGCGTAAGCTTCAATCCGTACCTGTGGGTACGACTGCAAAAGTATTCGCGAACTGCTGTCGAGCGCCGAAGCGGATATGTCAACAGGAATGAAAAGAAGCTCAGGCTGCCTTCTCAGCAGCGCTTCAATGATCAACCGGGTCTTGGAAGCGCTGCCGCTGCCCATCTCGAGCAGGGTTGTATTGCCATCTAATGAAGAAACTATTTCGTCCGCGTAGTTTTCGAGAATCTCATTTTCCGCGCGGGTCAGGTAATACTCAGGCAGGAGGCAAATGGCCTCAAAGAGTTGTGAGCCCAGTCGGTCATAAAAGTACTTGGGTAGAAATCGCTTGGGCTGCGAAGAGAGACCACGACGCACATCTTCGGCAAGTCCCGTGCGAGGATCGCGTTTGACGAGGTTGTGGATGAGGAATTTCTCGTCGGCTGTTTTTGCCGGCTGGGTTTTTAACACTGCACCGTCTCCTGTATCGCCGATGCCTCGTTCTGCTGCTAACGACGCACGGAAGTATCTGGTTAATCTCGACGGGGGTCTGGGTATGATAGCGGATCAACGTCGAAGCAACCATCGCGATGGGAAGATTTGAAGGCGAGGCCTCTACCGCTGGCGCATTGGAGAGGATCCCTCCCATGGTGCCGCTCAATCGACCAACGGGGCTAATAATTATCAAACAAGTGGAGCGCGAGCCGGTAAGGCAGAGCCTTAGTCGGACTGTGCGGGCGGCGAAGCCGCTTTAAATCTAGCCGCGAATGTGGAGACGCGCTTGACCGGCGGCATTAGCTCGGGCAAGATCACACCTTATGTTTTACCAGAAATCCCCCGCGGCTTATCCTGGCCGCAGAAAGTCTCAATACCTAAAGTTCGCAGTCATAACCGGGTTGCTGTTGCCGCCGGCAGCGTTCAACTCCGTTGTTGGGCAGACTACCGGACTAAACTACCAGCGTGAGCTGGAAACAGCCGAGAAAGTTTCGCTTTCGGTCAAGAGCCGCAATGGCCGCGTGAGTGTGATTGCGACTGACGCGCAGTATAAGAAAGTCACCCTTGAAGCAAGCTCACTCGGCGTATCGGTCGATGCAACTGACATTAAAGTCGGGGCTAAAGGCAACACGCTGGACATCGAAGTGCGTGATCGTCGCGACAAGGATCGGATAGATCTCATAGTTCGCCTGCCGGTCCGCTCGAAAGTGACAGTTGAAACGGAGGCGGGTTCGGTTGATATTGTTGGCAACGTTGAGTCTGCCCAAGTCAGCACCAACACTGGAACTATTCATGCGGATGTACCGCTTGAGGCTTTAAAGTTCAATTTCATCTGGAGCGCCAGCAAGCCGCGCTATCTAAGCGATGTTGAGCTTCCCAAAATCAAAGAAAAAGCTGCTGGTCTCTCCACAATTTCCGGCAAGCTTGGGGAGAAAAAACCCGCCAAAGAAGAGCTCGTGCAACTCGATTTTCTGACGCAGCGCGGGGTAGTTTTGCTTAACGTGGATCCAAGCATGGTGCCAAGCGATCTGCGCGAACGGCCGCTCACTGAAGCTGCTCGTGCCATCGTACGCAGTGGTGACAGCCAACTCATTGACGCCATACGCAAAGTCTCGCCCAAAATGTTTGGCGATTTCGCGAAAACGCTTCCGCCGCCTGAAAGAGAACCCGCTCTTATGAGGCGATCGCCGCCCGGTCAGTTCGTGAGCGTCTTGTCTCCACAGTTGTTGCGCTTCAACGCCAGCGTTACGGATCGCAACGGACGCGCAATCGGCGGGATGAAGGAATCGGATTTCACCGTCTATGAAAATGGTATTGAACGCAAGGTGACTAAGGTTGTGCCCACCTACGAGCCTTTCAATCTCGTGCTGCTGCTGGACGTTTCCGGCAGCGTGGAAGAGCGCATCGATTTCATTCGTAAGGCGGCGCGCGACTTTTTGAACACCGCGAGTCCGCAAGATCGAATCGGCATCATCAGTTTTCGCGACGACATCCAGGTGATCTCAGATTTCAGTACCGATCGAAAGATGCTATCCAGGAAACTGGATGAAATAGATGCCGGCGGAGCGACGGCGCTTTACGACGCGCTGGGCTACGTTTTGGCGGACACCCTGAAACAGCTTCGTGGCGAACGAACCGCCGTAGTAATTCTTTCGGATGGTGACGACAATAAATCCTTTGTTCCGTTTCCCGCGATTCTGGAAGCGATAATTGAATCCGGAGCATTGATCTATCCGTTGTACGTTCCGTCTGGATTGATCCCCGAAAGCAGCGTTCCCAAGCCGGAAGTCACCATCGATCCGCTGCGTACTCGTTATCTGACGCTTACCACGCGGGCCCACGAAGAGGGTCAAAAATTAGCGCAGGTCTCCGGCGGCGTTTATTACCCGATTCGCCGCCTTGATGAGTTGCAACACGCTTACGATGACGTGGTAGTGCAACTCCGCACCGCTTATACGATCACTTACGCTTCAAACTCACGTCCCTCGACCAGTCCAAGAGTGCGCGTGCGCACTAACCGCGAAGGAGCAGCAGTGCGTTTGAGCCCGGTGGTTAATGTAGCGACGCCCTAAAGACTCAACGTTTTTCACTGGGACGGCGGGCGTCCCGCCCGCAATGATCCGCCACGAAGATTGATTCAATGCCAAGCTCTGCTCGCGCTAACGCGCTCGTTGCAGGCGGGACGCCCGCGGTCCCAGCTAAACGTCGACCTTAGACGACCACACTGCGCCAGCGCCACTGCCGGCCCGGGAGTTTACTTTTCATCTTTCATACTTCATCCTTCATCTTCCATGTCGCAACCACTTTTCTCATCTTTGTTCGACGAGACCGAGCGGCGCCCGCTGACTGTCAGCGAGTTGACGGAATCAGTTCGCAAAGCGATCGAAGCGCGCTTCGCTAGTGTCTGGGTGGAAGGTGAAATCTCAAACTTCAAGGCGCATTCCTCCGGCCACTGGTATTTCACGATCAAGGATGAAGGCGCTCAGCTTCGCGCCAAATGTTTTCGGTCAGCAAACAATCGCATACGTTTTCGCCCAAAAGACGGGTTGCACGTGCGGGCCCGTGGCCGCCTGACGGTTTATGAAGTTCGTGGCGAGTATGAGCTGATTGTGGAAGCGCTCGATCCTGTCGGCGCCGGCGCGTTACAAGTTGCGTTCGAGCAACTGCGCGATCGCCTCCAAGCCGAAGGGCTATTTTCGCCGGAGCGCAAGCGACCGCTTCCAGTTTTTCCCGGAAGAGTGGGAATAGTTACGTCGCCGACCGGCGCGGCCATCCGAGACATCCTTAACGTTATCGCTCGCCGCACGCGCACAGTGCATGTGCTCTTTTCCCCGGCGCGCGTTCAGGGCGACGGCGCCGGAGGCGACATAGCACGAGCTATCAAACTAATCAACGACCATCACGAGCGCGCCCGCGGCGAAGGACGAAACAAGGATTTAGTCGATGTGCTGATCGTCGGCCGTGGTGGAGGTTCAACTGAAGACCTCTGGGCCTTTAACGAAGAGGAAGTGGCCCGCGCGATTCGTGCGTCCGCTATTCCTGTAATATCGGCCGTGGGCCATGAGACTGATTTCACGATTGCCGATTTTGTTGCCGATTTGAGGGCGCCGACACCGTCAGCGGCAGCGGAACTCGTTGCCGCACGCGAAGACCAGCTTTGCTCAGCTCTCGCGCGAGCAGGACAGAATCTCTCGCAACTTATGCGCTACCGAATCGCCACTGCGCGTACGCGCGTGCAGCAGCAGGCACTTTCCCAGGCTTTCGATGAAGTGCGCGGCAGGTTGCGCAACGCTACCGCCTCAACGAATTCGGCGCGGCATCGGCTCCAGCTATTGATCAGTCAAACGGTCCGAAGTGCGCACCTGCGCGCTGATGCTTTAAGCGGCAGCCTGGCGCCGGCGCAATTACGCGCCCGCCTGGCCGAAGCCCGTGTTCGGTTTGATTCGGCGTATACTGGCTGCACCGCGGCGATTGAAAAGCAAATGGAAGAAGGGAAAACGCGACTCGGGCTGGCCGCAGCCTCGCTCGACGCACTGTCGCCACTGGCCGTGCTGCAACGTGGTTATGCAATCGCCCAGAACGAAGACGGCGCCCTTCTGCGTGATGCAAAACTGGTTTCCATTGGTGACACAGTGAAGGTGCGACTGGCAAGAGGAAGACTCAGGGCCAACGTGGACCGCGTCGAAGAAATCTGAGTTTCATATGGCGGTTGTTACAAAGAGAAGTAGCCGCGGATTTACGCAGATGAATGCGGATCGGACAACGGACAATAATTCATAACCCATCTGTCGTTCGGCTGGGGGCTACCGATTCCGCCTTTTACGATCTGCGTGTATCCGGGTTAATCCGCGGTCATGTCTTTGCATGTGTCATCGCGCGGGCTAAGTTAAGAAAATGAAAAACGAAGAACAACCAAAAAGTTTTGAAGCGTCGCTCGAAGCGCTGGAACAAATAGTCCATGAGCTCGAAGGTGGCGATCTGCCACTCGAAAAGAGTCTGGAGTTATTCGAAGACGGCATTCGCCTTTCCCGGCAGTGTCAGGAACGTCTCAATCAGGCTGAGCGTCGTATTGAAGTATTGCTCCGCGATAATCAGGGCCGTCCTGTCGCCAGCGCATTCGAAGAGGCGAAGACAATTTCCGCAGACTCGCCCGCCGCGAATGATGAAAACATCTTCTGATAGAGCGCCGGTTGAAATGCCGGGCACCGCGACTGAGGTAAATTTGCAGCAATTCGTAGTCGAGACTCGCAGTCTCGTGGATACCGCGCTCGATCGAATTCTACCGCCGGAGTCAGTCCCTCCCGCCACAGTCCACGCCGCAATTCGTTGGAGTGTTTTCGCCGGCGGCAAACGCTTTAGGCCCCTGCTATTAATTGCTGCCGGCAAGACGTTTGGAGCGAGCCACGAATTTCTTATCGACACAGCTTGCGCTCTGGAAATGATTCACACTTATTCGTTAATCCACGATGATCTTCCCTCGATGGACAACGACGACCTAAGGCGCGGGCGGGCCACCTGCCATGTTCGCTTCGGCGAGGCCACTGCCATCCTTGCCGGGGACGCGCTTCAGACGTTGGCTTTCAAGACGGTTTCAGAAGATGAGAACCTCTCTCCTGGGAAGCGGGTTCTTTTGATGTTGGAGATTGCTAGGGCATCAGGAACACCGGCGGGAATGGTAGCGGGGCAGGCTTGCGATCTCGAGGCGGAGTCGCGTGAGGTTACAGCGGCAGAGTTGGAACAAATTCACCGGCTGAAAACTGGGGCCTTGATTATTGCCGCGGCCAGGTGCGGAGCAATCATCGCCGAAGCGTCGAAGACTGAACTCGCGGCGATTACCGACTACGCCGCTCAGCTCGGATTGCTTTTTCAAATCACGGATGACCTTCTGGATGTCACGGCCACGGCGGAAGCAATCGGTAAGACACCGGGCAAGGACATGCGTTCGAAGAAGGCAACTTACCCGGCACTTTACGGAGTCGAGGCCACACGCAAACATCTGGCACACGCTCACCAGACAGCTTGCGCTTCGCTCGAGCGTCTGCATCGTCCAACCGAACTGTTGCGCGCCATCGCGGATTTTATTCTGGAGCGGCAGACTTGAAATCTATTTGAACCCCGGAATTGCTTACATCAATGAAACACAAAGTCGTACTCGTTCCACTCCTTTTGAGCTCACTCAGCACCTTTGTTTTCATCGCAGCTTGCCGGCGAGAAACAGCTGCGGTAAAACCCGCGACACCATTCGACGAGTCTGCACACAATAGTGAAATCCAAAAGTGGCAAAGTGAACGTCTGGCCCGCCTGACGAAGGAGGACGGTTGGCTTACGTTGGTTGGTCTTTTCTGGCTGAATGAAGGCGAGAACAAATTTGGGACCGATCCGCGTAATCCGGTAGTGTTGCCCAGATACAAAGCGCCGCGACAAGCCGGTTCTTTGTGGGTGGAAAATGGTCATGTGCGATTAGAAACGCGTCGCGGCGTCGAGATCACTGCGGGCGGCAACCCCGCCACGTCGCTCGATCTTGCAGATGATAATAGCGACAGCGGCCCAACTATCCTGAAGCTCGGCTCGCTGCTCATCAATGTTGTGAAACGCGGCGAGCGTATAGGTGTTAGGGTTAAAGATACCGACAGTCAGACGCGCCGCGAGTTCAAAGGTCTGGAGTATTTTCCGATCGATCCAAAGTGGAGGTTCGAAGCTCGCTTCGAACCTTATCAGCCTGCCAGGACGATCCCTATCACAAACGTGCTCGGCATGACCGATAACGAAACGTCACCCGGTGCGCTGGCGTTTGACGTTGACGGCAGGATTTACCGGATCGATCCCATCCTGGAAAAAGGTGAGACGGATTACTTCGTCATGATTGCTGACGAAACGACCGGACGCGAAACCTACGGCGCCGGTCGTTACCTTTACGTGTCGCCGCCGGATGCGACCGGCAAGGTCGTGCTTGATTTCAACAAGGCTTACAGTCCGCCCTGTGCGTTTACAAACTTCGCCACCTGCCCGTTACCGCCCCGGCAGAATCGTTTGCCGTTTCGCATCGAGGCGGGCGAAAAGAAATACAACGGCATCGTGCATTGATCTACCGAAGGCGTGTGAAAACTCAGCAACTAAGAGCTAAGCGCCGGTTCGCGAACTCCTTCTTCGCCATCGCGGCGCTGGCGCAAACGAGAATGTGCTTTTTCACGTGAGTGATGATTGAAGTCGGAAGCCGCTCGAATCCTACTCGCCCATCCCGGCCTTCTTCTGCATGGCCTTCAACGTGTCGGGAATAAACGAGGTGATGTGGTGCGTTTCCTCATGACCATCCGAAAATGTTTGATAGAGCGCAAAGTCAGGCACGGAAAGACAACTAAGCGGTGAATGGAGGTTGTAGCCGGTATCTATGCCGATGGCGCTATGGGAGATGTAGATTCCGTGGCGGCCTAATCGGCCCCGTAAAGGAAGCAACGGCGTTGGTGTGTGGCCGAAGATGCAGGGTTTGCCGCGGTAGTTCTTGTAAAAGTCCATGTCGCGCATCCATAGCAGGGCTTGCGGAGCCGTGTCGCTCGGGTGTTTCTCGAGGTCCAGCCCCGCATGAACGTAGATCGCGTAATCATCTTCGTAGTAGAAGGGAAGCGCGTGGAAGAAGTCCAGATGTTCCGAGGGCAGGCTGCTCTCGATCTCCCGGCGCGCGTCCTCGAGATCCTGCTCTTTCCTAACGCGCAAAGCTTTTCCCACATACTGCTCAAACGTGCGCTCGCCACCGGTGACGGGAGTAACCCAGAGGTTGGCGCTGCCTTCAATAAAATCCAGCAACATCTGTTCGTGATTACCGCGCAAGCAGAGCACTCGTTCGTTATTTTTTCGCTGCAGTTCCATTACCAGGTCGACACAACCCGGAGCATCCGGACCGCGATCGATCAGGTCGCCCAAAAAGACCAGACTGTCTGAAACCTCATCGCGCGGCAGCATTTCCAGCAGGCGATGAAGCTGGGCACAACGGCCATGAACATCGCCGACGACAAAAGTTTTCATGCAGCGGTTTCCTCGCGTTGCAGAAGTGATGTCTTGACCCGTTGCATCATTTCCTTAAAACGCGGGTCCTCATGTAGATCAGACCAGTTTGGATCCGACTCAAACCAGAGATAGTTTTCATTGCCCAGATCAATGGCCTTTTGCAACCACGTTAGCGCAAGCACCTGCCGGCCCTGTAGCAGGTAAGCCGATGCGAGCCAGTAAGCAATGTCGTGATCCGCCGCGGCAGCAACCTTAACCCGGTCGGTCAATTGCTGGTTGGCCAGCTCGTGTTTGCCTTGGGCGCTTAAACAGGTTGCCAGAAGCGGACGGATTCCGTCCATCTTGGGATGACGCTCGAGCACTTGTTCGAGAATCCGCGTTGCCTCATCGATCTCGCCACGATAGTAGAGCAAACGAGCGCGAAAGGTCTTGAGCAGGAGGTGATCCGGTTCCATCTCAGCACCCTGATCAAGTTCGGCCAAAGCTTCTTCATAGCGTCCCTGGTAGATGAAAATTCGTGCGCGATGGAAACTGGTAACCACGCGTTCGTTCGGATTGAGCCGGACCATGCGATCGAAACTCCGCAGCGCACGCTCGTAGTCAGCATCTAAACGGGCCAGATAGCCTCGGGCAAAATGCACCCCAACGTCATTCGGATATTCCTGCCGCAGCAGTTCAACTTCTTGACGGGCCCTGGGTTTTTGGCCGCTCGTTATGTAGATGAAGATCATGTGCATGCGCGCTTCAAGCAATTTAGGATCGATCGCCAGCGCCTTATTGAAGGCGGCTTCTGCTTTCTCGTGATCGTTTGCTTCACCCAGGCCCTTCAATACTCTATTGATATAACAACCTCCCAAAGCAGAATGAGCCAACGCAAAATTCGGATCCAACTGGATGGCCCGCTCAAAATGTTCAATTGCGGAATCCAGATCAGCGCGACTGATGGTGTGATAGATAAACTGTCCCATGCAGTGGCGCCCACGTAGATACTCTTCCGAGGCTGCCGCGTCGCTTGTCGATCCTTTTGCCAGCCCGACCTTTTCGTCCGGGCTTAGTTCCACGCGCAGACCGTCGACAATTTGTTTTACGATCCTGTCCTGCACGGCAATGATGTCGCTGGCGTCGGCGTCGATTCGGTCGCTCCAGAGAATCTCGCTCGTTCTCACGTCGAGCAATTGCACTGTTACTCGCAGATGGTCCCTCGCGCGCAGGAAGCTTGCAGTTAAGATCGCGTCAACGTCCAATTCCCGGCCGACATCGCTCGGATCAAATTGCTGCCCCTGATATTTCGCGATAACAGACGACGGACGCACCACCAGTGCACGCACGCGCGCAAGCTCTGTAATCACGCCATCGGCAAGCGAGAATTCATAGAAGGCAGTCTCGGAGTCATTGCCCAGATTTTTGAAGGGCATGATCGCCACGCTTTTGCGGTCACGATCGCCAAAGGTCGTCGGTGTTTCGTGCGCGTCGCGAGGCGGTGAACCACTGCGCCCGCGCGAAGAGGAGCCCATTGAGCTTTCGCTTCCAGTCAGGTTTTTGAACCAGCGCACAGCCCGCGCCATCGGACCTTCTGCGTTCAAATGGCGCGGCGCAACCGGCAAACCGCTTTCGTCGATTCTGGCGCCACTGTTGAGGGCCAGGTCACGTACAACCGCGCGCAGGTCGTCGCGAAACTGTGCGATCTGCTGGTAACGATCGCGTGGATTCTTTTTCAGGGCGCGGTCGAGTATCTGTTGCAAACGATCAGGAACAGGGTTGGGCCTCGCAATATTGAGCGGAACGGGTTCTTCATGCAGCACTGCGTGACGCACATCCACGGCCGTCTTGCCGCGAAAGGGCCAGGTGCCCGTAAGCATTTCGTAGAGCAACACGCCTGTGGAGAAGACGTCCGCGCGTGAATCGACGCGGTCACCGCGGGCTTGTTCCGGGGCGGCATAGGTTGCGGTCCCATAGGGCACTCCCACTTCCGTCAATTCAGTGTGATGAATGCCGGAAGTCCGCGCCACGTCGTCGTCGAGTAACTTGGCCAGACCAAAGTCGAGAACTTTAACCTCGCCTTTGCTGGTCACCATCACATTGCCGGCCTTGATGTCGCGGTGAATAATCCCTTGCGCATGCGCGACAGCGAGCGCGTCCGCCACTTGAATGGCGATGGAGATAGCGCTCTCCAGCTGCAGAGGCTTACCGTTTACGAGTTGGCGCACGTTGCGCCCGGGAATGTACTGCATCGCGATGAAGTGGACGCCGCCAATTTCGTTCAGATCGAAAATCGTGCAGATGTTGGCGTGGTCCAGCGAAGACGCCAGCCGGGCCTCGCGCTCAAATCGCTTCACGTTTGCTTCTTTGGTCAGGAGTTCTTCAGGAAGGACTTTGATTACAACGGTGCGTCCGAGTTTGGAATCGACGGCTTTATAGACCGTTCCCTGCCCGCCCGCACCGAGCTTCTCGAGAATCTTGTAATTCCCTAGCGTAGTTCCGACCATGAGGTTTATTGCTTTCGCCCTATTTAACTCCCAACGCTTGCCACACCGCAACTAATAGAGATCCGTCCTGCTTGTAGTTGGAAGAAAAGCTTTTGTCTCGTAGATGAATGGAGGGCGCGACACTATCACACGTTCCGGTCCCATGCAGTCAGTACCACCACGCGGTAGCGGGTGGGTCATCGCAACGAATGAATCTAATATGGAAACCATCGAAGCGTTCGGTTAAGTGCTCGTGGCGACGGCGACCCACCGGCTACCGCCTGGTGGTACTGACCTCATCGCACCGGATGTTGCTAATGTGCGCATCGTTCAAACTGCATCATTACCAGTTATCCACAAGGACTATTGCATGTCCAAGTTTATGGAAGAGAAACAGACTTCGCGCCGTCTAATGGTTGAACCGGCATTCAAACAGTCCGCAAAAGGAGAAACCTTGATACACCTTGCTGTTATTCGTTCCGCTGCGATTCTATTGACAATCACCCCGTTCGGGCTTTTTTCGACATCATGCAATATTGGAACAGTCGGTTCCGGCGTCACGCAACAGCCGTTATTTGTACAGGCGCCTGGCTCGCCGATGGCAATTCCCGGTGGTGCGAGTAACGTTTGTGTAGGCGACATGAACAATGATGGCACTCCTGACCTGGTAGTCGCGAACGAGCGAACCAGGAGCATCGCAGTGTTGATGGGCCAGGGCGATGGACGGTTTCGCGATTCCGCGAACAGGGTTGCTGTTAAAGAAAGTCCGGGTGAAATGGTCCTGGGCGAGGTGAATGGTGATGCCAAACTCGATCTGGCTTTCGTAAGTCATAACAGCTACAACGTGACCCTGCTCCTTGGCGATGGAAAAGGCGGGTTGACGGTTGCCGCAAACTCTCCGATTGTGATGAAGGATGGACAGCATCCCCACACCCATGGACTGGCACTGTCGGATCTAAACGGCGACGGGGCGCTTGATCTCGTCACCGTAAATAATTCAGACAACGATGTATCTATCGCTATTGGCGATAACCATGGCAACTTTACTCGTGGTGTTGCTCCATTCGCTGTCGGTCCAAGCCCTTATCCGCTCGCTGTCGGCGATGTCAATAACGACGGACGTCCCGACATCGTTGCAACCGCCACAGCTACCGGGCCCCACCGCGCACAACAATTGCCCTTCAGTCGCGCGCTGACTCTCCTGCTCGCTGATGGCCACGGGGGCTTTAGCGCCAGCCAGCTTCCTTTGCGCACAGGCCAACCATGGTTCGTGGCAATCGGCGATGTAAATGGGGACCACAAACCGGATATCGTCGCTACTCATCACGAACAAAACCAGCTGACCGTGTTGTTGGGCGATGGTAGAGGTGTGTTCACTGAAACGAGCGCGTCGCCGTTTAACTTCGGCCGTTCCGCGTTCCAGGTTTTAATTGCGGACGCGAATCATGACGGCAAACTCGACGTGCTTGCTGCTTCCGGCGATGGTGTGCGAGTCATGCTTGGCGATGGACGCGGAGGTTTCTCACTGGCCCCAGCTTCGCCGATTATCACGGGCGGCGGCACGTGGCGCCTCGCCGTTGGCGACCTGAATAAAGACGGCAAAGTAGACGTGGTTACCGGCAACTCTGATGCTGAGTCTGTCAGCATATTGCTGGGTCGCTAGTAGCTGTTATTGCGCAATCCCCATCTGCCAGAGCATGTAGGCATAGTCAAAAGCGACTTCATGCAGGAAATCGTAGCGGCCGGACGAGCCACCATGGCCCGCGCCCATGTTCGTTTTTAACAGCAGCGGGTTATTGTCAGTCTTCATTGCGCGCAGCCGGGCAACCAACTTTGCGCCTTCCCAATAAGGCACCTGACTATCGTTGAGCGAAATCTTCACCAGCATTGACGGGTAATTCTTGCGACCCACATTGTCGTATGGCGAATACTGCTTTATGTAATCGTATGCCGCTTTCTCATTGGGGTTCCCCCACTCGATGTACTCGCTGGTCGTCAGCGGTAAAGAAGCGTCGAGCATAGTATTCAGCACGTCAACAAATGGCACTTGCGCCACGACCGCCTTGAAAAGGTCAGGACGCATGTTGGTTACCGCACCCATCAGCAGTCCGCCGGCGCTGCCACCCTGAATAACGAGCCGATCGCTCGATGTATACTTGTTCTTCACCAGATATTCAGCGCTGTTGATGAAGTCAGTGAAGGTATTCATCTTCTTCATCATGCGTCCTGCTTCGCGCCATTCTTCGCCCAACTCACCTCCGCCGCGAATATGCGCGATGACGTAAACGACGCCGCGGTCAAGCAGGCTCAGCCGGTTTGAACTGAAGGTGGGCGCCATCGAAGCGCCATACGATCCATAGCCGTAAAGCAGCAGCGGCGCCGAACCATCAAGCTTCGTCTCTTGGCGATAGACCACTGACAACGGAATCTTTGTCCCGTCGGTGGCGGTAGCAAATAGACGCTCTGACTTGTAGTTCTTCTTGTCAAAGCCGCCCGGAACTTCAGTTTCCTTCAAGAGCGTCGCCTTGCGAGTGTTCATGTCGTAATCAAATACAGAACTCGGCGTAACCAGCGACTGATAGTTGTAGCGCACCACGGGTGTTGTAAATTCCCGATTTTGAGCGAGGGAAGCTGAATAAACCGGCTCGGGAAATTCCACTCGATGTTGCTTGTTTGTTTGGAAGTCGAGAATCTCGATCTTCTGCAGGCCTTTTTCCCACTCCGACAAGACCAGGTGTTTGGCAAAAAGATCGATGTCCGCAATCTTCACTTCCGGCCGATGGGCAATCAGTTCTTTCCAGTTTGCCTGGGAAGGATTGGAGACGGGCGCTGTGACAACGCGGAAGTTTTTCGCTCCCTTATTTGTCCGAATGTAGAAGAGATCGCCACGATGATCCACGTTATATTCGTGGTCAGGCTGTCGCGGGCTGATGATTTTCAGTTCGGCCGCCGGCGCATCGGCAGGAAGGTAGCGCCACTCACTCGATGTTTTGCTTTCCGACCCCAGCAGGATCACGGCTTTGTCACGAGAACGTCCGGTACCAATGTCGAAGAGCTTATCCTTCTCCTCAAATATCAAATCAACCTTGTCACTACCCAAAACGTGACGGAAGAATTTATCGGAGCGCTTAGTGACAGCATCTTCCGTGGTGAAGAAGACTGTCTTGTTGTCGGTAGCCCAGGCCACGTTTCCCACCCGCTCGAATGTCTCCGGGAGGAGATCTCCAGTACGCATGTCTTTGATCCGGAGTTTGTATTGGCGGTAACCGGTAGTATCGGTTGAATAAGCAATCAGGTTGCCGTCATCGCTCGGAACAAACGCCCCGACGCTGAAAAACTTCAGTCCCTTCGCCATCTCGTTCTGGTCCAGCACGACCTCTTCTTTAGCGTCGAGGCTGCCTTTTTTGCGGCAGTTGATTGGATACTGTTTGCCCTGCTCAGTGCGCGAGTAATAAAAATAATTTCCCCAGCGGTAAGGCACGGTGACGTCGGTCTCTTTGATATGGCCGACCATCTCTTTGTAAAGCTTGTCCTGCAGGGCGGCGGTGGGCTTCATCATAGCCTCGGCATACGCATTCTCAGCCTCCAGATGCGCAATGACCTGAGGGTTTGTTTTTTCGCGCAGCCAGAAATAGTCGTCGATCATCGTATCGTCATGAATCTTTGTTGTCTTGGTTTTCTTTTCAGTCATGGGTGGTTGAAGCGTATTCGCGTCAGAATTGGATTGTGCGGAGCCAGCTCCGTTAAGCGCCAGGCATATCGAGGAAACAATCAACAGGCGTGCAATGGCCGTGTTTAGTTTTTTCATGTTGCACCTTTAGCTCAGAAAACTTAATGCTGATGTTTAGCGGAGACGAGACTGGATTGTTTGTTTATTAACGGCTCACGGCCATTACTCATCGTGGACCGTTCAACCGCGCGGCGGGTCGCCCCAACCGGAACCCTTATATTTACCGTCTTCAACAATGCATGGCACGGTGGGATCGCCACCTGAGAAGGAAAGCATTTCGACGCGCCGCGCGCGATCCGTTTGCGCGTCGTAGTCAATAAATGGAATGTTCTGCGAGTTGTAATAATCCCGAGCTTGCTGGCAATAAGGACAGCCGGGCTTCGTGTAAATAACTAACGCCAAATAGTCTTACCTCCGTGTGAAGATATTTTAGCAATGTATCCGCTAAGATGAGAAGCGACCCGACCGAGGACGGTGATGGTGTCACGCAGTGTGGTTGAGTCGGTGCAGAATGGGGAGCGGTGGCCATCAAATTTCGGCCTTAGCTTGTCCTTCGAGTGACGCCAAAAAACACTGATGCCATTTTGAAACAGAAACGCTATACTTTGGTCCATGACCGAGCAAACCTGCGAACAGGCGCAGCCGCCTACAACCGAAGACGAGTTGCTCGACCCCTATGAGAAACTGGTCGGTATTGAAGTATTAGGTAAACAGGTGGCTGTGCCCGAGAAGAATCGCCTGCTGCGCTGTTTTCAGTTCCTCTCGCTAAACACAATTTCTTACGGGGACTTTTGTTGGAATGGCGAGTGCACTAATTGCCAGATCTGGTATCACACTGGCGGTCAGTCAAAAGATAACGACAAGCCGGGACTCGCCTGCCGCATGGAAGTGATCGAAGGAATGACTATTACTTCGATGAGCCAATTTATCAAGCTCGACGGAATCACCAAATAAGAGAGCGCAAAAGGTAACGGGGAAAGGGTAAGGGGTAAAAATTCAGTTACCCTTTACCCTTCGACCTTTACCCATGTTTTGAAACTAGTTCCTACGAGCATCGCGGCGGTCACGCCGGAAATCGCGAATGTCGCCTCGCAGATCGCGTCGATCCTGACGAAACTCATGCCTGTCACCGCGCACTTCGTGGCGATCGGCTCTGATTTCGCGACGGTCCGCGCGAAGCTCCTGCTGCGAAGCCCCCTCGCGCCGATCCTCTCGATATTCACGCACGTCGGATCTTGTTTCGCGTCGGTCTTGCCTGACCTCGTGCGCATCGGAGCGGATCTCTTTTTTGTCTGCGCGGATCTCTCGCCTATCGGCCCGCAACTCCTGGCATTCCGCCGATTCAAATCGGCAGCGAATTGAGCCTTGCGCCAACGCAATTGCCGAAAGACCCGACAATGAAATAGTAACTACAAGCAAACTTCGCAATACTGTTTTCCTCATTTCATCTTCCTCCATTAGCTAGTTTTCGTCCCAGCGCAGGCTGGGTTAACGAGTTCGCCGAAGCCTGGAGGAGAGACACACTTCAGCCTCAGAACACAGTGAATGCGCTCCGGCAGAAGTCTTGGTTGCTGCTTCGGGAATCCCCTTGTCACCGACTTAGACGCCGAGGAAGAGTCGGCGGACGAGATTTTTGTGAGGACCTTACAGAACCTGGCGTTAGCGCGTGCTGAACCTGGGCGTTAGCTCGTGAAGGTAATGGTCAGGTTGCGTTTCGCATCCGCTCGCTGCTCACGAGCATGAGGCAATCGAGGGATACCTCAATACTTTGGCACGCTCGGATCAACCTCATTAGACCAGGCGGTGATGCCACCCTTGAGATTCAGAAGGTTGCCGTTAAAACCTGAACGCTTGAGCGCTTCAATTGCCTTCGCGCTGCGGCCGCCCATCTTGCAGTGAACGACAGTATCGCGCGCGGGATCAATCTCCGACATTCGGTTCAATACTTGGGCCAGCGGAATGTGAATTGAGTTGGGAATCTTCGCCACCGCCACTTCGTTCGGTTCACGCACGTCTAGTATTTGAATGTCATCTCCCTTATCCAGACGCTGTTTGAGTTCAGTCGCCGTAATTTCCGGCATCTGTTGCTGAGTGGCTTCATTCATACGGCCTCCGCTTTGACACTAAGATTAGGAATGGGACGTAATTCTACTCGGCGCATGAATCCTGAACAAGCAGGGCTTTCGTGGAGGTAGTGGGTCAGTTTATCGTGGCGAGATCGGATTCTTTGGAGAACCGAGCGCGGTAGCGCCGGATGCTAAAGTCAACTTCAAACATTTGCCGGGTTGCGGCATCCGCACAGCGAACGCTGGAAATTAATAGGTTGCTTCCTGTAGCACGTCTCTTCCACCAGTCCTTAGTATAATCATTTACGCTGAAATTGACTCTAGCATCCGGAGCTACCGCGCTCGGTTCTGTATGGCGTGCGTCTCTTATTTATCAAACTGACCCACTACGTTTCTTGAATCTCCGATTACAAGCCGTCCACGAAAACTCGTTTCTGGTTGTCCTTGAGCATAGGCTACACTTGGTGTCTGTGTAGCTTGAATGCCTGGAGAAGGACCCCTATGCGTTTCGAGTTTTATCACTCCGGTCTTAATGCGGTTCCCAAGCTTTCTGTCGATGGCACAGTTTCTAACAGCGTCCATTTCTCCCACTGGGAAGGAAATGAAACCCCGGCGCAGCTCAAGGCCGACACGTCAACTGAAATTGCCTTGAATCTCGTCGGCGCTCCAAATAGAAATGAATTGACGCGGGGCATTGAACTCGTCACCAACAATCACTTCGATACTGATGGCGTGCTTTCTGTTTGGACAGTTCTCACGGGAGAGCGAGCCCTGGAGCTGCGCGAGAAACTGATTCCCGCTGCCGAAGCGGGCGACTTTTCCGAGTTCACAAACGAGAATGCAGTGCGCGCAAGCATCGCGATTCAGGGCTCGGATCAACCGACGCCAGGTGATGAATCCGGTTCACCACTAGCTTGTCAGCTGGCTCAGGAAGACGTCGAGGATGATGCCCGAGCCTACGATTTGGTCTTGCCTGAAGTTGAGCGCCTGCTGACTAAGACAGACGAGTATGAGCCCTTATGGCGCAGCGCCTGGGAGAGAATTGCCACGGCGATGGAGAGCTTCGAGCGCGGCGCCTCTCAGGTAACGGAGTTTAAGGACGCAGATTTGTCTTTAGTCATGCTGGCTGCTGATGTGTTTAGTCCCAGCGGTTTTAATCCTACCCGCCACGCGGCGCCTTACACGGCGATCTCGCGTTATGCCAAAGGCCGGCTCTTCTTGATAACCACACCTTTGAAAAACGGCTGGGCCTATCGAATTGACTACCCTTACTACTCGTGGGCAGAAACGATTGTTCGTCCGCGCATACGGCGGCGCGATTTCTCGCCGCTTCTGAGCGAGCTTAATCAGCTTGAGCCTGAGGGCGAAGGCGTGTGGAAGTTGGATAGTAGCGAAATGACTTCGGCAATCAAGTTTCTCGGCGCCGACGGAACTCTGGCTCCTTCAATGCTGGCGCCGGACGAAGTCGCGAAGGTTTTCAACGCACGTTTGTCATCGCGGCAGCAGGGAGTAGGCCGTGCCTAACTGTCCAAAACTTGAGTGCCGCAGGCACGGAATGTTTATAGCAACTATTATCTGCAAGATTTCCCAGCACATTTATTGGCGACAGATGAACGTCTCGCTCCAATGGAGCTAAAGTCCATTTCAATCCACGATCTATAAACATTCCGTGCCTACGGCACTGCGAAGCGCCGGTGCGAACGAATCCAAATGCATGACGTCTTAATTATCGGCGCGGGACCAGCAGGTCTCTCAGCAGCTTTGTGGTGCGACGAATTGGGCCTCGAGGCTCTCGTGCTCGAGCAAAACGAGCAAGTTGGTGGGCAACTACTATCGATCTACGGACCTGTGTCAGACTATCCCGGTGTGCGCGCAAATAGCGGGCTCGAGTTTCTGGAGCGTTTTTCGGAGCGCGTTCCTAAAGCCGATTTCGATCTGTGGACACAGGTGGAAATCGAAAGTGTTGACTTGAAAGCAAAACGAGTAGTCTTGCGCAGCGGTGAGGAGTTGCAGGCAATCTCTATCATTATCGCAACGGGAGTGAAACGCAGGCGGCTCGGTATTCCCGGCGAGAACGAGTTTGCCGGGCATGGCATAATTGAGTCGGCTAACAGAGATCGCAACGAATTTGCCGGCAGGGATGTCTGCGTCATCGGTGGTGGTGATGCCGCTGCTGAGAATGCCCTTCTGTTAGCTGACGTTTGCCCAACCGTAACGCTAGTGCATCGGCGGAAAACATTAAGGGCGCGGCCAGAATTCGTTCAGAAGTTGCAGGGCCAGCATTGCATAACAATTTTCCCGGAATCAGTGGTAACCAGAATTCTCGGCAGCGAGAGAATTGAAGCCGTCGAAATACTGCGGAAGGATGCGCTGAAGCCTTTTCAGATGGCAGTGCAAGGCGTAGTGATTCGCATTGGCGTTGAACCAAACACCGAACTCTTCCGCGAACAACTTCAATTGGACAACGAAGGTTATGCGATCGTTACTGGTCAACTCGAAACCAACGTGCCAAACGTATTTGCGATCGGTGACGTGTCGAATCCGCTGGCGCCGACGATCAGCGGCGCCGCCGGTGCCGGAGCGACAGCCGCAAAAGTAATCGCGTCGCGTTTAAACAGCCGCTGAGAATCAAGACCCGGATGATGAGCCAAACAGATTTGGACGGACTAACTGAAAAGATTGCCTCATACACCGACGCGCATATCGCAGCCTATCCGGTGGAATACATCGCGGGCATTGACTTGTACAATGCCGGCGAGTTTCATGCGGCCCATGATGTGTGGGAAGAACGTTGGATGGGTGAGGTTGGCGCGCAGGAAAAGCTTTTCCTGCAGGCCATGATTCAATCCGCCGTAGCGTTTCACCATCTGGAGATCGGCAGGCCGGGTGCTGCGCGCCAGATGTATACAAGGGCCAAGGAGAAATTTGCGCGACTGGGAACAAATATTTTCATGTCTCTTGACCTGGAAGACTACCAGGCGCAACTCGATAAGGCGCTCTCGTGGTTGCTGACCGTGCCTGATCCGCGCGAGCTAACCCAGCCAAACTTCCAGGTTCCCCGCATCGCCTTGCTGCCTGAAATAACTGATTACGATTAGGAGCCGTTAGTCATCCTCAATAACCTCAGAATGTTACTACTCGCTGCATGGCTGGGGGCAGCAATCTACTTTAGCGTTATTGTCGCGCCAAACGTCTTTGTGGTCCTGAGGTCCTTCAGTCTTCCGAACGCAAATGAGATAGCGGGCACGATCGTTAGCCGTACCTTGTCGGTAATCAACACGAGCGGGTTCGTTTTTAGTCTGGTGTTGCTCGTCATCACTTTTGCGCTCAGTAAGAGTCATCGCAGGCCGTCTCTCAATCTGCAGCTAGCCTTGCTGATGGTGATCGCGGCTGCGACGGGAGTCGGTGAATGGGTAATTGCCGCCCGAATGCGTGGACTGCGCGCGGCCATGCATGGCCAAATTGACCAGGTGACTCTCAGTGACCCCAATCGGATGGCCTTTGCCGCGTTGCATCGCTATTCTGTAGCGGCCCTTGGTGTTGCTATGATTGCGGCGGTAGTGATTATCTTGCTTATGCTTTTCGCACGCGAAAAAACAACCCTAACACCCACAAAATGACGTTCCTCACAATAAAGCTACGTTTCGCAATCGCTCTGCTCTTGCTGTCTTTGCTGACGGCCAATGTTCCGCAGGCCGCCGCCCAAAAACCCCCTGAAAGCCCTGCAGCCGCCGCTGTCCCGGTAGAATCAGATCAAGCAAAGCGTGAGGAGTCGTTTCGGATTGTTTGGCAGACCGTTAATGACCTCTTCTATGACGCTAAGTTTGGAGGCGTGGATTGGGCTGGAGTGCGCAAACGTTACGAACCGCTCGTGACAAACGGCAGTGACACAGAGTTTCACATGTTATTGCAGCAGATGCTGAACGAATTGCACCAATCCCATTTCGTGGTAATCCCGCGAGATGCCATTCCAAAAATTCGCGTGACTAAGAATTCCGAAGACTCCGCCAGTGGCGGCGGGAACGATGCGGATGAAACGGATGCCGTGGAAGCAGAAGAGGCTCTTGATAGCATCAACTATAAACTTACTGACCGGCTACTGACGGGCATAGGAATTGACCTTCGTGTCCTGGGTGGATCAGCGGTTATAACGCGAGTCGAGCCGGGTTCGACCGCGGCCCGCGCCGGTCTGCGTCCCGGTTTCGTTATCAAGAAGGTTGGCTACCGTTCGCTGGATTCCATCATCGCCGAAATCGAAAATCATCCACTCTGGGGCTCAATCATTCGCCCTGAACTCCCAGTCTTTCTGGTTGCCGGATTCATCAACGGTGAACAGCGCTCGCCGGTCCGGCTTGGCTACCTCGATGGCCGAAACCGGATGCGGACAGTCAGTATTAGGCGAGAGAGACTAAAGGGCGAAATGTCGCAGGCCGTCGGAAACTTACCTTCACTGTACACCGAGTTTGAGTCGAAGCGCCTGCCAGGCGGCTTAGGATACATTCGCTTCAATGCATTCGTACCTTCGTTGATGGAAAAGCTGTGCGGCGCACTTCGCACCATGAAGAATGCGCCTGGAATCATTCTGGATTTGCGCGGCAATCAAGGCGGTCTGCTGGGAATGGTTGGCGGCTTAACCGGCCTATTGGAAACCAATCCAATTTCTATGGGAACAATGCAAACGCGTACCGGACGCATCCCGCTGTTTGCATTTCCTCAGACGTCTCCTTATTCCGGTCCACTGGTTATCTTGCTTGATGGGTCAACCCAATCAGCCGGAGAAATGTTTGCAAGCGGATTGCAAGAGGCGGGCCGCGCAATCCTGGTCGGCGAAAGAAGCGCTGGCAATACCTTACCGTCAGCAATTAAGAAGCTGCCTACAGGCGCCCTTTTCCAATATGGTTTTGCCAACTACGAAACTTCGTTTGGCTACCACATTGAGGGGCATGGTATCAATCCAAACTTGACGGTGACGCTCAGCCGCAAAACTCTTCTCCGCGGCGGCGACCCTCAGCTCGCGGTTGCAGTTCGCCGGCTGCGCTACGAAATTCTCTGGGGTGCGAAACGAGGAGAGATTGTTGGAGTAATCGAAGATGTTCACGTGACGTCCCCACCGCCAGTCTCCGTGCCTACCGCTCCGAGTGTGCGGATCGTAAAGGATCCGCCCTCGGCAGTTGCGCCTGCCATCGTTACAATCTCACCGGCGCCGGCACCTCCGGCCAAAGAATCTATGACCGTAGTAAAGTCAGCGGAAATCCCAGGCGCACCGTCAGTTGATTCGATCCTTGAAAAGTACATTGAGGCAAGCGGAGGCAGGAACGCATTTGGAAAACTGACCAGCCGTGTCTCGAAAGGAACGGTCGAGGTTACTGCACTCGGCTTTACCGGGATCCTCGAACTTGACGAGCAGGCTCCCAACCGATCGAGCTTGTTAATCAATGCCTACGGCTTTGGCGTTATGCAACAAACTTTTGACGGAAGTCGTGCGTGGTTGCAGGACCCGCTTCAGGGCCTTATAAGATTCACCGGGCCAGGGCTTGAAGTCGCCAGGTACGAGGCTGTCTTCAACCGGCAGACCAAACTCAAGGAGCTTTATCCTGGCGCGGTTCTTATCGGGAAAGAAAAGATAGGCGAGAAAGAGGCCTACGTAGTGCGCATGGGTTTTGAAAAGTGGTTCTTCGAGGTTGAAAGTGGACTGTTATTGCGCAAAGGTAATACCTACTATGAGGACTACCGGGAGGTGGATGGCGTTAGGCTGCCTTTCAAAATACGCCAGGATGCTTTCTCGGGAGAGGGCCTAATCTATCAGCTGACGGAAGTCAAACATAACGTTAGTATCGACGAAACCAGATTCAAGCCGTATCCAAGTTGCTTTACAAAACCATAACGAGCGTTGGCGAGCTTCAGTTTTGTCTGCTATCAATGCCGACGAGGGGAAGTGCAGCGCGTTGGAAATTATCGAGAACATTGCCGAGTGGCGTAGACGCTACACCGATTGGCTAAACGACCGTGACCTCGTTGACGGAAACGATGACCTTGGCGACTCGTATCCTTTTGTGAAGAACAGTCGCGCACCTTTTTCGCCGGCCCGTCGGGCTTTGCCAATGCTCAACCTCGCGCTCATTTCATCCGCGGGCGCCTACATCGACGGCACGGCGTCGTTCGACACGATGGCGGCGCGTGGCGATCTCAGTTTTCGTGAGGTTCCGTCTCAGATAGAACCGGAAGACCTGCGTTTTGCCGCGCGAGGCTACGATCCAACGGCCGTTCAGAGTGACAGCAACTCCTTGCTGCCCCTCAGTCGTCTGTTTGAGTTTGAAAGTAATGGAATCATTGGCCAACTGAACCCGGTGTTCTGGAGCTTTTGTGGTTTCATACCAGATGCGGCCGCTCTGGTTGAAGAGATGGTTCCTCGCCTCGTTGAACGCATCAAGAGATACGAAGTGCAAGCGGCATTGTTGATTCCCGCCTCGCTTGTATGCCATCAATCTGTTTCGCTGGTCGCTCGCGCAGTTGAGCAGGCAGGCATTCCTACAATGACGTTGGCGGTGGATAAGGAAGTGGTGCAAAGTGTGCGGCCCCCGCGCGCAGCGTTCTATGAAGGACAGTTCGGAAGCGTAGCCGGGTTGCCAAACTGGCCTGAGCATCAGCGACGAGTTCTCGATGAAGCGCTGCGCTTGATCGAACCCATGGACCAGCCGGGAATTCTCAAGCTGGCGGTTGAGCTGGAGAGCCAGGTCGAGCAAGCGCGCGGCGAGCGTTAAAATACTGTCAGACTACAATCCTTTACCCTCTTAACCCTAAAACTCATGACAAAAGTCAGGCGGCTCTTCCTTCTTTTCGCAATTCTGATCTTCGTAGCTGCTCTCTACTTTCTATTTTGGCCGGTGCCAATTTCGCCGCAAGCCTGGAACCCCCCACCCGCGCCAGCCCTGACCGGGCAATACCAGCAGAACTCGAGGCTCGCGGGAGTTGAACGTCTTGCACCAGGCATGGAGGCGGCGCGCCCGGGGAACGGCTTTGCTCCGGAAGACGTTGCCATCGATGTCCAGAATCGCATTTATACGGGACTCGACGATGGCCGCATCATGCGGCTGCAAGCCAATGGAACCAGCCCGGAAATCTTCTCCAACACACACGGCCGTCCACTGGGATTGTCCTTTGATCCGAACGGCAATCTAATCGTAGCCGATGCGATTAAGGGACTGCTGTCCATCGCTTCCGATGGGTCCGTAACATTGTTAACTACGAGCGCTGACGGCCTGGCTTTTGGTTGCACGAACGATCTCGATGTCGCAGCCGATGGAACTATCTATTTCACCGACGCTTCGAGCAAATTTCCACTATCAAATTTCACCGCCGATATCCTTGAACACGGCGGAAATGGGCGTCTCCTGGCTTACGATCCGAAGACAAAAACAACGCGCACATTGTTGCGTGACCTTTCCTTTGCAAACGGTGTCGCTGTCAGTCCGGATCAGTCGTTTGCGCTCGTGGTTGAAACCGGTGCTTATCGGATACATCGGGTGTGGCTGACCGGCTCAAAGCAGGGACAGACAGACATCTTCATCGACAACCTGCCAGGGTTTCCTGATGGTATTTCTTCAAACGGGACGGACAAATTCTGGCTGGCACTGGTGTCGCCGCGCGACCTCACTCTCGACAAATTGCTGCCTCGTCCATTCCTCAGAAAAGTTGTTGCTCGTTTGCCGAAGGTCCTGCAGCCGGCGCCCAAGCGCTACAGCTTCGTGCTGGGATTAGATACGAACGGCCGCGTCGTCGAGAATCTTCAGGACGGTTCGGCCCAGTGCTACGCCGAAATCGCCAACGCCGTCGAGCGCCAGGGTTCACTT